>NZ_JBSFXE010000047.1:7041-62868 GCF_053595195.1 Kitasatospora sp. NPDC002522
CGGCGGCCCCGGCCAAGAAGGCCGCTCCGGCCCCGGCGGCCCCGGCCAAGAAGGCCGCTCCGGCCCCGGCGGCCCCGGCCAAGAAGGCCGCTCCGGCCCCGGCGGCCCCGGCCAAGAAGGCCGCTCCGACCGCGAAGGCCGCCGAGCCCGTGAAGGCGTGACGGACGGCGGGCGGGCGGTCCAGGCCGCCCGCCCCGCCCCGATCGCAAGAGTCAGAGAATTCCTCGGAAATTCCGAGGAGCGCAATGGGGATGAAGCCCGTCGCCTCGGCGGCGGGCTTTTCTCCTCGGCTGAAAGGAAAGGCCAGCGAAGATGCAGGCAATCACTCTGTTCACCTCCAGGTTCCAGGGGTACCGGCCAGGGCAAGGCGTTCCCGTTCGCATCACCCGCGGTGCGCCGCGATTCCGGCTGCCCTACCAGATCACCCACACCGTGGCCGAGCTGGCTCCGGCAGCCGCCTACTTCCACCGGCCCCGGCCAGAGTTCACCGCCAGCTACCGGGCGGACCTCGCGGCACTCGGAGCGGCGCGCATCGCGGAGCGGCTGGGGCGCATCGCCCAGCAGGAAGGGGAGCAGCGCCTCGTGCTCCTGTGCTTCGAGGACCTGGCGAAGTCGGACGTGTGGTGCCACCGTCGGATCTTCGCCGACTGGTGGCAGGACGTCACCGGGGACCAGGTCCGCGAGCTCGGGCCGATGGCCGGCCCCAGCCCCTACGAACAGGGCACCCTCCTGTGAGTGGGCGTCGGAGCTGGCTGGAGTTCACCCCCGAGGAGTTCGGCCACGAGGCGAAGCCCGTGCAGCTCCTCTTCGTGGCGGACGACGAGCCTGATCCGATGGGTACCGCCTCGCTGATCGAAGCACCAGACGACCGTAAAATAGGGTGCACGACTCGAAGCTGAGCTAGACGAACTGTGCTAGGTTCCAGCACAACGCCCGGTCCGGACCTCACCCCTCCGGACCGGGCGTTTCCACGTTCACGTCCGGAGGAGGACCGATGTTCCAGGGCACGATCCCCGGTCCGATGCGCTCGATCGTCCGCGAGACCGCGCAGCAGTGGCCGACCGGCCCGGTCTACATCCCGTGCTGCGGGAACTTCACCATCGAGAGGTCCCTCTCCAGGATGGGCTTCGCCCTCCACTCCTCCGACGTCTCGATCTATACCACCGCCATCGGCCGCTGGCTCACCCGTCAGCCCGTCGGCATCCGTCTCCGCGACGAATCCCGAGACCAACTTGGCTGGCTCGCCGACTCGCTGGACGACGGGATCGGCACCGTCGCCACCCTCATGCTCGGCACCCGCTTCCTCGCCTCCGTCGACCGCGCCGGGCTCTGGCACCAGCGGGTCGTCCACTCCTACCGGGAGCAGTGGCAGGCCAAGCACGCCGAGACCACCGAGAAGCTGAGCCGCACCGACCTCCAGCTCGCCTCCTACCAGGCCGAAGACGTCCGCTCGTGGCTCCAGACGGTCCCCAGCGACGCCCCGGTGTGCAGCTTCCCTCCCTTCTACGGCGGTGGCTACGAGAAGCTGTACGAGCCCCTGAACACCCACTTCGACTGGGACGCCCCCGAGTACGCGCCTCTGTCGGACGACGACGTGGTCAGCGTCCTCGGCGCGATCACCGACCGGCCCTACTGGCTGACCGCCTCCAACCACGACGTCGAGGAGCTGCGCCCGCACCTGCGCGGCGTCATCAAGGCCACCCCGCGCGCCGCGCCCTTCTACGTCTACGCCTCCAAGGCACCGACCCGGATCGTCGCGCCCCGCCAGCCCATCGAGCCCGTCACCGCGCCCCGCCTCCGCAAGGGAGAGCAGATCGAAGGGCCCCTGACGCTGTCGCTCTTGAAGCCTGGCCAGTTCAACGCGCTGCGCTCCCGCTACCTCAACCCCCGCATCGCCCCCGGTGCCGCGAACCTCGCCGTCGCTGTGAAGGCCGGCGGCCGGATCGTCGGCGTGTTCGCGATGTCGCCCAGCAGCTACACCCCCGACGAGGCGTACCTCCTCTCGGACTTCGCGGTGGCCCCGACCAACTACCCCCGCCTGTCCAAGCTGGTCGTCCTCGCCGCGACCAGCACCGAGGCTCAGCTGCTCTGCCAGCGCGCCTTCTCCCGCCGCGTCCGCGCCGTCTCCACCACGGCGTTCAGCAACAACCCGGTGTCGATGAAGTACCGCGGGCTGCTGCGGCTGACGAAGCGCGGTCCCTCGGCCGACGACGCCTGGAAGTTCCAACTCCAGTACCAGGGACCGATGGGCGGGCACGACCTCGCCACCGCCTTCGCCACCTGGACCGAGCGGTGGGGCACCCCCACCCCCAACAACCCGGAGACCCAGCCATGACGGTCCTGCCCGGCCAGATCTACGCCGCCTGCCACCCGATGGACGAGGGGCGCCGCATCCGGATCGAGTCGCACATCCCCGGCCACGCCACCGCCACCGTGGTCGACGCCGACACCGGTAAGCGGCCCAGGTCGATCCGCGTCACCGTCCTCCACCCCACCCCCACCACCCGGACCGGCCGCGCCCGCCGCTCCGGCTACGCCCTGGAGAACACCCCGTGACCGAACAGCTCGCCCCGCCCCGCTACGTCGAAGGCGACCCCCGGGAGCTGACCCTCCTCGACATCAACGCCCGGTTCATGCCGCACGAGCAGTTCCGCCGCCTGGTCGAGAACATCACGCAGGACGGCTGCCTCACCTCCACCCCGCTCGTGTGGAACGACGTCGACACGGGCCGCCGCATCGTGCTGTCCGGCAACCACCGCACCCTGGCCAGCATCGAAGCCGGCCTGTCCACCATCGGCTGGCTGGAGATCACCGAGCCGCTGCCCCGTCAGCGACAGATCGCCCTCCAGCTCTCCCACAACGCGATCACGGGCCAGGACGACCCGGCGATCCTCAAGGAGCTGTACGAGGAGCTGGAGGCCGTCGAGTGGCGGCAGTACAGCGGCCTGGACGACAAGGCGTTGGACCTCCTGGAGAAGGTCGACGTCACCGGCCTCGGCGAGGCGAACCTCGACTTCGCCAGCGTCCAGATCATGTTCCTGCCGGACGAGCTGGAGCGTGCCGAAGCTGCCTTCGACGCGGCCCGGAGCGCAGCCAGCGCCGACCAGCGGTGGCTGGCCGGACTCTCCCAGTACGAGCCGATGCTCGACGCGCTGGAGACCGCCCGCGCCGCGTACAAGATCGGCAACTCGGCGACCGCCCTGGGCGTGATCCTCACCGTGTTCGAACGCCACCTGGCGGAGCTGGCCGACGGCTGGTTCGACGCGGACAGCGGAGAGCCGACCCGCGGGGGCAACGCCCCGGTGGAGAGCGTCCTCGGCGTCCGGGAGCTGCCGGTCGAGACCGCCGCCACGCTGCGCCGGGCCATCAACCGCCTGGTCCGCGACGGCAGCGTTCCCGAGACCGAGCCGTGGCGGGCCCTGGACATCCTGGCCGCCGACCCGAGCCCGGCCGACACCCAGTAGACCGACCCGGAGGTGAGCGGTGGCCGCGAACACGGCAGACCCCTGGGAGCGGCAGGAAGGCGAGCCCACCAAGGCGTACGAGGCGTTCACGGCGTACCGCGATCAGGGCCCTGCGCGCAGTATCACGAAGGTCGCACAGGAGTTGGACAAGTCCAGGGCCCTGATCGGCCGCTGGTCGCGCTCGTATGCCTGGGTCCTGCGCGCCGCCGCCTGGGACCGCGACCAGGACAGGCTGTTCCTCGCCGAGCAGCGCCAGGCCCGCCGTGACCTGGCGCGCCGGCATGCCCGCCTCGCGCAGGCGTTCCTGTCCAAAGCAGTCGCCCGCCTCCAGACCCTCGACCCCCGGGAGCTGACCCCCGGGGACCTGCTGCGCTACTTCCAGGTCGCCGCCGACATCGAGCGCCGGGCCATCGGTGACGAACCCTCCGCGCTCCCGGAGCAGCAGGACAGCGATGCGCTGGACGCCGCGGACCTCACCGACGAGGAGCGACGAGCCCGCATGGACCAGCTGCGCCGCGAGCTGGAACGCCGGATCGCCGCAGAGGAGGAAGGCGCGTGAGCCGCCGGAAGACGACCGGGCGTTCCAGCGGGTGGGCACGCCGCCGGGGAGTGGAGGCGATGGCCGACCCGGCGGTAATGAGCCTGCGTCAGCTCCAGGCCGAGGTCGCAGCCCTGACCCGCGCGGACGACGAGTCCCGGCGCCGCTGGGCCTGCGAGCGGGCAGACTGCGACGGCCTCCCGCACCCGGGCTGGCTCCACAACCACGCCCGCGCGTCCCAGCGGCGACCGGCGTGGGCGTGGACGGTGTGGATGCTGCTCACCGGCCGAGGCTGGGGCAAGACCCGCACCGCAGCCGAGGCCGTCCGGGACTGGGCGAAAACCCCGGGGCTGCAGATCGCGGTGATCGCGAAGAACGCCACCCTGGTCCGCGACATCTGCTTCGACTCCCCGAAGTCCGGGCTGCTCGCGGTCATCCCGCCCGAGGACATCGCCAAGTACAACTCCAGCTTGGGCGAGACCACGATCCGGTTGAAGAACGGCACGCTCATCCGTGGCTTCGGTGCCGAGACCCCGGACAACTTGCGCGGCTGGGCGTTCGACAAGGTGTGGTGCGACGAGTACGCGGCCTGGAGCAGGAACACCGCGCAGAGCGTCTACGACATGGCGTGGTTCTGCCTCCGCGAAGCGGACGCCCCGCAGATGCTGATCTCCACCACCCCGAAGCCGCTGCCGCACGTGAAGCGGCTGGTCGAGCGTGGCCGCCGCCAGGAGCAGAAGCACCGCGACGGCGGGCCCGAACCCCGGGTGGTCCTCACCCGGGGCCACATGAGCGAGAACGACGCCAACCTGTCCGCCGTCGCCCGGGACGAGCTGGAGGAGGAGTACGCCGGGACGCGCCTCGGCCGGCAGGAGCTGTCCGGCGAACTGCTGGAGGACGTCGAGGGCGCGCTGTGGCAGGGCTGGATGCTGGAGGTCGAAGGCTTCCGCCAGCACGCCGCGAACCTGCCCGAGATGCAGCGCCTCGTCGTCTCGGTCGACCCGGCCACGAAGAGCCACGAGAACGCCGACATGACCGCCTTCACTGTGGCCGGCCGAGGCTGGCCGCTCACCACGGCGTTCGGCGACAACCGGCCCCGCGGGTACGTTCTCCACGCCGAACAGGACCGCTTCACGCCGACCGCCGCGATGCGCCGCGCCGCCGAGCTGTACCACCAGCACGAGGCAGACTGCGTCGTCATCGAGGCCAACAACGGCGGCGACTACCTCCCGGCGCTGCTGATGGAGGTAGACCCGACGGTGAACTGGCGGATCGTCCACGCGACCAGGGGCAAGCGGGCCCGAGCCGCGCCCGTGGCGCAGCTGTACGAGCAGGCCCGCGTCCACCACGTCGGCCCGGCCCGGTTGTACGCCGAGCTGGAGGAGCAGATGACCACCTTCGTCGGCCAGGGCGAGACCGAGGACTCCCCGGACCTCCTCGACTCGATGGTCTGGGCGATCTGGGACCTGTTCCTCGACCCAGCGATGCCGCCACCGCGCAAGACCGACGACCAGCGCCTCGTCGGCCGACGGTGATTCCTTGTGCGCGGACGGGTAGTTGGTGGATAGCCTGCCATCCGAAGGTACGACGGACAACAGGTGGGGACATGGAAAAGAGTGGCCTGATCGCCTCGGCGCAACGTCAGATGAGCCGAGCTTTGAGTGCCTGGTGCACTGGTGATAATGACATGGCGGTGCTCCATGGAGGCATTGGCACCGAACACCTACTCAAAGCACTCCTTGCCGCTCGCCACCCGTCCCTCCTTGTTGACGGCCGAGATTTCAACAGTCTTCTTCACGCCACTGGCCAGAGTGCCTCCGCCGCCTCTCCTCAGACTAAGATCAAGACAATTGGGGCTCTTGACGCTTTCAAGCGCGCCGCCGCCCTAATCAATATGCCGATCAAGGAGCGCGACCTCGACCCGCTTCTGACGGCCCGCAATGGGGTGGCGCACCTTGGAGCACATGACGACGCCATCACCCATGAGGCTCTAGCTGTCGCGGTCACCGTGGCGGACGCCGTTCTGATGGACCTCCAGGAAGAGGTGTCGGCCTTCTGGGGCTCGCGGGCAGAACGCCGCCATGACCTTGAAGCAATGCAGCGGGATGCTCAGATGGCGGTGGAGCAGGCTCTGACACAGGAGGGAGTCGAGGCTGCAGATGAGCGCCTGATGGAGGCATGGGAGGACGGCCTCTTGGAACCCATGGCCGAAGATTTTCGGAGTGAAGGCTTTCAGGCGGCTCAACTGGCAGTTTCAGTGAAGATCAGGTGTGCCAAGAAGCTTTACCGCATGCTCTACTACGGGATGACGCAGCAGGAAATTTTGAACGCCGATCTTGTGGAGCCGGAGGCGGATAGGTGGAGTGAATATGGGGAATGCCTTTCCCGGGACGCAAAGTGCCCGGTGTGTGGCACGCCGGGCGATGTCAGGGCATCCATTAACAGGCGACCTCGACGCTCCAAAAAGGGCGGAAATGGGGGAAGGGGTCGGCGTGCAGAGAATGTTTTCCCCGATTACTTTGACTGCTATATCTGCGGGATCGAACTCGACAACCGCTATGAACTCGAAGTCCTAGGGATGGCCGAGCCCTCCTCGGATGGGTGGTACATCGGGTGAAAGAAAGCAGCTTGAAGTCGATTGAGTCGGCGAAGGGAGGAGGTGCGCCGCTGGCGTGGGGCCTCGTCGGGGACTGCCCGTCACACCATCTATGGCAGTGCGATTCTCGTAGGAAATCTGGACAATTCTGAACAAGTTGAAGGAGCGGCAGAGGGAGTGTCAGCTGCCGCAACCCAACATGTGTGGCTCAACCGCATAGGCTGAGCCCTGGCGTGGGGCCGACTGCCTGGAGGGCACTGTGGGCCTGCGCTCCGTCCTGATCGACGCCTGGAGCTGGCTGAACTACAAGGCTCCGATGAACGACCGGCGCCCAGGGGCCCAAGTGTTCCCGGAGCTGACCGCCACGTGGCTGCCGGAGGAAGACCTCCGGCGGCTCGCCGCGTACAAGCTGCTCGCTGCCTACGACTCGAACCAGGCTGGCCAGCTCGCAGCCGCGACAGGGGACGACTCCGGGCTGGAGCGCCGTGAACTGGGCGATGCGTCGCGGCTGGTGGAGGCTGCGCTCGGCTACCTGCTCGGTGCGGAGCAGCACATCGTCGTCACCGGGGCCGAGCACGCGGACGACGAGGTCCCACCCGAGGGCGCCGTCGAGGCGGCGGCTGCGCAAGGGCGACTCCGCCAGTGGGCCGAAGATGAGCTGCTGCCGCTGCGGATGCAGCAGACAGAGCGCACCGCCGTTCTCAGCGGCGACGGCGTGTACGTCCTGGCGTGGGACCCCGCCAAGCTCCGCCCGACCGTGCGGAGTTATGACCCGGGCTTCTACTTTCCGGAGTGGCCGGACGAGTACGACAACGAGTTCCCGGACCGGGTTCACCTGGCGTGGGAGCTGCCGGAGGACCCGGCCCGGGGGGTGAAGGCCCGGGTGCGGCGGATCACGTGGGAGATCGCGCCCATCGAGCCCGCCGAGGAAGCAGGCGGCTCGGTGCGGGCGGCGGACGGCGACCAGCTCGACTCCGCGGGGCGAGCGGTCCGGCGGTACCCGTGGCAGCCGGAGCGCCTGTCCGGGGTGACGTGCTACCTGACCGACGCGGAGTGGCAGCTCGACGACCTCCGCCGAGGCGAGACGGTCTACAACCTGCCGCCGGCTAAGGCCCGCTACCGGACGCGGCCGGACGGCGTGGAGCTGGACCGGCTGGACCTGCGCATCGACTTCATCCCGGTGATCCACCTCAGCAACACCATCCCGCACTCGGGAGACCGGTGGGGGCAGTCCATCCTCGCCAAGGTCCTCCAGGGACTGGACGAGCTGGCGGCAACTGACTCCGACGGCTCGTCGGCGAGCGCGACGACCGGCACGCCGATCATTGGCCTTGCCGGTGCGCAGCTTCCGCGCGACCGCGCCACCGGCCAGCCCGTGCCGGTGGAGGTGCGCGCCGGTGCAGTGTGGCAGCTCGGCGAGAGCGGCCGGATGGACGCGCTCGACACCTCGCCGCAGCTCGCCGAGCTGCGTGCCCGGAGCGAGCACCTGATGGACCGCATCGCCGCGTCGTCGCGGCTCACGGCCGCCGGCCTGGGCACGCTCGACCCGTCCAACGTGCCGTCGGGGTACACGCTCCAACTCGCCCTCGGCCCACTGGACTCGCTGGTGGCCAGCATGCGGCTGGCGCGGGAGCACAAGTACAAGCTGCTGCTGCGCTTCGTCCAGCGGCTGTTCCAGGCCGGGCACGCGGAGGGCTGGCCCACCGGCGAGAGCGTGACGGCCCGGGTCGCGTGGGGCCCGCACACGCCGCAGGACCGGGCGGCCGTCCTGGAGGAAGTCGTCAAGGGCGTTGGCGCGAGCGTGATCTCGCTGGAGACCGGTGTGAGGATGCTGATGGACGCCGGGTACCCGATCGAGGACGCGGCCGAGGAGGTACAGCGCATCCAGGCCCGCGCGTTCGACGCGGCGGCCCGGCTCGCCGATGCCACCGGCGACAACGCCGCCGTTCGTCAGTTCCTGGGACTGCCCGAGACAGGACCGGACATTCCCGCACTGCCGTTGGTGACCGCAGCTGGCGGGAACGATCACTGATCGCGGACGGGGTGGCGGGAATTCAGGTGAGGGGCTGGGAGCGAGGGAAGGCGAGCGGTGTGCGGAAATCCGGCGGCGAGACAGGGACAACACTCGCTCCCGCCTTCTCGGCCACCTGAAGGGCCTCTGCCAGGTCACCCTGCCCAAGAGCTGTCACCCAGCACTCACTGCACTCGCCGGAAGTGTCATGCTTCGGGGAGCCGTTGAGGTAGCGCGCATGTACGAAGGCGTCCGTCGGGTAGTCGGCGCGAAGGACATGCCAGACGCCGTCCTGCTCCTCTGCCGGAAGTCCTGCGGCTACCTCGGGCCGCATCGGCAGGAAGGCCCGGCCAGCGTGCTGCCGGACCAGGAAGATGCGGTCGAGGTAGTGGCAAGTGCTGTCCTCTGGGGACTCGTTGGCCAGCCAATCCACGGCTTCCGCCTTGGAGCCGGGACCCCAGAGCAGTTCGGTCGGGTACTGGGTCGCCTCGTACCACGAGTCGAACTCGAACAGGTGCGGATCGCTGATGCCACCGGGTTCGTGGACGGTTCGAAGCACGATGAACTCGAAGTCGGAGTCGTCGCGGAAGCCTTGCAGGTTCTCTGCGTCCCCCGCGGCGATGTTTCCTGTGCGCGGGTCCCAACCCAGCCAGCAGACACGTTGGGGCAGCCCGGCCGGGTAGAGACGCCCACCTGGGGTCTTGTGGCCCCACAAGTGATTGATGATCTCGGCCAGGTCCCAGATGCGCTGCGTCGCTTCAATGGGGCTGAGCAGGGTGAAGCCGTTCGGGTGGGCCACGGCGTTTCGCAGTTCGCTGAGCATCTTCTCCATGCCGCGATTGCGCTGTCCTTGCAGCAGCCCGACGTGCCGAGCCCAGGTCTTCAAGGAGTGCAGCATGCCTCCACCGAACTTGACCCACTCGCCGCTCGGACCGGTCTTGACCTCGTTCCCCTTCTCGGCCTTGTACCTGTCCAAGAAGTGGTTGTAGCGGTCTGCCGGCACCGTGTGTTCCACCCCCCGGGGAGTGCGGAAGGTGATCAGCCCGTTGTGAAACGAGACGAACCTGTCCCGAAGCGCCTGTTCGAGGACCAGGAGAGCGGCGTCGCTGGCAGCGGTGTAGAGGTCGTAGCAGAGCAGCCCGTACGAGTAGATCCGCTGGACCTGCTCGAAGCGTAGCCGTGTCTCCTCCGAGACGTCGGGCGCGAGTTCGAAGCGGGTAACCGCCTTGTGGCGGAACTCGGCAGCGGCTTCCGGGCTCATCGGCCCGCCGAGCCCGCGCGGGGTGAAGACGAGCCCCCGAGGGTCGGGGGCCTGCATGTCACTGAACGTCTCGAACTCCACCGCTCTGTACCTCCTGGGCTTGAATGAACCTTGCATCATCACGCTCTGTCTCGTGAATGAGCAAGCAGTTTCGCCGAGTTGGTGAGTTCGCTTGCGCAGGCGGCGCGCCGTGGTGGCTACACTGGGCCACTGGCGCGGGGGCGCTGCTCCGGAGGACGTCCGCATGGCCCACCGCTCCCTGCCGCCCGTCGTGCCCGTCGGCTACCGCCGCGATGGCCGCCCGATCTTCCCCATCCTCGGTGCCTCGCCGGACGACCCGTCCAACGACCCGAACCCGGGCGACCCGCAGCTGCCCGCGGTTACGCAGGCCGACCTGAGCAGGCTCCTCGCGCGGGAGAAGTCGCAGGGAGCGCGGACAGCCTTGAAGAAGCTCGCCACCGACCTCGGGTTCCCGGACACCGACACCCTCACCACGTACATCACCGAGCGGCGTGCAGCAGACGAAGCCGCGCTGACCGAGGTACAGCGGCGGGAGCAGGCCGCGGAGCAGGCGATCGCCGCCGCGAAGGCCCGCGAGGAGGCCGCCGAGGCCGCGCTCCGCTCGGCACGGCTGCGCGCCGTCCTCGCTGGTGCTGGTGCTACGGGCGATGACCTGGCGGACGCCGAACGCCTGATCAGCCTCCCGGACGACGCCGACGATCAGGCCGTGGTCGACGCGGTCGCCGCGCTGAAGGAGCGCCGCAAGGAGCTGTTCGGCCAGCCCGCCGCCGCCCCGCCCGCGCCCGGCGGCGCACCCGCCGGAGGCCCGCCGCCGCGGGGCACCGGCGCGAGCACGCTGGGGGCCGCAGGTCTGGCCATGGCCAAGCGGCGCGGCCACATCACGCAGTAACCCGCCCCTCTGACCCGGCAGTCACCGGGACAACGGGACCACGCCCCTCCTCGTGGACGGCACCACCGCCCGGGTGAGTGCGAGAGACCGCTCTCACCCGTCCCCGAAGGAGGGGCCCCGCATGACCATCCAGCCGATCACGTCGAGCACGACGCTGACCGCCGACAAGGCTTGGCTCGTCGGCCTGCACGGCACCGACACGACCGAGACCGTGACGCTCGACGTCACCAAGCTCACCCCCAACACCCACTACCAGGCGTCCGCCGACACCCGGCAGCCCTACAGCCGGGTCCTGTCCGGCGTCCCCGTCGGCCGCATCACCGCCAGCGGCCTGTACGGCGCGTTCGACCCGACGGCCGTCGACGGCCGCCAGGTCCTCGCCGGCGTCGTGTACGCGGAGGCCCTGTTCTCCCCGAACTCCACCCGCGTCCCGGCCGCGCTGCTGTGGCACGGCGTCGTGCGCGCCGCCCGGGTGCCCGGGGGCATCGACCCGACCAAGGTGACGCCGAGCAGCACCGGCGCCCAGATCCGCTTCGTCTGAGAGGAGAGACCCATGACGATCCAGGACCTCGTGAAGGACATCACGGTCAACGACCTGACGACCTTCGCGCGCTCGATCCAGACCCCGGACGACTACTTCCTGACCCGGTCCGTCCTCGCCGAGACCCACGTCAACGAGGTGATGTGGCGGATCAAGTCCACGTCCCGCCGCCGCAACGCCGCGAAGTACCGGTCGTTCTCCGCGAGCGTGCCGTTCGCGACCCGCAAGGTCGCGCAGACCGTCACGCAGGGCCTCTTCCCGCCGCTGGGGGAGAAGCTGCTCGTGGACGAGCAGGAGCTGATCCTCCAGGAGCAGGCCCGCGGAGCCGACCAGGAGCGGCTGATCGAGACGATGTACGACGACGTGGAGCAGCACGTCGGCGCGATCAAGGACCGGCTGGAGCTGGCGGCCGGTGACCTCCTGGTCGACGGCAAGCTGACGCTGGCGGAGAACGGTCTGGTCACCGAGGCGGACTTCCAGGTGCCGGCCGCGAACCTGCCGGTCGCCGCGAAGGTGTGGTCCGACCCGACCTCCGACCCGCTCGCGGACGAGCTGCGGTGGATCGAGCTGTTGCGCTCGACCGGCAGGCCGCTGCCGGAGATCGCCCTCACCTCGTACAAGGCGCAGACCTACCTCGCGGGCAACGCGGCGTACCGGGCCGCGTACTACGGCTCCGTGGTGGGCTCCAGCACGCCCACGGCGACGCTGACGCCGACCGAGGTCGCCTCCGTCCGGGCCCGGTACAACCTGCCGCAGATCGTCACCTACGACGTGCAGATCGACGTGGACGACGTCGCCACCCGCGTGCTGCCGGAGAACCGGTGGATTCTCCTGCCCCCGAACCGGGACCGTTTCGGGCAGACTCAGTACGGCACGACCGCGCAGGCCCTCGCCCTGTCGCGGGGGTCGAACCCGCAGATCGTCCGGGAGGACGCGCCTGGGATCGTGGTCACCCGAGGTGCCCAGGACGACCCGGTCCAGATCTGGACCGCGGGCCACGCCGCCGCGATGCCGGTGCTGTACACAGCGGACGCCTACGTCTGCGCGACGGTGCTGTGATGGGCGGCCGACTCGCCGCCGCGGTGCACATCGAGCACCCGGTGAGCCACGAGCGCCTGGTGCTGGAGCCCGGCACAGAACCGGAGGCTGAGGTGGCCGCGCTGATCACCAACCCGGCGGCGTGGGAGGGCGGCCAGCCGCCCGAGCCGGAAGGGGACGGTGACGCGGAGCCCGAACGGGAGGAAGAGCCCGAAGCCGAGCCGGAGTCCGAGCCCGAGCCGGAGCCGGAGCAGGAACCAGAACCGGAGCCGGAGTCCGAGCCGGAGCCGGCCCGCCGCTCCCGGAAGCCCCGAACCACTGCCTGACCCGACCGGCGCCCGCCCCGCGGGTGCCGGTCCTTCTTCTTGGAGCTCACCATGGACAGCGGCACCCTGGCGTGGCTGCTCGCCCAACTCGGTCCCAGCACCGACCAGACAGACCTGGCAGCCCGCTACACCCGGCTCGGGTCCGCCCGCGCAGTCGCGCTGGAGGTCCTGGCCGAGCGCCGGGCCCAGCTGCTCGCCGACCCGCTGCGCCTGACTGTCGACGGCGTGGTCACCATGGACAACACGGGGAACCTCACGGGCCTGGAGCGCCAGATCGCCTCCGTCCAGGATGGCCAGGCCCCGGACGACGCGCCCACCGAGGCAGCTACCTACCTCGTCACCGCGCCGCTGCGGCCCGCGAACCGGAGGCGGTGACCGTGCCCCACCCGTGGCCCCCGCTCGTGCCGGGCGACGCGGACGAAGTCGCCCGCCGCGTTGCGGCCGTACTCGAGGACGCCTGGCAGCGGCTGGCCGACCGGCAGACGGCGGTGGCGACCGCGTTCGCCCAGCACGAGCGGACGCCGCAGGTGCTGGCCACGATCGAGGAGTTCAAGGCGGCGATCGAGGTTTTCCACAAGGCTGTGGACGGCG
The DNA here is from genome assembly GCF_053595195.1 of Kitasatospora sp. NPDC002522. Lineage (NCBI taxonomy): Bacteria > Bacillati > Actinomycetota > Actinomycetes > Kitasatosporales > Streptomycetaceae > Kitasatospora > Kitasatospora sp. NPDC002522. The sequence goes on from NZ_JBSFXE010000047.1 coordinate 20,318, forward strand.
AGGCGCGGGCGTTCGTCCAGCGGCAGTTGCCCAGCCTGTACGCCCGAGGCGCGGCGGAGGCCGCCGACGCGGTCGGGGCCAGCTTCACCTGGACGCTCATCCACCGGGAAGCACTCCAGTCCCTGGCGGCGGACTCCTACGCGGACTTCTTGCGGCGGTCCGAGGAAGCGGAGCGGATGGCCGGAGTCTTCTACCGGGCGGCCCGGCGTGCAGCCCGCCAGGAGCTGCCGCACCTGGCCGCCGGCAACACGACGGCCCGTCAGGCGGCCCGCCAGCTGGCGAATCGCCTCCTCGCCGAGCACCAGCTCGGGCACGTCGTCTACCGCGGCGGAGCGAGGGTGCCCGTGCGCGCGTGGGCAGAGGCGGCGACCCTCGCGAAGTCCGGCGTCGCGTACAACGCCGGGACGCTCAGCGTGGGGCGCGAAGCCGGGGTCCGGGTGGTCGAGGTCTTCGACGGGGCCGACTGCGGATGGACGTCGCACACCGACCCCGACAAGGCGACCCGCAGCCTGCGCTCCCTCGAAGAAGCCGCCCAGTGGCCGATCTCCCACCCGCGCTGCGGCCGGGCGTTCGGGCTACGCCCCGACGCCGGCCTTGACCCGGTGGCGTAAGGGGCAACGCTCGGGTCACGCCGGGGGCGGGGGGCTCTTGGCGGCCACCCGCACCCCCGCGTGGTTTTCCGACTGTGTTCCGGTCGGTCAGGCTTCCTGACGCGAGGCGAAGTAGTCGCCAAGCATGTCGGTGGTCCACTGGGCCTGATGAACATCGCCGCGTGGCCCGAAGTCGATGAACCAGGGCTTCACATCGAGGATCGGCGTCCCGTCGACGGCGTCGAGGTCTTCGACGTGGAGGTCCAAGCCGTCGACCTTGATAAGGCGGCAGCGGGAGACGCCGAGCCAGTTGAGGCGGCGCATGTTGCGGTGGCCGAAGATGCCGACCTCGGGCCAGTCGGGGTTGTCGCGTGGGCGTCGGGCACCGAGGTTGAGGTCAGTGGGGTCGGTGAGGTGGAACCGGAAAACGACCTCCAGATGGGAGAAGTCTTCGAGACCCTTGGTGGCGTCGGCGGTGAAGCGGGTGCTGTCGAGGCGGATGATTGCCCGCGTGCCGCCCCAGAAATCGTCCGTGGGCTCGGTTCGGCCGCCCACTACGTGGCCCAGCGCCTCGACTTCGAAAATCTCGCGGTCGGTCATGGTCGGTTCCCCTCCTGTGGATCGGTATGTGACGGTCCATCTGTTCAGCCGGTAGCTTCCAGGTAGGCGGCCGCCCTGCTGTCGACTCGGTCGATGCTCCGGATACCGCGGTGCCGGAACGGCGACAGCGTGGCCCGCATGTGCATCGCGGTCTGCCGGGTCCGGCCCGAGCGAACGGACTCCATGGCGTCGAGGGCTGCTGACCAGACCGTGCAGCCCTCTTCGATGTTCTTCAGCCGGACGTGGACGGCGCCCAGGTATCCCAGAGTGACGGCGTGGGTTCGGGCGAACGAAGTGGCCTTCCGGGTCTCGACGCTGTGCTCGAACTCCTTCACAGCTCCCGGGAGATCACCTATGTCGCGCAGGGCTGAGGCGGTCTCGTGCGCGAGGCTGGCCTCGCCGAAGAAGAAGACCCGGGCCGGTTCGTCGTCTCCCGGTCCGGCCGCGGCGAGGTCGCGCTGGGCCTTGAGCAGGGCACCGGTCGCCGCCGTGTGCTGACCGGTCGCTGCCAGGCCGCGGGCGTGGATCACTCCGAGCAGGGCGCGTTCGCGGTGGCAGGCGAGAGCGTATCGGTTGCCGCTGATCGACGCGGTGGCGATGTCGAGCGCCTGCTTGGCGTGTCCTAGGTCGAGCGCCTGGTGGGCCATCGCCCGTAGGACATGGCCAGCCATCGCCGGGTCGTCCGCCTCTGCGGCGAGCCGGACTGCCAGGCCGAAGTAGGTCTGGGCCGCTGCGTGGTCGGTGCTGTCGAAGGCCATCCAGCCAGCTACGTAGGCGAGTTCGGAAGCTGCCGAGAACATCTGCCGACGAGTGCGTTCAGATGCGAAGGTCCCACGCAGGAACCGCGCAACGTCGCTGGTGAGGTATTGGACAACAGCAGTGCGGGCATGGCCCCCGCCGCGCCGCTGGTCGACCTGGGAGAACAAGCTGGTCATGTCGCGTACTGCTTCGACATCAGCTTCGCCCACCCGCCGAGTGCCAGCGCCACCGCGTGTTGTTCCGGTGCGCGCCATGGCGCTCCACCACTTCTCTCCCGGAAGGGCGAGCGCGCCGAGGGAGTAGGCCATCAGCTGTAGGGCGGTGCTGCGATCCACTTCCACGTCGTCCACGTCGATTCGTCGGAGATCGGCCAGGACGCTCAGCGTATCCAAGCTCCAGTCGCGGAGATCGACTGCCGCCTCAGCCAGGCCGAGATCGGCGAGGGTGACCGTGCGTCCAAGCCGGGCGGAGAGGACTGTGGCGAGGTAGTGCGGCATGTTGCCCGACGGCACCACGCTGTAGCGCACCCAGTGGCTGATCAGCGACTTGCCGGGACGTGCAGGATCTCCATTGCGACCTGCGATGATGCCCAGCTCCAACGCCAGGCGATCGTACGTCATACGAGACTCTTTGATGATCTTCTGCAGGCTCTCGTTCACGCGAACTAGCTTTGCCATCACAGTCCCTGACTGCCCGTTAAACCGGTTAAACCGCTGGGGGTGGCCAACACCTTACTCCCAGTCGCCAACCACGGTTGTCTAGATCGGGCGGGCGGTACCGCCCGAGCATCGACTCTCCCAGCCAGGGTTACGGCTCGGGATTCAACACCTGTGGTGGCGAAAGGAGCGGGCGTGGGCGCGGTAGAGCAGGAGCTCCAGGATCAGGAGTGGAAGTTCCCCGCAACACCGGACTCGGTCAGGCTCGCCCGACGCGATGTTGACCGAGCTGTCCAGGAGTGTGACTGGGAGACGGACAGTTCAGGGGCGGAAGACCTCGTGGTGATCGTGTCCGAGCTGGTCACCAACGTGTTGCGGCATGCAGCTGTACCTAACAAGAACGTGGTGGTGCGCTTGCGGTGGACGGAGGACCGCTGCCGGATCGAGGTGGTGGACGGTCGGCCGGACTTGCTGCTGCCTGCGGTTTTCCGCCCTTCTGAGGAGAGCGGCCGGGGCCTGTTGCTGGTGCAGAGGCTGTCGGCGGCCATGGGCGTCGAGAGATCGGGAGGGGACAAGATCGTGTGGGCCGAGGTGCCTTACCGGGAGCAGTTGGGGGCGGCGGCATGACGGCGCGATGGCCAGAGACAGTGAGGCGTGCCTTACGTCGCGTTCTGCGGCTTCGCCGGTCGAGCCCGCCCGCGCCGGTCGCGCCGGCGTTCTCCGGCACCGGACTGCTGCCCCGCTGGGCGACACCTCCGGTGGATCACAGCGGCACGACCCTCGTTGAGGCGGAGAGGGCGGGTGGGGCGTACTGGTGCGAGGTGACCGCGCTGACGCCAGGGGCGGGTCGCCGGATGGTGCTCGCCACGTTCGAGGCGTCCTCCGCGCGGATCGCCGTGTTGTGGATCAGGGCGCGGTTGAACGCGATGGCGGAGCACTTCGACGCGACGGACGCGCACTGGCCCCGCCTCGCCTTCTCGACTCGCGAGGAGTACGAGGCCGCGATGGCTGCCGTGGTGTTCGGCGAGGACTTCACGCTGACGCTGCTCGTTGACCAGACGGTGTACGTGCTTTCGGCCGGGGCCAGCACCGGTGCGGAGCCCCGCATGCCGGGCCGGTTGCGGACGCCCGTGGCCGTCTGACCCAGCACATAGTCTCCCGGGTCGCGCCGACTGCACTGGCCCGGAGCAGGGACGCCCCGACGTCCCCGGCACAGAAGCGCCGCGCTTGCCGCGGCAGACGAGTAGGAGTTGTGATGACCGCCACGGCGGAAACGACCAGCCAAGCGTCTCCCGACCAGCTGCGCACCGCGATGGTCGAGGCGCTGCGCTCCAGCGGCGCGATCTCTACGGACCGGGTAGCGGCCGCGCTGCTCGCCGTGCCCCGGCACGTGTTTGCCCCCGAGGTGCCGCTCGCTGAGGCGTACGAGCCGGAGCGGGCGCTGGTGACAAAGCGGAACGAGTACGGGCTGGCGGTCAGCTCGGTGTCGGCCGCGCGCATCCAGGCGCAGATGCTGGAGCAGGCGGACGTGCTGCCGGGCATGCGGGTTCTGGAGGTCGGGTCGGGCGGCTACAACGCGGCGCTGATCGCTGAACTCGTTGGCCCTGCGGGCGAGGTGGTGACGGTCGACATCGACTCGTTCGTCACCGAGCGCGCGGAGAAGTACCTCGCCGAGGCCGGATACGGGCGAGTGCGGGTGGTGCTGGCGGACGGCTCCGGGCCGGTGGAGGGCCGCCCGTTCGACCGGATCATCGTGACGGTCGGGGCGTGGGACCTGCCGCCGGCGTGGACCGGTGCTCTGGTCGAGGGCGGCACGATCACCGTGCCGCTGCGGATGCACGGGCTGACCCGCTCGATCACCTTCCGCCGGAAGGGCGAGCGGCTGGTGAGCGTGTCCGCCACGGTCTCCGGCTTCGTCAAGATCCAGGGCTCCGACGCGCACGACGAGTTCCTGGTGCTGCCGCGCGGCACGAAGGAGATCGGTCTGCGCTTCGATGAGCTGGAGCGGCCGGACACCAGCCGTCTGGGCGGCGTGCTGGAGACGCCCCGCGCGGAGTGGTGGAGCGGGGTGACGATCGGCAACCAGGAGCCTTTCGACTCGCTGTACCTGTGGCTGGCGTCCTCGCTGCCCGGCTTCGGCCTGATGTCCGTGGACCCGGAACTGGACACCAAGACGGTCGCCCCGGCGAACCGGATGGCGTGCCCGGTGATCGTGGACGGCGGCAGCCTCGCCTACCTCGCGCTGCGCAAGATCAGCGAGGACCCGGTGATGTTCGAGTTCGGCGCGCACGGCTTCGGCCCCGAAGGGGGACCCCTGGCCGCCCTGATCAACACCGAGGTGCGCACGTGGCACTGCGACCACCGCACCAGCGACGGTCCGGTCTTCACCGCCCAGCCGATCGGCACCCCCAACGACCAGCTCCCGGACGGGCTGGTCATCGACAAGACCCACGTCCGGCTCACGATCTCCTGGCCGTAGTCCGCGACCAGGTCTTGCACCACCGACTCAAGGAGGAAGCACCATGACCCAGGCCCTCACCGGCACCGCCGCCGCGAGCGACTTCGAGCTCGACGTGACGATCGTCGAGGGCGCCGACCCGGTGGCCGCGCTGCTGCGCTCCACCGACGACGGCTGCGGCAGCACCTGCTCGGGCACCGCCTGCACCTCGTTCGGCGGCAACGTCTGACAGCCCCCCTCCCCGTGTGACCGGGGCCCGGTGTGCGGCCGTCAAGCCGCCGCACGCCGGGCCCCGGCGTTTCCGAAATCTCCTTAAATCTCCCGGAATCGAGGCGAATACCCGTGTATGCCGTTGCAGGACCGGCCCTGCTGCGGGCCGCCGCCCGTCCGGCCGGGGCCGGACCGGGGTGGTGGCCCGACCTGGCCGACACTGGCCCCCACGCCACCGGGAACTGGCGGGCCTGGCTCCAGCACGTCTGGTCGGACGCCGTGTTTGCGGCGGCCGTCGAGGTCGCCGCGGGCCCGCAGCTGGCCGCCCGGGTGCGTGAGGTGGTCTTCAACTTCGACCACGTACCTCGGCGGCGGCTACGCCGGCTGACGGCCTCGGTGATGCAGTACGCGCTGCGCCAGCAGCGGGCCACGCCCTTCGGGCTGTTCGCCGGGGTGACCGCGGTCCCCTTCGGCGACTTCCCCGACGCGCCCCGCTGGGGCACGTCCCGGGCGGTGGCGCGGCCCGAGGCGCGCTGGCTGTCGTCCGTGGTTCGGGAGTTGGAGGAGGTGGTCGGGGACCTGCTGCCGGTGACGGCCAACCAGCTGCGGGTGCGCCGAGGGGGGCGCGTCGTCCTGCCGGTGACCCGGAACCCGCAGGACGGCGAACCGGCGGAGGTGTCCGTCCGCGCGACCGGCCCGGTGCTGGCCGTGTTGGAGGCGGCCGATGGCCCAATGTCGGTGACGCTCGGCGAACTCGCCGACCTGTTCGCGGCCGCCCCGCCGGACACGGTGCACGCGATGCTCGGCGAGCTGGTGCGCCAGGGCTTCCTGATCAGCATCCTGCGGCTGCCGACGACCGCGACCGACCCGCTCGGCCACCTGCTCGCCATCGCCCACACCACCGGCCTCGACCAGATCCCCGCAGCCGACGCCTCCTGGAACACCCTGCGAACGGTCCGCGAGCAGCTGACCCGGCACAACGAGCTTGACGATCCGACGGCGCAGCGGACGCTACGTTCCCGGTTGACCCGGCAGCTGACCCGCCAACAGGGCAGAGCCCCGGACGGGCCGTCGCCGCTGATGGTGGATCTGCGGCTGGACGCGGGTCCGGCGGTCCTGCCTCGGCGGGTGGCGTCGCTGGTGGCCGGCGCGGCCGAGGTGCTGACGCGGCTGTCGCCGTTCCCGGACGGCCATCCGGCGTGGGTGGACTACCATGGCCGGTTCGCGGAGCGGTTCGGACCGGGCGCGGTGGTGCCGCTGGTCGAGCTGGTGAACCCGGACACCGGGATGGGCTTCCCCGCCCGCTACCGGGACGCGGTCCTGCCCGACGTGCCGCCGCAGTTCGGACGGCGCGACGCCCAGCTGATGGCGCTGGCGCAGAAGGCCGCTGTCGAGTGCCTGGACGAGGTCAACCTTGACGGCCCCCTGCTGGAGGGCCTTGCCCCGGTGTTGGAGGGAGCGGTGCAGCCGCACGCCGAGATGACCGTGCGGCTGGCTGCGGACGGCGCCGTGGCGTTCACCCCGGTGGTGCAGGCGGTGCCGCGCGCAGCGGGCACGACCGCGGGCCGGTTCCTGTACCTGCTGGAGCCCGAACGCCGCCGCGAGCTGGAGGCGGCGATCGCCGTCGCGCCGCCGCTGCGGGCGGACGCACTGGTGGTGCAGGTCTCCGCGCCCCCGCTGTACGCCCGCGCGGAGAACGTCTCCCGCGCCCCGGCGCTGCTGCCCGTACTGACGCTGGGGGAGTACCCGCAGATCGGATCGGTGTTGCGGCTGGAGGAGTTGGGGGTGTGTGCGGACGAGCGGCGGATGTGGCTGGTGCGGCTCGCCGACCGCCGCCCGGTGGAAGTGCGGGCGCTCAACGCGGTGGACTTCCGGGCGAACACCGACCCGCTGGTGCGGTTCCTGTGCGAGATCACCCACGCCCACACCCCGTGGCTGACCGCGTTCAACTGGGGCGCGGCCGGGCAGCTGCCCTACCTGCCGCGGGTGCGCTACGGGGAGGTGGTGCTGTCGGCGGCGCGCTGGCACCTGCCCGCCGCCGACCTACCGGGCAAGGACGCCGAGTGGGAGCAGTGGCGGGCGGCGGCGGGTGAGTGGATCGCCCGCTACAACGTCCGGGCGGCGGTGTACCTGTCGCAGAACGACCTGCGGCTGCCGCTGGACGTGCGCCTGCCGGAGCACCTGGTGCTGCTGCGCGAGCACCTGCTGCGGGAGCCGACCGCCATCCTGATCGAGGCCCCCCGGGCAGACGACAACCGGTGGTGCGGCCGGGCACACGAGATCACCGTGCAGCTGCACACCACCTGCACTCCGCTGCCCGCCACCCGCCCCCGGCCCGGGAGCCCGGCCACCGTCCGGTCCGGGCACCTGCCCGGAGCGTCCGGGTGGCTGTCGGCCCGCCTGTTCGGCAACCCGCGCCGCGCCGACGAACTCCTCGCGCGCGTCCCGGGGTTGGCCGCTGGCTGGGCGGTCCCGCCGCAGTGGTGGTTCCTGCGGCACACCGACCCCGAGCCGCATCTGCGCCTGCGCATCCCCGTCTCCGCCGTCGCCGCGTGGTCACTGGCATCCGAGCGCATCGGCCGGTGGGCCGAGCAGATGCGGGAGGAGGGCCTGCTGACGCGGATGGAACTCGACACCTACCTGCCGGAGTCCGGCCGGTACGGGCGCGGGGCGGCGCTGCGGGCGGCAGAGGAGTTCTTCGCGCTCGACTCCCGGGCGGCGCTGGCCCAAATCGCCTACCAGCGCGCCACCTCCACCGACCCGGCCACCGTCACTGCGGCGAGCATGCTCGACCTCGCCACGGGCCTGCTTGGCCCCGAGGCCGGCCACGCCTGGCTTCTGGAGCGGGTGCCCAGGCGCAGCGAGATCGCGCTGCCGCGCTCCGCGTCGCGGCTGGCCGCCGAACTCGCTGCCAGGCCCGATCGGTTGGCGCTCACCGAGGAGGGCCGCGCCCTCGCCTCGGAGTGGGAGGTGCGGGCCAAGAAGCTGGCCGACTACCGCAGGGCGCTCGGCCGGGACGGGGAGTTGGAGCCCGCCGACGTCCTCGGTTCGCTGCTGCACCTGCACCACGCCCGCGCCGTCGGCCTCAACCCGGCCAGCGAGCGCACCTGCCACCGCCTGGCCCGCGCCGCCGCACTCACCCTCACCGCCCGAACCGCTCGCGCCGAGGAAGGACAACCGGCATGACCGCCGACCTGCTCGCACCGCCCACCGATGCCTCCGCCCAGTGGGGCCAGTCCCTGGCCAAGGGCGGCCTCGCCACCGCCCTGCTGCACATCGAGCGCGCCACCACCGGCCGAGGTGACTGGGACACCGCACACGAGTGGATCACCGCGTGCGTGCGCCAGCCCGTGAACTCCTTCGCCGAGGCCGGCGTGTTCTACGGCGCGCCCGCCGTCGCCCACGTCCTGCATCTCGCCGCGATTCACGGGCCGCGCGCCTACAAGCAGCCGCGCATGGGCCTGAATGCCGTGGTGGAGGACGTGGTGGAGCAGCGCCTGGCCGCCGCCCACCACCGCATCGACGCCGGGCAGCGCCCCGCCTTCCACGAGTTCGACCTCCTCGGCGGCCTGACTGGTCTCGGTGTGCACCTGCGAGCCCGGGGACGGCAGGAACTGCTGCGGGAAGTGCTGGCCTACCTGGTGCGGCTGACCGTGCCGGTGGGCGGGCGCTCGGGCTGGTGGACGCACCTCGCGCCCACCGGCGAGCGGGACGAGCGGTACCCCGACGGCCACGGCAACTTCGGCATCGCGCACGGCATCCCCGGCCCGCTCGCCCTATTGGCCCTCACCTACCTCGATGGCACCCGCGTGCCCGGCCAGCTGGAGGCGATCGAGCGCATCCTCGACTGGCTGGACGCCTGGCAGCAGAACGGCGCCGCCCGCGCCTGGTGGCCCGAGGCGCTGACCATCGCCGAGGCCGACAGCGGCCGCGCCCGGCAGTCGAAGCCGCTGCGCCCGTCCTGGTGCTACGGCACCCCCGGCATTGCCACCGCCCTGCACCACGCCGCCCGCGCCACCGGCGACCCCGACCGTGCCCGCACCGCCGAGGCCGCCTTCCTCGACGCCCTCGAAGACCCCGACCAAGCTCACAGCCTCACCGACGGCACCGTCTGCCACGGCACCGCCGGGGTCCGGCTGGCCGCCCGGCGCTTCGCAGAGCGCACCGATGACCACGCCACCGCCATGCGCATCCTCGCCGCAGCCAGCAACCTGCCCGACCCCGGCACCGACGCCACTGGCCCCGGCCTGCTCGAAGGCAGCGCCGGCATCTCCCTCACCCGCTGCTCCCTGGGCGCCAACACTCCCGGCACTGGCTGGGACGCCCTGCTGCTGCTCGTCTGACCCGAAGAAGGAGAACCCGTGCTCGCCACCGGCGACCGAGTCTGGACGCAGGTCCACCTGCACCTGGCCACCGACACCCCCGAGGAGCACGCCGTCCGGCTCCTCGGCCCCGCCCTGATAGCCCTGGAGGACCAGGGGCTGCTGGACGCCTGGCACTTCCTGCGCAAGGGCGACCGCTGGCGGCTGCGCTACCGGGAGAGTGCCGCTGGCACCCTGGAGCCCGCGGCCACTGCGTTCGCGGTCAACGAGGCCCTGGACATGTGCCGCGAGGCGGGCATGATCAGCGACTGGACCCCGGCCGTCTACGAGCCGGAGACCTACGCTTTCGGCGGCCATGCCGCGCTGCCCGCAGCCCATCGCCTCTTCCACCAGGACAGCCGCCACGCCCTCACCTACCTGGGAGCCGTTCACCGCGACGAAGTCCCCGACCAGCGGGCCGAGTTGTGGCTGCTTCTCGGCACGACCGCGATGCGCGGTGCCGGATTCGACTGGTACGAGATCGGCGACACCTGGGCGCAGGTCGCCGAGAACCGGCCCGCAGACGGTTTTCAGCTGGTCGTCCCGAACCGTCGTCTGGTCGACGCCACCCGCACCTTGCTCAAGGCCGACACCACCCCAGGCTCCGCGCTCCTGGAAGGCCGACTCGCGCACGTCGCATCCTGGTTCGGCGCGTTCGCCGTCTACGGCCTGACCCTGCGAGCCCTGGTCGACGAGGGCCAGCTGTGGCGGGGGCAGCGTGCCGTCCTCGCCCACCACCAGCTGTTCACCGCCAACCGCCTCGGCCTGCCCCACCAGCAGCAGGCCGCCCTCGCCTCAGCAGCCGCCGGCGCGGTCCTGGACCTGGTCGACGCCAACGAGGCGGTGCTGCGATGAGCGCACAGCCCACCGGCCCGCTCGGCGACGCCCTCGCCCGCCTGCCCCTCGTCCCCCGCAGGCACGCCCTTGCCGCACCGCTGGATCAGCGGGTGCACCAGCTCACCGATCTCGCCCGGCAGGCCGCCGACACCGACAACCCGGCCACCGCCACCAGCGTCCATAACCGCGCCGCGCTGCTCGCCTCCGACCGCGGCCTGCCCGGCCTGGCCCGCGTGCTGTGCCTCAACCACGCCGGCTTCTACCTCGCCCACCCGCCGCTGCCCGCCGAACTGGCTCGCCTCGCCCTCGAACCCCTCGTCAACCTCGCCCACCTCGAACTCCGCGCGGGCAACGGCACCGCCGCACTCGCCGTCCTGGACGAGCTGCTGCGCGCGGTCGCCGAAAACGACGACGCAACCTTCGGCGGTCTGATCGTTCCGCTCGCCGGGCTGACCGCCAGCAGCGCCGACCGCGCCGACGTCCACCAGTGGCTCACAGGCATCCAAGTCTTCGACGGTGCCCGTGCCCTGGTCCGCGCCGGGCGTTGGACCGAGGCACACTTCCACCTCAGACAGTCCACCGACCGCAGCCCCCGCCTGTTCGAGGCCCGCCAGGTCGCCGCCGTCGCCATGGCCCTCGACGGCCGCACCGCCCTTGCCCGGGCCCTGGTCCACGACACCCCCACCGAGGAGCCGTGGGAGAGGGCGGTCGCTGCCGCCCTGACCGTGGCGTGCACGCTGCTCGACGGCGACCCGGCCACCGATCAGGCCGAGGCGATGCTTCGCGCCCACGCCGCTGTCACCCCGCAGGAGGGCACCGGGGTGTTCGACACCCGGCTCACCCTCGCCGTCGCCGACCTCGCCACCGCCGCCGGGCGACTCCCCGATGCCGCCCGCCTGTATGTCGCCGCCGTCGGCCGGACGCTCGCTGCACCCGAGGGCTATAGCGCCCGCGATCTGGAACGCCACCGTCTCGCCGACGGTCTGCCCGCCGAACAGCGCCAGCGACTGGCAGCCATCGCCGCCGAGTGTGGCGTCGGCGGCCCGGCCACCCTGACGACCGACCACGACGACCGGATCACTGCCGCTCTCGCGCTGGCCACCGCCGTCATTACCAACGCGGCCGCCAAGTCCCTCTCCCCGTCGCAGCCGTGACCCGCCCGCCCGTACGGCTACCGGCGCGGGCACCCCCCCGCTGGTCGGTCCGGCGCAACTCCCCGGCGCCTTCCACCAGGACCCGACACCGAGAGGCATCCGCATGAGCACCGCACCACTCCCCAGCGACGTCATCGAGCACGTCAACGGGAACATCCAGCACGGCCAGAAGGTCCGAGAGTTCCTGGAGCTGATTGAGAAGCGCACCCAGGACAGCGGTATCCGCCCGCACCTGCTGACGCTCCAGGAACTCCAGGAAGGCCAGGCGCAACAGGTCGCCGACCGGCTCGGCCTGGCCTTCGTGGAGGAACCCAACGTCCGTCCCGGGTCGCGCAACGCCCTCTTCTACGACACCGCCGTCTTCCGGCGCAACGAGGAGTGGGTGCCGTACGTGGAGGGCATCCGGCACCGCCCCGCCACGGCGCGGCTGTTCATGGTCGACCCGGCCGCTGGCGACCTCAGCCACCGGAAGCTGTCGGTCGCCTCCATCCACGGGAACTTCGGCAACCCCGAGGCCCGGAGCGACCAACTCCGCTGGCTGCTCTCCAACATGGTCAAGGACAAGCGGCTCGCCCTCATCAGCGGCGACTGGAACGCCTGGCCGGAGGGACGCGCCCCGCTCACCATGAACAACGTCGCCGACCGCGCCTACGCCCTCGACCGCTCCGTCCTGGGCGACGACGGCGTCTTCCGCCCCGACGACCAGGCCGACCGGATGCTCGCCTACCGCGGCATGGTGTGGGTGGGCGGACACGCGGCCACCGTCCTCCAGCAGGCCGGCGCGGACCGGCCCAGCACCGGACACGGTCTCGACAAGGAGCGCCAGCGCATCCCGGAGGAGGACCTGCCGCCCGCGGGCCTCGGCCCCATCGACCGAACCTACGTCACCGAGGAACTGCTGACCGCGCTCGTCAGCGCCGAGATCCTGGCGTCACCGGAGGTGCAGGCGATCTCCGACCACCTCCCGGAGGTCACCCGCTGGGACCGCAGCGCGCTGTGGAACGTGATGAACGCCAAGGTCAAGACCGTCCGCCACTGATTCGAGAGGTGCCGCCCCTCCTGGTGCGGGGCGGCACCCGTCGTCGGCCGAGGCTAGCCGGGGCTGTCTTGCAAGGCTCGTAGGGTCGGCGGTATGACGACCCCTACAACCGGTTCCGTCCCGGGCCTTGACGGTGTGGCGGCCATTGTCGCGAAGAAGCTGCTCAAGGACGTCGTCCGGATCTTCCGCGCCGGACCGCTGGTGCTTGACCCGGAGAGCGGCCAGATGGTGCCTGGCCCCGACACTGTGATCTGGGAGGGGCCGGGAGCTCACAGGCCGGCCGGAGGGCCGGGGGTGGTGCTGCGGCTGGAAGGGCAGCCCTACCGCGACGACGGCGACGCGAGGTACTTGCTGTTCACCCCCCTGTCGGCGGCGGTCGCCGAGCTCGATGACCTGGTGACTGTGGTGGAGAGTGAGGACAGTGCGGCGATCGGCCGGGTCTGGCGCGTCCTCGACCCGGGGGAGACCTCGACCCTCCAGGTGGTTCGGGCCACGTACATGCGCATCGAGCGAACTCCCGGCGGTGCGGCATGACCGCCCCGGTGGACCTGGATGCAGTGCGCCAGCACCTGGAAGCGACCGTCATGGTGGACCTGGTGCGGATCTCCCGCCCGACCGGCACCGCCGTACTGGACGTGGCCACCGGCGAGGTCGGTCCGGTGCCGACCACTCCGGTGTGGGAAGGGATGGGGGCGGTGCTGTCTGCGCACGGGCTCGCCACGGTGGAGCAGCTGGTCGGCGGGAAGTGGCTGGAGGACGGCACCAGTTGGTACGGGCTGCTGACGCCACTCGCCGCTCCGATCCCGCAGAGGTACGACCTGGTGGAGGTCGTGCAGGCCGCTTCGCCGACCGCCGGGACCGCGGGCCGGATCTGGCAGGTCCTGGACCCCGGTGAGGCGAGCACCGTGCAGGTCGTCCGAGCGACACGGCTGGACGAGATGGTGGCACCGTAGGGCTCTGAACAGGTGTCTTGCACAGTTCCTAGGGTCAAGGCATGGATCAGAACAGCGATGCCGGCGGCAGCAGCGTCCGGATCAGCACCGACGGACCGACCGCCCGGGTCGAGGTGGACGGCCGTGATGTGGGCCCTGACGTCCGCGCCTACAGCCTTCAGCACGAGGCTGGGCAGCTCCCCGAGCTGACCCTCCTGCTCGCACCCCACCGCTTCGGCGGCTGGGACGGTACGGCCCGGGTCGCCATCGGCGAGGAGCCCGATCCGGGTCCGGCCGCTGCGGCGTTTCTCGCGGCGATCGATGCGGGGGAGCTGGAGCGTGCCGTCCTCAACCGGCACGACCTGATGGACGGTGGCCAGTACGAGTTCACGAGGGCGCTTCTCGTGCAGCTCGCGCAGTGGGCGCTCGGTGAGCAGATCGTCCTCGAGGACGAGAGCTGATGGCGTCGCCGGTGAACCCTAGCGGCCGCTCGGGTGCGTACAGCAACGGCGCGCAGGTCGCGGCCGCGCTGGAGGGGCGGGCGGCGGCGCTGCTTCCGGCAGCCACTGCGGTGGTGCGCCACTACGCAATGCTGCTGGAGACTGCGGTCAAGGCCGGTGCCTCTGGACGTCCCGGGCCCGAAGTCCAGACCGGTGACTACCGCCGGTCCTGGACGCATGAACTCCGGCGAACCGCGACCGGCGTTGAAGCGGTGGTCGGCACGAACAAGCCGCAGGCGCGCCGGTTGGAGTTCGGCTTCGTCGGTCGGGACGTCCTCGGCAGGGTCTTCAACCAGCCCCCCTACCCCCACGTGGGACCGGCGGTGGAACGCATCCGACCGGAGTTCCTGGCAGCCCTGGGCAGGGTCGCGGATGGTGGCCGATGACCCAGTTCGTCAAGGACCTCCACGACGCGGTGGCCGGGGTTCTGCGCTCCCATGGGGTCGGGATGATCTCGCGGGCTGTCTTCCTCATCGAGGTCCTCGATGAGGAAGACGGCGGGCTTGGCCTGTTTGTGGAGACCTCGCCCCACGACATGAGCCCCTGGGACCGGGAGGGCATGGTGCGCTACGCCTCCCTCGACCTGGCGGGGAACCTCACGGCCTCCCGCGTCGTCGCCGCACAGGACGAGGGGGAGTAGTAGTGGCTGTTCAGGCACGAGTTGTCTCCCTCGGGGTCCAGGCCGCGCTGGTCGCCAGCACCGGACGCAGCTGCGGCTATGGGGCCGCGCCGCTGGCCGCCGACAAACCGACCGGCAACACGATCCCGTACTGCGTGCTCTACCCCCTCGGCGGCACCAGCGGCGACGGACCTCCGTTCGGCGACGCCGACGGTGACGCCCGGATGATCTACCAGGTGACGAGCATCGGCACGACAGCGGAGCAAGCCGAGTGGATGGCCGACAAGGTCCGTACCGCCCTGCTCGGCAGGACCTCAGTTGGGGCCTTCGTCACCCCGATCACCGCCGTCGGACATGTGATCATCGGGCGGGAACTCGACAAGGACGAGGGGATCAGCGTCGCGTCGGGTGTATACAGTTACGTACAGCGGTTCGTCCTGCACGTCACTACGCCGGGCAGCTGAATTGCTGCCGTTGCACCAACTCACCGTGGAGACCCACACGGACGCCCGGCCACCGGCACGGGCTGACTCCTGAACGCCCAGTTGGGCGCTTCCCCAGGGGACGGGTCTCCGGTGATCTCTCCGGGCGCCCCTATCCCCGGATTGAGAGTCGAGCGTGGCGAGCACGCAGCAGCGTTTCATGCGCCGGGGCATCACCCGGATCTTCTTCCTCAAGGCCATCGCGGCGGCTACCAACGTGCCGACCCGGGCGGAACTCACCGGCGGTCCCGGCTCCACCGACCTGTCGAAGCTCATCTCCGACGTCGAAGGCTGGGCGCTGGAGAACACCCCCCTGGAAACCCCCGACCTCGGAAACACCTTCGCTTCGAGCATCCCCGGCGAGGACAAGGCGGCCACCAGCTCGCTGACGTTCTACGAGGACCTGTCGAGCGAGGTCGTGGAGACCCTGCTCGCCAAGGGAGTCGAGGGCTTCATCGTCATCCTGCGCAAGGGAGACGTCGCCGGGTCCAAGAGCCTGGACTCCTTCCCCGTCCGGGTGGCCAGCCGGGCCGCCGCGTACAGCACCGGAACGGAGCCGGCGAAGTTCAAGGTCGTCTTCGCCGTGACGGACAGCCCGACCCTGGACGCTGCGGTCCCGGCCGCCGCTGCGGGCTGAGGGGGCGGGCGATGACCACCATCATCGAGCCGCCGGCGGCGGCGGTCGCGGCGGACGCGCACTGGCGGGCGAAGATGGCCCGGCTGCGGGCCCGGAAGCTGCCGGAGCGAACCGTGCGGATCTGCGACGACGACGAGGCCAAGTTGGCCGTCACCGACGCGCAGCTCAAGCTCGCCAAGGCGCTCGCCGAAGCACGAACCACTGCCGCCGCCAACGACGTTGACGCCGGACAGGTCGACTCCTACGTGGAGTCGCAGCCCTTGGTCGTCATCGCCCGCTCCCTCCTCGCCACGGCCGAGCAGCGCCTCTCGGACGCCACGATCGCGGTGACGTTCCGGGCGCTGCCCCGGCCGGTGTGGGAGGCGCTGCTTGCCGAGCACCCGCCGACCGAGGAGCAGGCCGAGCAGAACATGGACTACAACGTGCTCACGTTCCCGGCGGCGCTGATCGCCGCCAGCCACGTCGAGCGGGACGAGGCCGGCACCGAGGTGGACGGTATGAGCGTGGAGGACGCACAGCTGCTCCTGGACGAGTGGGCGGACGCCGACGCCAAGGTGCTGTTCACCGGCGCGATGCTCGTCAACCAACACACCCGGGCTGACCTGGGAAAAGGCTGATCTCCGACCCGGCATTCAGGGCGGAGATGGAGCTGTGCGAGACGTACCGCATCCCGCACTCGCAGCTGATGGGCGCTGTGGGCGGCCGGTGGACGGCACTCGACCGGGAGAAGGCGCTGGCGTGGGCGGCGTACCAGCGGGACGTCTGCGAGGGCTGCGGTACCCGGCCGCAGGAGTGGGACCCGGACCGAGGCGGTGACCGGCAGGCGTACGTCGCGCAGACGCACCGCTGCCTGGGCTGCGAGGTCCTGGAGATGGAGATGGAGCAGGTCCCGGAAGGGGCCGACGGTCGAGGGGTGAAGATCGGGCTGCTGGCGCGGCCCAGATAAGGAGCTAGTCCGGTGGCGGGCGCCTACACCCTGTACGTCCAGCTTCAGGCGGAACTGGGCGGGTTGACGTCCGGGCTGCGCGGCGGCGGGCAGCAACTCAGGCAATTCGACGGCCAGTTGGCCTCGACCCGGGCTGAGATGGGGCGGTTGGAAGCTGCGGCGGTGCGCCTCGGCCGGGCTCAGGCCGCGGCCGCCGAGCAAGCCGCGGCATCCCAGCAGGCAGTGCGCGCGGCGGCGGAGCGGTCCGCCGCCGCGCAGCAGGCCGCGACCGCCGCTGCAGAGAAGGCCAGTCGGGCACAGGCTGTTGCGGCGCAGTCAGCCGCCCGGGCGCAGGCGGAGCAGACCGCCGCGATCGAGGCGACCACCCGCGCCACACGGGCGCAGGAGATCGCCCAGACGATGGCTGCTCGCGCCCAGGCCACCGCTGGCGCGGGGGCAGTCGCAGCGCAGCGAACCGCGGCCGCCGCCGCCGAGGCCGCGACCCGGGCCAGTGAGGCGCAGGTCGCACAAGCTGCCCGCGCTGCCGCCGCGCAGGAGGCCGCCGGTCGAGCCGCCGTCCTGGCGCAGCGCACCAGCACCGGAGCGGCACAGGCCGCCGCGGCGGCGAGCACCGCCCGCGCGACGCTGGCGACGACGGAGGAGCAGGCCGCCCGGCGAGCGGGCGCGGCGGCGATCGAACTCGGCCGGGCGCAAACCGAGGCTGCTGCGGCGGCGCAGGCCGCGACCACCGCCCGCCTGTCGAGCCTGGTCAAGGGCGGGCTGGTACTCGGTGCGATCCTCGCTGCCGGGATCGCCGGGGCGATCTCCCTGGAGCGGGAGATGGCGAACGTCCTGACCATCTCCAACCAGATCGACGGGCGCAACGTTGGCGCATTCACCGACCAGATCGTCCGGCTCTCGACTGAACTGCCACAGACCGCCAAGCAGTTGGCGGAGGGGCTGTACCAGGTCGTCAGTACCGGATTCGACGGCGCGGAGGCCCTGGGGATCGTGGAGGTGGCCGCGAAGGGCGCCTCTGCCGGTCTGACGACCACCGAGATATCGGCGACGGCGCTGCTGGGCGTCCTCAAGGCGTACGGCCTGCCCGCCAGCCAGGCCAGCGACGTGATGGACATCATGTTCCAGACCGTCAACAAGGGCGTCATCAGCTTCGAGGAGCTGGCACAGCAGCTCGGCGACGTGGTGCCGATGGCCTCCGCCGCCGGCATCAGCTTCGCCGACCTGTCGTCCGCCCTGGCGGCGATCACCCTGTCCGGCATCCCCGCGGCCGAGGCCGCCACCAGCCTCAACATGCTGATGTCCAGGCTGATGAAGCCCACCGGCGACCTGGCCGCCCTGATCAGCGACCTCGGGTACGAGAGCGCGGCCACCGCGCTCGCCCAGGACGGCCTGTACGTCGTGATGGGCAAGATCGAGAAGGCGACCGGCGGCCAGGCCGAGGCAACGGTCAATCTTTTCAAGGACATCAGGGCGGTCAGGGCCGCCTTGGCGCTGGCTGCCGCCGACGGCAAGAACTACGCCGACACCTACGGCGCGATCAGCAACGCGGTGGAGCGTGCCCAAGCCACCGAGAGGGCGTACGCCCTCCAGATGAACACGGTCGGCGGCCAGTGGGACCTGTTCCGCAACAAGGCGTCGGCCGCTGGCATGGACATCGCTCGGATTCTGCTGCCCGTCCTCCAGGAACTCGCCCGGGACGCCTCCCTGGTGGCCGGTGCCATCAACGACCTGCCGCCGGGCGTGAAGTCGGCGATCGGCGTGCTCATCGCCCTCGGTGCGGTCGCCCTCGTCACCCGCGCCGGGATCGCCCAGCTCTCCACTCAGCTCGTCGCGTTCCGTGCGGCTGTCACCGAGGCACAGGCCGGCGGGGCGGTCCTGCCTGCGCTGCTGCGCGGCACCAGCCTCGCCGTGTCCGGCCTGACCGGCATCCTCGCCCTCGGTGTCCTCGGCTACGCGGCCTACTCGGCGTCGAAGCAGAAAGCGAAGGCCGTCACCGACGACCTGACTGCGGCGCTGCGCGCCGAGCGCGAGCAGCACGACGTCGGCGCCGGCATGCGGGCGCTCGCCGAGTCGCTTGCCAACAGCGACGACATGAAGAAGCTCAAGGACGCGGGCCTCCAGATGGAGGAGGTCATCGACGGCCTGATGGACGGGGGCGAAAAGCTCGCCGCGCTGAACGACAAGCTCGACATAGGCAAGGCCGCCTCCTGGACTCCCGAACTCCAAGGATTCGACCAGAAGTTCGACGTGGCGAAGAAGATCCTCTCGGAGCGCCGGAAGTCGTGGGATGCCGCGGTCAAGGCCGACGCGGAGAGCGCCGCAGCGATGGACATCGTCACCGCCAAGGTGAAGGGTTCGGTGCAGGCCAACCTCGCCGCGTGGACGCCCGACATGGCACTGCCCGTCGACAAGAACGGCAACCCCAAGTACACGGAGCAGATGAAGGCCCTCGCGAAGGCGCTGGGCGACGTCGTCCAGCCTGCCGATGCGTGGAAGGCCGCGCAGGACAGGATCGCCTCGTCCAGCCGCGCCGGTGCGGCTCAGCTCGACGTGTCGAAGCTGTCGGTCGGCGGCTACATCGAGGCGCTCACAGACCAGGGCAAGGCCGCCCGGCAGTTCCAGTCTGACCTGGACGAGCTGACGGCCCACGGGTATGGGCCGCTCGCCGAGCACTTCGCCAAGCTGGGCGACGCCTCCGCGAACATGGCCCGCGACCTCGTCAACAACCTCAAGAAGGGCAAGACGGGGGCAGCTGATCAGCTCGCCGATCTCACCAAGGTCACCCGCGCCGGACTCGACGACTACATGGCCGAGCTGCGCCGCCAGCTCCAGGCCCAGCGCGACTTCCAGCACAACCTGAGCGAACTCGCTGTGACTGGCCGCACCGAGCTGGTCGACCACTTCGCGCAGCTCGGGGTGAGCTCGGCCGGGATGCTCGATGAGCTGGTGAAACAGCTCCAGTCCGGCAACAGCAAGGTCGCTGACGAGCTGACCTCGGTCATCGATGAGAGCACCAGCCGGTCGACGGCTGCGTACCGGGCCGGGCTGGAGCAGGTTCCGCAGATCGCGGCCAAGTACGGGCAGGCGACGGCCAGGGCGTGGGCAACTGCGGCCGAGACCAACGACATCGCGGCGTTCGGAAAGATCATGCAGCAGATGGCGGTGACCGACATGTCGACGGCCGTCACCGCCGCCAGCGACACCGCACGGCGCGACCTCGGCCGTGGCCTCGACCTGATCAACCAGCTCGCCAAGGCGCGCGGCCTCGACGCAGCGAACGCACTCGCGTCGGCCCTCCTCTCGGGTGACGTGGACAAGGCCATGGTGCAGCTCAAGACGTTGTGGGGCGACACCCCGGCGATGGATGCGCCCGATCTGACCAACGTGGTCAGCGCGTTCCGCAACGCCGGCATCACCTCCAAGGACGAGTGGAGCGGCATGCTCACCCTCATCGCCCAGGTCTCCCAGGCGAAGGGCAGCGAGGCCGCGACCAACCTCACCAAGGCCCTCATGTCCGGCGACATGAAGGCCGTCAACGACCTGCTCGGCCAGATCGGCATGTCGGTGAAGGAGATCCCGGGGCAGAAGACGATCAACGTGTCGGTGAACGCCCCGTCCAGCGTCGACATCCCCGTGCACTTCTCCTACGACGGCCTCAACTCCGACGGCTCCCGGCACATCGCGGGCATGGGCAGTTGGAAGGACGGCGGCGTCGTGGACTTCTTCGCCGACGGTGCGCTGCGGCCCCCGCGTGGGGAGCGCCACGTCGCCCAGATCGCCCGGGCCGGGGACTGGCGGGTGTGGGCGGAGCCGGAGACCGGCGGCGAAGGCTACATTCCGCTCGCCGAGTCCAAGCGCGCCCGTTCGAAGGAGATCCTGGGCCAGATCGCGCACCGGTTCGGCGGGACCGTCCTGTACGGCACCCCCGGGCAGCTGCACTTCGCTGACGGTGGAGTAGTCAGCGCCCGTGCCGCACAGCCGAACCGGGCTGTCGCCAAGCTCGTCCCCGGCCGCAGCACCTCAACGACGACCGTGATCGTGCGCGAGAGCGCCCCGCCAGGCCCCCTGGTCGGTTCGATGCCGATCACCGTGACTGGCTCCGCCGTCACCGGCGAGCAGGTCGCCGACGCCGTGATGCGCCGCCTCCGCCACCTCCAGCGGGGAGGGCGGGCCTGATGACCACCACCCTTGCCGACTGGCAGATCGACGTGGCAGGTGTGCTCATCGGCCATGGCACCGACGTCCTGATCGGCGACATCGACGGCATCGGCACGCCCGACAAGCACGTCGGGGACCGGGCGATCCCGGGGGAGGACGGCTCCTACCCGGGCCGCGACACCCTCGCGCCGCGCTCGATCCGGATCACCGCAGGCATCCGCACGCCCGGCGACCCGGGCGCAGCGTTCGACCGGCTCGCGCAGCTGGAGGAGGCCGCCGACACGCAGGTGCGCTTCACCCCCGGGGCGACGGACGTCCTGCGGGTCCAGCGACCTGGGCAGCCGACCCGCCGCCAGTACGGGCGGCTGATCAGTGCCCGCGCGATCAGCCTCGCCGACGCCGCGCACGGCTGGATCCCGGTCGAGATCACCTTCGCCGGGTTCGACCCGGCCTGGTACGCGGACACCACCTCTGGTTTGACCCTGTCCCTGGACACCTCCGCCCACAGCGGCGGAGGGTTCACCGCGCCGCTGCGCGCCCCGATCACCACCGGCACCCCCGGCGCGGCGGCCCGGCCCGGCTGGGCCGTCAACACCGGTAACCGCCCGGCGTGGCCGACACTGCGGATCACCGGACCCGTCATCAACCCGCGGATCTGGGTCGACGGCCAGCCCGACGCGGTCTTGGAGTTCACCGTCGCCCTCGGCCCGGGGGAAACCCTCGACGTCGAGACCCGGCCCGGTCTGCGCAACATCGTCCGCAACGGGCAGGGCACCTACGCCGGCGCCCTGGCCAGGACGAGCCGCCTGGACCTGTTCCGGCTCCCGGCGGGCCGCTCCGAGATCCGCTGGTCCGCGCAGGACGCCACCGGCACCTCCCGCCTCGCCATCACCTGGCGCGATGCGCACTCCGCCCTCTGACCCCCACCCCACCGGAGAACACCATGACGCTCATCCAGCCGCCGCTGATGGTCACCGGCGGCACCCACCCGGCCCGCAGCATGCGGATGATGATCCGGGATCTGTCCCACGGCTCCCAGGGCATCACCGAGGGCGGCGACCTTCGGGTCTCCCCGACGACCACCCCCGGCCCGGGGGTCCGCGTCGGCACCGGCTCGGCCGTCGTCGCTGGAGCGACCTGGGGACAGGGTTCCTACACCCAGGCCAACTCCGGCGACCAGGTCGTGCCGATCGCCCCGACGGGCGGCACCGGCCGCACCGACTTGCTGTGCCTGAGGGTCGAAGACCCGGAGTTCGAGGGCAGCCGCGACCCGGCCCGCGACGACATCGGGTACTTCCACGTCATCCCCGGCGTCTCGGCCACCACGGTCGCGCCGCCGGCGGGCATGAGCGCGATCCCGCTCGCGCGGATCACCCAGCCGCCGAACTGCGCCACCGTCACGGCGGCGATGATCACCGACCTGCGGAAAATCGCCAACCCCCGCCGTGACCGGCAGCTGAACACCATCATCGGGTTCCCCTACAGCGCGCTGCCCGAGCAGTCCGGCGTGTGGCAGGACAACTGGCCGCCGAACGCCGTGGTGCAGACCGACGTGCCTGCCTGGGCGACGCGGGCCAACCTGGTCGCGACCCTGACCGGCGCCCAGGTCAGCGGCGAGACCTTCTTCGGCCTGCGTCTCAGGTGGGGGGCGTCGTGGATCAGCAACGAGTACCCGGTCGACACGGACACCATCACGTGGGCCTCGCGGATCACGGCCGTGGTCGCCGACAGTCCTGCCCTTTCCCCGGACTTCCGAGGCAAGCGGCAGGAGTTGCGCCTCCAGGGCGGCCGCTACAACAACGTGCAGGGCGGCGCGAACGTCAACAGTTCCACCGCGGTGGTCTTCGACGTCGAGTTCGTAGAAGGCACGTACTGATGGCGGCGGTCTACCGGTACTTCACGACGCACGCGCTGACCGGCGAGGTCCTGGCCCACGACCTGCCGCTGTCGGGTGTCGCGTTCGGGCCGGAGCTCAACGGGCCGGGGCGGATGAGCGGCACCCTGGCCCCGCGGTTCGCTCACCTTGCGCCAGCCCAGGCGGACGCCGGGTCGGTGCTGCTGTGGGCGGAGCGCAACCGGAAGCTGATGTGGGGCGGCCTGATCTGGTCGGCCGAGCCGCAGGACGACGAACTCCCGATCGAGGCAGCCGGGTTCGGGTCGTACCCGACCCGGCGGTACGCCCTGCACGACAACCTGGGCGGGCGCGGCCCGTACACCGGGGTCGACCCGTGCCAGGTCATCGCGGACACGTGGGCGTACCTCCAGGAGCAGCCGGACGGCGACCTCGGCGTGCGCGTCAAGGTGCTGTCCGGCGGCTGCCCGGCCCGCCTGGGCACCGCTGAGCAGCCCTACACCGTCAACTCGTGGGAGGCCACCGCGCTGTCGAGCGTGATCCGCGACGCCACGACGATCGACAACGGCCCGGAGTGGACGGAGACCGTCGCCTGGGACGGGGAGCAGCCGACCCGGACCATCGCCCTGAACTGGCCCAGGCTCGGCACCCGCCGCGACGACCTGTGGATCGCCACCGGCATCAACGTTGCTGAGAAGCCGAAGATCACCTCCAGCGCCGACGAGTACGCGCAGGTCGTCATCGCCCTCGGCGCGGGCACCGGCTCGGTGAAGATCCGAACCGTGGACGCGGTGCGCAACGGTCGGCTCCGCCTGGAGAGCGTTCTCGACCGGCCGTCCGTCACCAGCATGCCGACCCTCGCCGCCCTGGCCCGCACCGAGCGGGCCCGCCGCCAGCAGCCCGCGCTGGTCGAGGAGATCACCGTCTACGACCACCCGGCCGCGCCGATCGGCTCGTGGCAGGTCGGGGACGACGTGCGGCTCTCCATCCACGACCAATGGGCGGACTACGAGGGCTGGGCGCGCATCACCGGCTGGACCCTGCACCCCCCGGAGGGGGAGCAGCCCGAGACCGCCACCCTGCGCCTCGCCCGCGCCTACACCACCGGAGCCTGACCGTGCCCAACGCCCTGGACGAACTCGCGCGGCGCATCGCCGCCCTGGAAGCAGCTCTGCCCGAGCTGTCCCGCGCGTCCCCGCTCGCCTACTCCTCCGTGGACGACGGCGCGCTGACCGTCACCGCCGACGGGAAGCTGCGCGCCATCATCGGGCAGCAGCCCGACGGCACCACCGCAGTCAACGTCGTCAACGGGCCGCCGCCGCCGACCCCGACCACCCCGACGGCCGCCGGCGTACTCGGCGGTGTCCGTGCGTCCTGGGACGGACAGTTCGATGGTGGCGAGCCGACGCCGCTGGACTTCACCCGGGTCGAGGTCCACGCCTCCACGACGGGGACCGACTTCACGCCCGGCCCCGAAACGCTGGCCGGCACCATCGAGTCCCCGCAGGGCGGCAGCGTCCTGGTGCCCACGACGGTGCCGGTCACGGTGCTCCTGGTGGCCCGCTCCAGTTCCGGCAAGCCGTCCGAGCCGTCGGGCCCGGCGAGCGCGGCCCCGGCCAAGGTCGTCGCGGACGAGGTCCTGGCCGGGATCGTCACCGAACTCGCCCTCGCCGACGACGCGGTGACCGCCGCGAAGGTCGCCGTCGGCGCGATCGACGCCAACGCCATCGCCGACGCTGCCATCATCGCCAGCAAGCTCGGAGCGGCAGCCGTCCAAGCCGCCGCCCTCGCCCCGGGCGCGGTCACCGGGCCCGCTATCGCCGCCGACTCGATCACCTCCCGCGAGATCGCCGCCGGCGCGGTGACGGCAGCGGAACTCGCCGCAGGCTCGGTGAGCACCACGAAGCTCGCGGCCGGGGCCGTCACGGCGAGCCAGATCGCGGCGGGGGCGGTCACCGCCACGGCGCTGGCCGCCAACTCCGTCAGCGCCGGGAAGATCGCAACGGATGCGATCACGGCCGGGAAGCTCGCCGCAGACGCGGTGACCGCGCGCGAGATCAAGGCCCTGTCCATCACCGGCGACCGGCTCGCCGCGAATTCGATCACGGCGGCGCAGCTTGCCGCCGGAGCGATCACGACCAACGCCCTCGCCGTCGGCTCTGTCGGCCCGGCCCAGTTGAACACCGGCACCGGCAACAACCTGATCCCCGACCCGTCGTTCGAGGGCCCGCAGGCCGCCGCGCTCGTAGGCGGGGGCTGGGACCGCACCGCACCCGGCAACAACTCCGGCTGGGCGCTGACGCTGACCGTGCCCGCCGGGACGACGGTAGCCACCAGCTTCGCCAAGCAGCTGACCACCGTGCCGGTCGTGCCGGGGGAGCGGCTGTGGCTGGCCGTCGACATGAAGACCGACGCGGCGTGGCCTGCCGGGCAGCAGGCCAAGTTCTTCTGCCGGTGGGAGGACTCGAAGGGGGCGGTCCTCAAGTACGAGGGCCCGACCGCCACCCCGGGCCCGTCCTCGCCGTGGACCCGCTACGCCAGCAAGTGCACTGCCCCCGCCCAGGCCGTCCGCGCCACGGTGTGGGTGCAGGCGTACCAGGCTCTCGCCGGCGCGCTGTCCTTCGACAACGCCGAGATCAGGCCGATCCTGTCCACCCCCGGCACCGGCCAGCGCGCCGAACTGTCCCCGGAGGGCCTGCGGCTGTTCGACAACGACGGTCAGGAGGCGGTCAGCCTGGTCACCGGGCAGCCGACGTACCTGTCCATCTCGGACGGCACCAGCCGCGTCGCCTCGATCAGCGAGCGCGGCGACGCGGGTTTCCAGCAGGTCTCCGTCGCTGGGCTGAGCGTGGCCGGCGAGGGCCTGGACCGCATCCTCGACCGGCGTCCGCGCGGCGTCGTCGCCTGGGCGTCCGGTGCGAAGGACGTCTCCACCAGCGGCGGCGTCGAGATCGGTATCTACGAGCTGCCGTTCGTCGCTGAGGCCGGTCGGCACTACCGCATCACTTGGGACCCGATCCTGTGGGCGTCCGCGACCGGCGGGTCCGTCGTCACCGCTGTCCGCAACGGCGGCGCCGGTGCGCCGCTGGTCTCCTCGCCGATGCTGCGTTCCCATGCCAGCCCCGCCGCCTCTCCCGTCGGGCACGGCTTCCAGGTGCCGGTGCGGGCCTCCGCCGCCGTCGGCCGGGGCCTCGCCGTTGGACTCAACCGGCTGCTGTTCACCATCGCCCAGGTCGGCGCGCCCTCGGGTGCGGTCCTGCACCACGACGCCAACCAGCCCACGATCGCGGTAGTGGAGGACATCGGCGCGGAGAAGCCCGCGTCCGGGGTGTGGAACACCGGCGGCGCGTCCGCCCCGCCGCCGCTCGTCACCTACTCCACCATCTACCAGGCCACCTGGTCCGGCACCTACAAGACCCGCAGCGCCTTCAACTCGTATTACAACAACGAGATGCTGCAAGGGAACTACCCCGATGCCGGGTGGGGCATCCAGGCGTCCCTGGTCGGATTCGATAGCAACGCCATCGGCAGCGACCTCAACGGCGCGACCCTCAACAGGGCCGAGGTCTACCTGTACCCGACGCACTGGTACTACAACTCGGGTGGCAACGCGGCTATCCGCGTCCACGGCTGGACCGCCCGACCCGGCTCGTTCTCCGCCGACGGCGACACCCTGTGGCAGAACGGTTGGCCCCCCAACCAGGGTCGCTGGGTCGACATCAGCTCGATCTTCCCGACTTGGGGCCGCGGCATCGCCCTCGACCCCAACTCGAACGACCTCACGTGCTACGGCCGGTTCAACGGAGCCGGCATGGCCAACCCGCCGCTGCTGCGCCTCACCTACACCAAGTAGCCAACCCGGAAGGGAAGATCCATGGCCGACCTCCCCCTTATCGCCGAGCACCGCCTTGGCGGGGACGCCGACTTCGCCGCCCGCGTGCAGGCCGCCGTCCGTCGCGTCGCCCGCGACGTCCTCGGCGAAGACCCCTCAACTCCCGGCCAGCCGATGCGGATTCAGCTGGCCGTCCGCTCCCTCGGCCCCCAGGTCGGAGGCGACCCAGGCTACGGACCGGCCGCCGCCGGAGACCCCGAGATTCGCGCCGCCGCCAGCACCGCCACCGGCACCGACGTGCAGGCCGCCATCGGCGACGACCTGATCCTCGATGCGGTCCGCCGCCTCTGGAACCCGTTGTGCGGCTGGACTGGCTGACCCGGGGCGACGGCATGAAGCGGGTCAACGGTGACTTACATCTCGTGTCGTCCCTGAGTGCCCGTAGGATGGGCTGCGGCGCGGGGGCGCAGTTCAGGAGCAGTCCGTGAGCGTCCCGCCGACCGCCGAGCCCACCCTGTGGGAACTCCAGCGATCCCTGACACAGCTCCGCGAGGACCAGCGCGATTCGATCGCCGGTCTTCGGGAGGATCTTCGTGGTGACCTCCGGGCACTCACGATCAGGCTGGAGCAGTCGGTGTCCAAGGACGTGTATCTCGCAGACCAGCGGCTCATGGCGCAGCGCATCGACATGGTCGAGCGCGACATCGCCAGTGAGCGCCAGGCCCGGGAGGACGCTGAAACGGCGGCGGCCGTCAGCCGTCGGTGGCTGATCGGGGCGTTCGTCGCGCCGGTCGTCGTCGCGATCCTCCAACTCTGGCTCCTGGCACAGGGGAGGAGCACGTAGCCCGTTCGCGGGCCAGCAGTACCCAGGCAGGCGCGGGGGAGAACAGTGCGCACGCCATGCAGCTCATCACCCGGGACCAGTGGGGCGCTCGCCCTCCGAAGGCCCAGTTCACCCAGATCTCCGGCACCCAGGGAGTCAAGATCCACTACGAGGGCACGGCCGTGCCCTCCACCCTCGCGGACCCCGACCAGCACGGCCGGTGCGCCGCCCGGATGCGCGACCTCCAGGCGTCACACCAGGCCAATACACAGGAGAAGTACATCGATCTCGCGTACAGCGCGGTCGTGTGCCCGCACGGCTTCGTGTTCGAGGGGCGCGGGCCGGGGCACCTTCAGGCGGCCAACGGGCCGGGACTCAACAGCGCGCACTACTCGGTGTGCGCGATGCTCGGCGAC
Organism: Kitasatospora sp. NPDC002522; assembly: GCF_053595195.1. Taxonomy (NCBI): domain Bacteria; kingdom Bacillati; phylum Actinomycetota; class Actinomycetes; order Kitasatosporales; family Streptomycetaceae; genus Kitasatospora; species Kitasatospora sp. NPDC002522. The sequence continues at coordinate 48,179 of NZ_JBSFXE010000047.1, forward strand.
GAGGGCCTGACCGCGCCGACCACCGCGCAGCTCGGCGGCCTGCGCGACGCGATCGAGTGGCTGCGCTCCGCCGGAGGCGCGGGCAGCGAGATCAAGGGCCACCGGGACGGGTACGCCACCGACTGCCCGGGGGAGCCGCTGTACCGGTGGGTGCAGGCCGGCGCGCCGCGCCCCGACGGCACCTCGACGGCCCCGGCGCCGGTGACGCCGCCCCCGGCTGCGGGCTGGGCCCCGGCCTGGCCCGGCCGCTACCTGCGCAACGGCAGCTCCGGGTCGGACGTGCGGACCTGGCAGCAGCAGATGGCCCAGCGCGGTTGGGCGATCAGCGTCGACGGCCAGTTCGGGCCGCAGTCCGAGCGGATCGCCCGCGCCTTCCAGCAGGAGAAGGGTCTCCAGGTGGACGGCGTGATCGGCCCCGTGACGTGGGCGGCGGCCTGGACCGCGCCCGTCACCTGAGCCCCGGCCGCCCGTCGAGTGAAGGGAGTTCGCGATGCGCCTGATCCGACGCCTCGTGGAAACCGCCCTACGGCGTCTGGCCGAAGCCAGCGTCGACCATCAACCCCCCACCCCGTAGCAAGGACTGCCCGTGAACCTGTTCGTGTCCCTCATCCGGACGGGCGTGCCGGCCCTCGCTGGCTGGCTCGTCGCGCTCGCCGCCAAGTACGGCCTCGGCCTCGATCCGGCGGCACTGTCCGGCCTGCTGACCGCGGTCGTCGGCTTCGTCTACTTCGCGGTGTTCCGCGTGGCCGAGGAGCACCTGAGCTCTAAGTTCGGCTGGCTCCTCGGCTACGCGCGGCCGCCGAAGTACGACACCGGCAAGGCGCAGCTGCCCGATACCCGCTGATCCCGGTCAGCGCCTGAACAAGTGAGGCCCCCGTCCCTGCACAGGACGGGGGCCTCAGGGCTCTTGGAAACCCGTCGATCACGATAGCAGCGGGCCCGGGCCGGTAAGACGCCTAGAGTGGCCTCCTCGCCAACAACGCGGAGGGACGACGGTGGTGGGTCGCGGGAAGCCGTACCTGGTCGGCACGCAGGAGTTCGCTGCGCTGTACGGGGTGGAGAAGCAGATGCCGCGCCAGTGGATCAGCCGCGGCGCGCTCGACCGGGAGACCGCGGTAGTGATCTCCGGGCAGATGTACTGGCCGCTGGGCGTCGCCGTCGAGTTCGGCAAGCAGGGGCGCGGCAAGGCGCTGGACGAAGAGGTGCTGGCGCGGTTGCGGGAGTCCCAGGGGCCTGGGTGGACGCCGGCTGCGAAGGCCGAGCTGCCGCCGATCGTCGGCCAGCAGGAGCTCGTGGAGGTGTTCCGCCTGCCGTCGCAGCCGACGCTGGTGACGGCGATCGACAGCGGACGGTTCCCACCGGCGGACTGGCAGCTCGGTGGATCGGGGGGGCTGTGGCTGCTGGACACGGTGCTGGGCGAAGAGGCGTTGGCCCGGTTGCGGGAGACTGCTCGGAGCCTGCCGTGGGTGCCGGACGAGGAGGTCGTCCGTGCGCTGCGGGAGGGGCGCTACGACGGCCCGGGTGCGGTGGTTCTTCCGCGCGGCCGCATGGCGTCAAAATAGGACATTAGTGTACCTAGGGGCCATCTGCGACTAAGATATAAGCAACCCCACAGGGGGGTTTGTATCCGAGTCGAGGAGGCTCTGCGCATGATGGAGTACAGGATCGAGGGGGACCGTGCGATCCTCGCCGTGGATCGCTGGGAGAAGCTGCCGGTCGAGTCGCACCACTGCGGCAAGGTGCACCGTCCGGACGTCGACTGCTGATTGGGATTGATCTCTAGCGCACTCCACCCCCAAGATAGGTCACACGACTGAAAACCGAGTCGATGGGGGTGGATGCGTGAAAGTCAGCCAGGACGAGATCCCGGGGCTGTGGATCGAAGAGATCCACGAGCCCGACGGGAATCCCGGCGCGACGATCCAGCAGCAGTTCGAGGCGTTCCACCAGCTCAACCCCTGGGTGCTCGACGCCCTGGAGGAGCTGACGGCCGACTGCCTGACCAGGGGATTTCCCCACGTCGGCATCGGGATGCTCTTCGAGATCCTGCGCTGGCGCTACGGGCTGCACACCCGTGGCGATGCCTTCCGCCTCAACAACAACTTCCGCTCCCGGTACGTCCGGCTCCTCATAGACCGGCACCCGGAGTGGATCTCCGTGTTCGAGGTCCGCGCCCTGCGCGCAGCCTGAACCACACACATCTTGGAGACCCACCGTGAGCGCACCCGCGCCCAAGACGCCGGCACCGTCCGGCCCGAAGCTCAAGACCCGACGCCCAACCGGCATCGTCCCGTGGCCTCTCGTCCTCATCGAGGGCGAGGAGGGGGCGGGCAAGACCTGGTCGGCCGCCGAATTCAGCGCGTCCGAGAAGATCGGCCAGATGTACTGGATCGACCTGGACGAGGGGTCGGCCGACGAGTACGCCGCCATCCCCGACACCCGCTACCTGATCATCGAGCACGACGGCACCTACCGGGACATCCTGGAGCAGATCGAGGCGGTGCATGCCGAAGCCCGGCGGGCTGCCCTCGCCGGTGAGCCACCGGTCGTCCTCACCATCGACAGCGGTTCCGCGCTGTGGCGGATGCTCACCAACTGGACCCACGAGCGGGCCCGGCGCGCCAACGCGAACAAGAAGCGGCTCTTGGCCGACCCGGACGCCGCGATCGACATCGGCATGAACCTCTGGAACGACTCGGTCGAACGCTGGCAGCGCATCATGTGGCTGCTGCGCACCCTGCCCGGCATCGCGATCGTCCTGGCCAGGGGCAAGGAGATCAGCGCCCTTGACGACAACGGCACCCCGATCCGGGGCAAGAGCGAGTGGCGGGTCCAGGGCCACAAGGACCTCGGCTTCGACTCCACGGTCTGGGTCCGGATGCGCCGGGACGAGGACCCGCAGGTCATCAAGGTTCGCTCCCTGCGGCTCCGGGTGGAGAAGAGGCGCCCGCTGCGGCTGCCTGACTTCTCGATCGAAGACCTGATCTTCAACCTGCTCGGCTGCTCCCAGGACTCCCAGCCCCGGGTGATGCCCGCCCTGGCCGGGGACCGCGTCCAGCCGTGGCTGGAGCGGGTTACCCGAGTCTCCGACCGAGCGCAGCTTGGGGAGATGTGGAAGACCGTCGGCAAGCCGGACGTCCAGCTGTCGCGCGACGAGGTACTGACGGTGCGGGCCGCGATCGAGCAGCGTGTTGCTGAGATCGACAACCCGCAGAACGAGATGGGCAGTTCACCGACCACCGACGCGGAGAAGCTGCGTGCGGCGGCGGAGCGTGCGGCAGCATCTGGTGTGGAGGCGGCCGCATGACCGCACTGACGGACAGCGCATCCACTACCCCTTCCATCTGGCAGGCAGCCCACAATGCCGACCGGCGCCGACCGCGCTCGCGGCAGACCGAGCTGGGGGCCTCCGACACGGTCTGCTCCCGCCGCGCGGCGTACATCGTCACCGGAACCCCCCGCACCAACTTCCCCGAGGGGAAGGCCGCGATCCTGGGCACCTACATCCACGCCGGCCTCCTGGAGGACGCGCGCAAGGAGTTCGGCTGGCAGGTGGAGCGGACGGTGGTCGGCGACGGCGTGCGGGGCCACGTCGACGCTGTCCAGCTGGACGAGGCCACGGCCGCCCGGCTGCCGAAGGCCCTGCGGCCCAGCGCCCCGGCCCAAGCCGTCACCGTCGAGGACGTGAAGACGAAGTCCACGTGGAAGTGGGACCAGGTGCTGCGGTACGGCGCTACCAGGGCGGAGCTGCGGCAGGTCTACCTCTACGCCGCGATCCTGCGCAAGTACGGCTTCGCGGACGTCCAGGGCCAGAAGGCGCTGGCTCGGCTCGGCCCTATCGACGTCCAGCGCATCCGCTTCCGGTTCGTGTGCAGGGACAACGGCGAAGAGCACGTCCAGGAGTTCGCCTATGACGACCTGGAGGCCAGTGCGGCCCTGTTCTGGGTGGAGCGCGTACTCGAGGTCACCGATCCCGAAGAACTGCCGCGCGACCATGACGGGCCCGGGCTTGCGGCAACGTGCGACTTCTGCCCGTGGCTCACGGCCTGCTGGGGGCAGACCGGTCCGGGTATCCCGGTCCAGACGCTCCTGGTCAAGGACGACGACGACCGAGTCCGGGCACTGGCCGACTACGTCCGCGGCCACGAGCTGGAGACCGCTGGCAAGAAGGTGAAGAAGCTCGCGCGGGCCATGCTCGACCAGACCAAGGCCGACACCTACGGGGCCAACGTCCTGTCGTGGAGCGGCGGGAACCCGATCAAGGAGCCCGACAAGGAGGCCATGGTCGACCTCTACGACGACGCCAGCGTGCCGGTGCCAATGGTGCCCGACGTGGACACGATGGTCGCGTTCCTCAAGCAGGAGGGCATCGCCGTCCCGATGAGGCTTACGGGCAAGAGGACTGCCCGGTCCATCAACGTCAAACCGGCCCGTACCTGACCCCAGTGCACCGTCCCGGGGCCTGCGAGGTGCGGGCCCCGGGGCTGCTCTGGATGCCACTCAAGGGGAATCGTGAGCATCCAACTTCTTCTCGTTGCAGGCTACTTGGAAGAGGAGGTGGTGGGCGGGAAGACCAACAAGCTCGTCCTGATGAAGCTCGCCGACTCGGCGGACGACCAGACTCGCATCTCGCACCCCGGCCTCACGCGGCTGATGGCGTGGGCCATGGTCAGCGATAAGACCGTGGTGAGCACCATCACCGACCTGATCGGCCGGGGCCTGGTCGAGCGGGTCAAGGTCGGCCGGGCGGGGCAGCGCGCCGAGTACAGGGTCTTCCCTCTCGGCGTGCCGCCGATCCCCACCACGGAGGAGCTGGAGGCCCTTCGTGCGGCCAAGGCGCGTGCCCCGAAGAACGGGAGGCTCGCGCGGGTGCCGGCGTCGAGGGGCAGGCCGGATGTTCCCGCCCGGACGCACGCGGACGTCCAGGCGAGGGTGGAGCGGCTGGCGGCGCAGGCGCCGAAGACGCGCCGGGAGCCGTCAGGGTCGCCAGCGGGGAACCCCGACGCTGGCAGCCCGTGGGGTCGGAGCGAGGGGGGAGCAGGGTTGCCGAAAGGAAACCCTGCTCAAGCAGGGTCGCCGAATGGGAACCCTGAAGTCAGGGCCTCCAGGGTTTCCGATCCGGAACCCCCGGGGTCGCCAGACGGGAACCCCGGGGGTTCCGGATCGGGAACCCCTGTTCTTCCTGTTCCTTCCTCTTCCCTTCCTTTCCCCCCTACCCCCACGGCTGACGCCGCGGGGGAGCCCGCTGCGCACCCCGGCGAAGGTCAAGCCTCCGGCTGCCCGAAGCACGCGAGTCCGGCCGCCAACTGCCGGGGCTGCGGAACGAATGCGCGGGCTCAGCGCGACGCGCAGCGAAAGGAGCTGGCGGAGGCCGACCGGCGGAACCGGGAGGACTGGGTGCGGGCCTTCGTCCAGGACCAGGAGGAGCGTGCCCAGCTCAGGGCCGCCGATCCCGACAGGGTGGCCACTGCGTTCAGCACCGCGCGGGAGATCGCGGCGCGAGCCGCACAGGAGCGGCGCGAACGCGGGCGACCTTGATCGACAACCATTGACCCAGGTCGCTTTGCGACTAAGATATAAGTAACGGATTCGTCGGAATCCCTCACTCTCTGGAGGCAGTGCGTGAACCTCGACAGGAAGTACCTGGTGCAGATCGCGGCCGTGGGCTGCGGCTGTTCCCGTTGTGAGCCCACGTTCGTCGGCGAGCCGCTCTCGCTGCCGCGGGCGGCCGCCGAACTCGTCCGCATGGCGTACGGCGTGGGCATGGGCGGCGACGTCCAGCTCTCGACCCGTCACGGCCTCCCCGAGGCGATCTGCACCGGCGCGCCGGGCAGCCGGTCCCCCCTGCGACTCACGCTACAGGCGGTCATCGTGCTTCCCGACCTCACGATCTTCTCGCTCTAGAGATAGGTCACACGACTCGAAGCAATCAGGCTCCGTTTCTCGTGAACGGTGCCCTCACCTCTTGGAGCCCACGTGTCACACCCGCTCAAGCTCGCCCCTCTGCCCGACCACGGCAACATCACCGACCCGACGTGGCAGACGTACTACGCCAACTACGCCCACGTGATCACCCCGCTGCGCCAGTTCGGATGGACCACCGACATCCAGCTCAGCTTCGGCGTCCGCATCATCCGCGCCATCGTCGGCGACGGCACCGAACTGCACATCGGTTCCGTCGCCGGACTGCCCCTCGACCCCCGGCAGGTCAAGAGCTGGGTGGTCACCCGCGTGGCCGAGGACCAGACCCGCCCCGGCCTCACCGTCCTGTACGACTCCACCGAGGACGGCGCACAGCGCCACCACGGCGCGGAGATCGGCCCGATGCTCGGCCGGGTCCGCAGGGTCCTGCGAGTTGCACCCCCGGAGGGCCGCTCCTACCAGATCGTCAGCACGGCCTACCGCGCGGCCGGAGCCACCACGGACCACTACCCGGCCGGGTCGCGCGCCGAAGCTCTCTCCGTCTACGAGACCTGCGCCGAGGCGCTGGCCACCGAGCTGTGGACGCGCATCTACGCGCCGAGCTGGCCGGAGCCCTCCGACCCGGACCCCGCCCCGGACTCGGAGCCGCCCGCCCTTGCCCTCTCCGTCTGGGCGCTCGGCCCGGACGTCACCGTCCTTCGGATCGCCGCCGTCTGACCCCGCGCCGGGCCGCAGGCGCGGCCCGGCGCTCCTCTTGGAGACCTCATGAACCTCGCACCCATCCCTGCCGGTCGGGACGCCGACCCGACCTGGCTACTCGTGCACCAGCACTACGTGCGGCTGATCACCCCGCTGCGCGCCCGCGGCTACGTCGTGGACATCAAGAACGCCGCCAAGGCCGCCGCGCGCACCATCACTGCCGCACTGCCCGACGGCACCCGCCTGACGATCACCACGGGCAACGGACTCCCGCTGCACCCTGGCCGCGTCCGCTGCTGGGTGGTCGAGCACAAGCCGAAGAGCGAGGACGCCACGGTCCTCGTCTACGACTCGACGCCCAGCGGCCTCGACCGGTCGGCCAACGCCATCCTCTCCCCGCTGCTCGTCGCGCTGGACAAGCACATCGCGGCGTGGGGCCTGGGAGAACTGCCGCCAGGCGGGCACCCGGTGGCGATCCACTACAGCCACGCCACCGACGCCCGCTTCGGGCCGGTCGAGCACGCCGGCGAGTACGCCGACCTCGCGACCGCCCTCGTCGCCTACCAGGGCCACGAGGAGAGCCTGACCCGCGAGGGCTGGCGGCGGCTGTGGACCCACCCCTGCTCCGACTGGCCCCGGACCATGTGGGGCCGGGAGGGGACGGTCATGCACGTCTGGACCGACCTGGCCGAGCTGTGCCCGCTCTCGCTCGCCGCCCCGGGGGAGACCCCGTGATCTCTCTCGCCTTACTCGCCGTCGGCCTGGTCGAACTCGGCCTGATCGTCGTCGCCGGAATCGAGCAACTCGCATGGGAGAGCAGGACCTTCCAGCCCGTCGGCATCCATCGCCGAACCCGCCGCCCCTGACCCGCATCCCGGCCAGCCGCCCGGCTGGCCGGGACCACCCCCGGAGACATCCATGACCGAAACCCCTGACTGGGCCTTCCAGTTGGTCCGGCCGCCGGTACCCCGCGAACGTCCCGTCCGTCGCCGCCCCGCCGTCCGCCCGGCGGCCACGCCCCTGGTCCGCCACATGCAGGCCGCGCAGCAGGCGCTCGCCAGCGCCATCCGGCAGGACCGGCCTGCACCCGGCCCCGCCCTCTGCCCCTGCGCCTTCCCGCACCCGGCCGTGCGCGACGACCTCGCGGCCAACGTCGAGCGGTTGCGGCAGGCCGGAAGCCCCGACCTGCATCACCAGCTCGTCCTCCTCGCGCGCGTCGACGGCTGCCCGTCCCTGCGCTGACCGCCCGCTGGCCCGCCGCACCGGCGGGCCAGCCCACCCCTCTTGGAAGCCACATGCTCACCTTCACCGATCTGTTCTGCGGAGCAGGCGGGTCCAGCACCGGCCTGGTGGAAGCCGGGTTCGAACTCGTCCTGGCCGTCAATCATTGGAGAACGGCCCTGGAGACCCATGCGTCGAACCACCGCCTCGCCGATCACCTCCTTGCCGACACCAGCGGCCTCGACATGCGGCGCCTGCCGCGCACCCGCGTGCTCTGGGCCTCCCCGATCTGCACCGAGATATCGCCCGCCGGCGGCCGCCGCCGCATCCCTGAGAACCAGCTTTCCCTGCTCGAAGACGGCCCGGTCGACGCCGAGGCGTTCGTCCGGACCCGGGTCACCGCCACCGACGTGATCCGTGCCGTCGAAGTCCACCGCTACGACGCGGTCATGGTCGAGAACGTGGTCGAGTTCGTCACCGACTGGCCCCTGTTCGACTGGTGGCTGTCCGGTATGACGCTGCTCGGCTACAACCACCAGATCGTGTCGGCGAGTTCGGCTCATCTCGGCGGCCCGGACAACCTGCCGGCCCCGCAGTGGCGCGACCGGATCTACGTGGTCTTCACCCGCAAGGGCATCCCGCTGCCGGACCTGCGGATCACGCCCCGCGCCTACTGCGCCGACTGCGGCATGGACGTGGACGCCGTCCAGAGCTGGCGCAACGGCCGGAAGGTCGGCAAGTACCGAGTCCAGTACGACTTCCGCTGCCCGCGTACCCAGTGCCGACACGCGGTGGTCGAGCCGTACGTCCGCCCGGCCGCCGACATCATCGACTGGTCGAACCTCGGGCAGCGCATCGGCGACCGGCCCCGGCCGCTCGCCGCCAAGACCATCGAGCGCATCCGCCGCGGCCTGGAGCTGTTCCCCGACCGTGCCTCGGTGCTGACCCTCAACCACGCCGGCCACGACGGAAGGGCGATGGCCGCTGACGAAGCCCCCGTGCCGGTGCGCTGCGCCAAGCAGGGCGAGGGCCTGCTCGTCCCCGTGGGTGGCACCTGGGCCGACTCCCCGGAGAGCACCCAGGACCCGATGCGCACCCGGATGACCCGGGACACCGAGGCCCTGGTGACGCCGCCGTTCATCGTGGACATGCGCCGCAACGGCTCCGCGCGGTCCCTCGGCGTCCCGCTGTCCGCGCTCGCCACCGCCCGGCACCACGGGCTGACCGTCCCGGGTGCGGCGCGGTATGTCGCCCAGCGCCGCGCCAGCTCCACGCTGGTCATCCCCTATCGGCGCGCGGCCGTCCGGACCGCCGCCGAGCCGGTCCACACCCTCTCCACCCGTGACTCCGCCGGGCTTGCCTCCCTCGCCGAGATGGTGGACGACTGCCACTTCCGCATGTTGCAGCCCGGCGAGCAGCTTGCCGCGCAGCGGTTCCCCGCCGAGTACATCGTCAAGGGCACCAAGGGGGAGCGCACCAAGCAGGCCGGGAACGCGGTCAGCGTCAACGCGGCCGCGTTCCTGGGCCGCCGGTTGATGGAGGTCCTGAGCTGACCTCCGTGACCGCCGCCGGAAACGGCTGGATGAGGGACGCCCCCTGCTTCGGCGATCTGCGCTTCGCGCCCGCCGAGGGCCCCGACTCCAGCCGCTTCGTCCTGCTCGCTCGGGCCCACGAACTCCTGCGCCTGTGCCAGGGCTGCCCGTTCCGCGTCGACTGCGTGGTCCGGGTCAAGCCCAGCCGGAGCGGGCTGGACGGGGTGTGCGGCGGTCACCTGTGGATCGACGGCGTGCCCGTCGCCTCCGCCTACGGGATCGGCCCCGATTCCGACGAGCCGCCCCTCAGGGCTTCCTGCGGCACGCCTGCCGGTGCCCGTGCCCACTCGCGCCACGGGGATGGACGGGCTTGCGATGCCTGCCGCGAGGCGCAGCGTGTCTACCAGCGGGAACGCCGCCGCCGCCTGGCTCTCGAAGCAGCGGAGAAAGAAAGCCGGGAAATGCAAGGAAATCGGTAAATCAATTCCGTCCATTTCTTGATCAGGTGGTAATTGCGACTAAGATATAAGTAAGGAATTCGGGAAACCCCGAATGCGACGAGAGGGGAAATCAAATGACTGCCTGCCCGTGCGAGTGCAACCGAGGCGGATTCTGCGGCGGCTGCGGCCACGCCGGCTGCGGCGGCCGCCGCCCCCGCCGCTGACCCCAAGCGCCCCCGGCCAGCCGGGGGCGCACCCCACCAACCCCTCCGCCCCGGCCAACCAGCCGGGGCGGACCCATGAGCGAAGGAGAAACCGTGACCGCCCGCGCAAGCGCCGTCCAGCGCCTCGCCGAACAGCTAGACCTGCCCGCCGAAGCCGTCGCCATCAGCTACCGCACGGTCCGCCAGGCGCTCGACCGGCACCGCCAGCAGTACCACCCCACCATGCCCGCCGAGACGTACGTCCGCCTCGCCTTCGCCGACGGCTACGCCCTGGCCCTCATCGCCGCTGCCTCCTTCCGGCTCCTCCACCGGGACGAGGACGCCGCCCGAGTGGAAGCGATCCGCGCTGCCGCCCACCCCGAGCCCGGTGCCCCGCGCATCCGCCCGACTGCGGGCTGCGCCCCCGAGGACGCGGACCACCCCGACGTTCAGGCCGCCGTCGCCATTCTCGCTGCTGCCGGCCTGCCCCCGATCGAGACGCCACGCGGAGACGGCTTCCAGGTCGTCCCCGCCGGACCCGAGCTGCCTGGCTGGCTGTTCATCGCCCGCGACAGCCAGCACGCCGAACGGACCGGCTTCGCGGGCGGCCCCAGCGGCTACGAGCGAGTCATGCGCTTCGCGGGCTGGCTCACCCGCCCCGAGCCCGACACGGGCCTGCTCGCCATCTGCCTGCCCGACCACATCCGCCAGGCCCTCGGTTCCTCGCCCGCCCGCTGACACCGGTGCCGCCCGGACCGGACGCGCGAACACGGACCGGCCCGGGCGGCACCCCGCCCGACTCCAACGAACCGGAGACACCCATGCCCTTCCTTCTCCAGGACGCCCTGATGCCAGGGGCGACCCCGCTGCTCCCGGCCCCCCTGTGGCAGGCCGGAGTACCCACGAAGCTCCGATCCTTCTCATTCGGGGGAGGCGTCCAGAGCGTCGCCGCGCTCGTCCTCGCCGCCCGGAAGGAGATCCCCTACACCTCCTTCCTGTTCGCCAACGTCGGCACGGACTCCGAGAACCCCGCCACCCTCGCCTACGTCGAGCAGTACGCCCGACCCTTCGCGAAGGCGCACCGCCTCGAACTGACCACCCTGGACCGCGTCATGGTCAGGACCGGAGAAGTCCGCACCCTGTACAGCGAGTTGACCCGGGAAGGCTCGCGCTCCCTGAAAATCCCGGTCCGCATGTCCAACGGGGCCCCCGGCACCAGAAGCTGCACGCTCGACTGCAAGATCAGGGTCATCGGCCGCGAGCTGCGACGCCGAGGAGCCACCAAGGACACCCCGGCCACCGTCGGCATCGGCATCAGCCTCGATGAGATCGAACGCGCCAACGACAGGCGGTGCGAGCCCTACGAGCGCATCGCCTACCCGCTCCTTGAACTGGGACTGCGCCGCGCCGACTGCATGCGCATCATCAACGACGCCGGCCTGCCCGTCCCACCGAAGTCGGCCTGCTGGTTCTGCCCGTTCAAGCGCGTCGAAGGCTGGCTCGACATGAGGCGGACCAACCCGGACCTCTTCGAACGGGCCTGCCAGCTCGAAGACCTGCTGAACGAGAGGCGCGACCGCCTCGGCCGCGACCACGTCTACCTCAGCGCCTTCGGCAGGCCCCTGCGCAGCGCCATCCCCGACGGCGTCGACACCCTCTTCGACTCCGAGACGGACGGGGCCTGCGACTCCGGATGGTGCATGACATGACTGCCCCCCTGCTCCCCGGAGCCGCGCCCGTCGTCGTCCCCCGCCCCCTGCCTTCCTGGGTCGTGACGGCCCAGCAGGCCGCAGCCGAACCGCCCAAGCCCGAGATCCACATGGGCCAGCGCCGACGGGCTCCGTTCGCCAGCCACCGAGAGATCGCCAACCGGCTCGCAGAAGACGTCACCGACGCCTGGTTCAAGGCCCGCGGCGGCTCCCAGCACGCCATCCCCATCGGCGTCGTCGCGGCCCTCGCCCTGGTAGTCGTCAAGGACGAGGCCGGGCCCGACCTGGGTGACCAGTTCCTTGCCCTGGACCCGGCCGAACTCGGCGCCGTCCTCAAGGACATCTGGGGCATCACCTGGTACCGGCACCCCTACCTCATCCAGTGCGCCCTGCCGCTGCACGAGTGGCTGACCGTGCCGGAGCCGGACCCCGAGATCCTGCATGCCGTCCACAAGACCGCGCACGCCGCGATCAACAGCGGCCTGTTCCAGATCACCAGCCACCAGGACCCCGGTCTCCGCACAGACACCGACGTCCTCTCCCGGCTCATCATGGACATGAGCACCAAGGCCAAGCGCCTCGCGGACGGCGAGTTCCACACGCCCGACCCCGCATGCGACCTAATGGCCCAAGTCCTGCTCGGGCAAAAGGACTTCACGCCCGGCATGAGCTTCATGGACCCCGCCGCAGGCAGCGGCGGCATGCTCCGCGCCGCTGCCGCCCACCTGCGCGACCACGGCCACGACCCGGCCGACTACGAGTGGTACGGCAACGACATCAACGAGATCGCCGTCGCCTGCCTCGCGGTCAACTCCATCATCTGGGGCCTCGGGCCCAACGTCGTCATCGCCAAAGCCGACTCCCTGGCCGACCCCGGCTGGCCCACCCGCGCCCGCGCCGAACGCGCCGAGGTCATCGCCCACCGCAACCGCGTCGTGGAGCTGGCCGCCACCGAAGCTGCCCACCGCCGAGCCATCCGGCTCCTCACCCAGCTCACCGAACCCCTCGAAAGGACAGCATGACCCTGCCCAACGCCCACACCTACACGGCACAACTCGCAGACCAGCTGCCCGACTGGACCCGCTACGACGACCCCGCCGGCACCCCGGGAGCGGCCTACCTCGCCCACCCAGACGGTCACCGCCTCGGCCTCCGCCTCCAGTCCCACGGCACCATCCAGACCTGGATCACCGCCGGGCCGCTCCCCGAGCTGCCTGCCGCCTCCACGCCGGACGAGGCCGCGAAGGCGCAGACCGCACTCGACGCGCGCTTGCAGCCGAACCGGACCCGACACGCCGTCATCAGCCTGGAGCGCGTCAGGGACCCGCACAAGGCCCTGCTCACCCTCGTGACCAGGCACCTGATCCCCGCGCTCACCAACAAACCCCGCTACGCGGCCAAGTCCGACACTGCCTCCTGGGACCCGGGGCAGCCCCTGCCCCGGCTCCGACTGACCCGCCTCCCCAGGCGCACCACCACCAAGAAGGACGCACAGTGACCGAAAGCACGTTCATCGCGACGCTCCACGGGCCCGCCGACGTCGTGGCCTTCGTCCCGTACCACCTGGGCTATCACCCCAAGGACGCGGTTGCCCTGGTCGGCATCAGCGAGGGGAACCGCGTCGGCGGGGTATTCCGCGTCAGCATCCCGCAGCCCGAGGAGCCCAAGGCCGTCGCCTCCGCAGGCATCGGCATGCTCACCCAGATGCACGCCAACCACCACGAGCCGATCGAGAAGATCGCCATCGTTCTCTACAGCGAGCCGGACACCGGTGAAGACCACGCCGGCGTGAGGACCAAGACGGCCACCCTCGTCCAGCACTTCGTGCAGGCAGCCTCCGAGGCGGACCTTCCCCGGCTGGAGGTCCTGCTCGTGTCCAACGACTCCTGGAGCTCCTACCTCTGCGCGGAGAACTCCTGCTGCCCGCCCAACGGCATCCCCCTCCAGGGCACCGCGGCGAGCCCGGTAGCTGTCGCCTACACGCTCGTCGGCAGGGCGCCCTTCCCCAGCTTCCAGGAAGTCCAGCGCCAGCTACAACCCGCCGACGGACTCCACCAGAAGGAGATGGAGGTCGCCATCCCGGCCGCCATCTTCCGCCCCATCGGAATGACTGCCGCGCACGCCCTACTCCTCGAACTGCTCAAAGAGGACAAGATGCCCGCCGCCGACCGGACCGCCACCCTGCTTGCCGCGCTCCAGAACCGCGACTTCCGGGACGTGGCCCTCGGCTACTGCGAAGAGAGCGAACGCAGCCGGGCCATCGCCCTGTGGCGGCACCTCGCCGTCAGCAGCGTGCCCCCGTACCAGAACTTCGCCGCAGCTCCCTTGACCCTTCTCGCTTGGAACAGCTGGCTGCTCCACGAGGACGTCGTGGCCCGGGCCGCACTCGCCCAGGCCCTGGAAGTCGATCCCGCCTACGAGCTGGGCCTCAGCATGCGGGAGCTGTTCATGCTGCCGGCGGAGGCTGCGGCAAGGGTCCAGGAGAAGCTTCGGGGCTACCGGCAGGAGTTCGAGGCCGGTTCCGGCAACACCCGCTCCGACAACGGTGAGCCCGGCGTAGACTAACCAAGGAATCTGACCCGCTCCGGCGGGTACTGCGGCTCCGCCCCCGGGCAGTGGGGGCGGAGCCGTTTTGCTCCTGAATGGTAGAGCCCTGGTCGCCCTTTCGGAGACCTGCGCTGGGCTGGGGTGTCGGCCCCGGACCCCTTCGCGCAGGCTTCTGGGCGGGGCCGGGTGGGGACACGATGGGGACACAAGGATCGTGAAGGCTCGTGATGCTTCCAGATCACCCGACTAGGCACATGCCCTCTGACCTGCGAGGGAGTGTCGAAGCGGGACGGTCGGCGACAGATCGTGTGTCTTCTCGGTCCTCTTGTAAAGCGGGGGTCGTCGGTTCGAACCCGACAGGGGGCTCAGTGAACCACCCCGGATGAGCTGCAGGTTTGGCCTTCTAGGGGCTTCATC
>NZ_JBSFXE010000048.1:0-54873 GCF_053595195.1 Kitasatospora sp. NPDC002522
GTCGATGTGCTGTGGGCGATGCTGCGTGACAAGAGGCTGTTCACCTCCGCCCCGTCGGTCACGCAGACGGCTTGACACGATCATTGAGATTCCTATCAACGGCGCGGCACCGCCCACCAGCGGTTTTCACCAGCCGGACGCCGGACCCTGTTCACCGGGCGCCAGGTCGTCGGCCTCCGCGGGGTGGCCGGCATACCGGCTGACGCAGTGTCAACCGCCGTACGGTGAGACGCCCTTGACGGCGGAACGTCCGCTCCAGCAGGGTGGCTGCCGCTCCCCGCACCGCACTCCATCGACCTCCCCCACACCTGGAGATGGCATGCGTGCACCCCTGACCTCCCGCCGCCGCGGCGGCGGCCTGCCGATCGGACTCGCCGCCGGCGGCCTCGCGCTGGCGGGCGCCGTGTTCGGCGCGGCCGCCCCGGCGACGGCGCTCTCGCCGAACGTCGAGGTGGTCCGCAACGGCGGGTTCAACCAGGGCAACCGAATGGTGTTCTGGTCCTGCGAGTCCGGCACCGTCGCGCCGTTCCACAGCGACGAGCTGGGCTACGGCCTGCAGGGCTTCCCCGGACCGGACGCCTACTCGGGCTGCACCCAGCAGGTCCCGGTCGAGCCGAACGCCACCTACCGGATGCAGGCGACCGTCGCCGGCCCGTACGCCTTCGTCGGCACCACCGGCGCGGGCACCACCGACCTGACGCTGTGGTCGTCCACCATCGGCTGGAACACCCTGTCCGGGACGGTCACCACCGGGCCCGCCACCACCTCACTGACCGTCTACTTCCACGGCTGGTACGGCCAGGGCCCCTACCAGGTGGCCCGCGTCTCGCTGGTCGGCCCCGGCACCCCGCCCGACCCGTGCGCGCCCATCCCACCGACCGCCACGACCGGCCCGACCGGCCCGACCGCAACGCCCACGGCCACCGCCGTCAGCACGCCGACGCCCAGTTGCAGCTCCACGCCGTACCCCTCCACCACCTGACCGCGGGTCAGCGCAGCGCCCACACCGTGGTGGTCTTGACCGAGGCGTCCTCCAGGTCCGCGGCGACCGGGACGCGGTACTCGGCGAGCGCGGTGAAGTGCTCGCGCGGCAGGTAGGCCCGCCCGGGGTCGCCGACCACCACGGTGGCGCCCCGGGCGGCGGCGCGGTGCAGGAACGGCAGGAAGCGGGCGGCCATGGCGCGTTCGTAGAAGACGTCGCCGGCCAGCACGACCTGGCAGCCCTCGCCGTCGCCGTCCAGCACGTCGGCGAGTTCGGCGGCGATCCGGACGCCGTTGGCGGCGGCGTTGACGGCGATCGAGGCGACCGCGTAGGCGTCGATCTCGGCGGCCCGCACCTCCTGCGCGCCGCGCAGCGCGGCGGCCACCGCGACCAGTCCGGAACCGGCCGCGAGGTCCAGCACGGTTCGACCGGCCACCAGTTCGGGGTGGTCGAGCACGTACCGGGCGACCGCGACCCCGCCCGCCCAGGGGAACGCCCAGAACGGCGGCGGCAGTCCGATCTCCCCGCGCGCCCGCTCGGTGGTCTCCCACAGGTCGATGGCGTCCTCGGCCATGTGCAGCCGCACCTCGGGCACGAACGGCACCGGCCCGGGCCGGGTGTGCGCCCGGACGAAGTCGGTGTCCGCGGACGTGGATTGGCTGGGAGCCGGGTACGCGCTGGCGTCCGGGCGGGTGACTGCGTCGTTCCGCATGCCGTGAGTCTAGGGGGCACCGGATGTCCGGAAGATCCGCCTCCGCTCCCGCATGGTGCCGCCGGAGGGTCACCGGGCGATCACAGACCACGTACCGTTTCGATACCGAAGCCGTTATGAGCTGCGGAAACGCTCGCTCCCGAGGGGGTGCCCGAGTACGATCCGGGCAGACGTCCCGGTGGTGCCGCAGGCTGGCGCCGCGCCGAGGCGAGGGCTCCACGCGGGCGCGTCCGGCACACACGCCGGTGGCGGGCCGCGCTCACGGCACCGCGCGCCAGGGCAGTCGCGCGAAGCGGAAGGGCAGCGACTTGGCGGATCGGCTCACCGGAGGGGACTCCTCACTGCTGCGGCGGATCAACGCGGCGGTCACCCTGCGGGCGTTGCGCGACGGGCAGGCGGTCACCCTGACCCAACTGGTCGGCGACACCGGGCTGTCCCGGCCCACCGTCGAGGGCGTGATCGAGGGGCTGCTGGAGGCCGGGCTGGTCGCCGAGGTGGAGCACGGGCAGGAGACGGGCCGTCAGCGCGGCCGTCCGGCGCGCTGGTTCCGCTTCCGCGCCGAGGCCGGACACGTGCTCGGCATCGAGATCGGCGTGCACGACATCCGGGTGGTGCTCGCCGACCTGGCCGGCGAGGTGCTCACCACCTTCTCGAAGCCGGCCGACGAGTCGCTGGACGCCGAGGACCGGCTGACCCTGGTCCGCACCACCGTCGCCGAGGTGCTGCGCAAGGCCGGCGTCTCCCGGGACAACCTGTGGGTGGTCGCCGTCGGCACGCCCGGCATCGTCGACCGCGAAGGCACCGTCCGGCTCGGCACCGCGATGCCCGGCTGGACCGGCCTCGACCTCGGCGCCCGGCTGCGCCGCTCGTTCCGCTGCCCGGTGGTGATCGAGAACGACGCCAACCTGGCGGCGATCGCCGAGCACTGGAAGGGCGCCGCGGTCGGCAAGGGCGACGTGGTGTTCGTGATGGCCGGCCTCAGCCCGGGCGCGGGTTCGCTGATCGGCGGCCGGCTGCACCGCGGCTTCGGCGGCGCGGCCGGCGAGATCGGCGCGCTCCACCTGCTCGGCCAGCAGGCCACGCCCGAGCGGCTGTTGTCCACCACCGGCAAGCCGCTCGACCCGCTGGACGAGGCGGCGGTGGCCCGGGTGCTGCGGCTCGCGCGCGAGGGCGACCAGGTGGCACAGGTGGCGATGGACCGCTTCCTGGGCCGCCTGGTGCACGACGTGACCGCGCTGGTGCTCGCCCTCGACCCGCAGCTGGTGGTGGTCGGCGGCTGGGCGGCCGGGCTGGACGGCGTCCTGGAGCCGCTGCGCGAGCAACTCGCCCGCTACACCCTGCGCGCCCCCGAGGTGGCGCTGGCCGCGCTGGGCTCCGAGGTGGTCGCGATGGGCGCGCTGCGGGTCGCCCTGGACCACGTCGAGGAGCAGCTGTTCGCGGTCGACCCGCCGCCCGCGCGCTGACGGGCCGTCGGCAGGGGGGCGCGGCCGGGGCTGCCGGCTACGGCTTCGACTACGGCAGGCAGAGCAGGTCGTACTCGCCCTTGAGGCGGTCGCGGGCGTGGGTGCGCATCCGGTCCGCGTAGACCTGGTGGTGGCGCAGGCCGTCGTAGCCCTGGTAGTCGGGGTCCTCGACGTCCAGGACGCCGGCGGTGTCGGCGAGGTAGACGTCGAAGCCGGGGTACATCAGCACCGCGTACGGCAGGTCGTCGATGTCGAGCGCGAACACCGGGTACTCGCCGTGCTCGTCGCGCTGCCCGGCCGGTCCGACCGACAGCACGCGCCGGGAGTCGGAGCCGCCGGGCAGCAGGAAGCACTCGCCGAACAGGTCGGAGAACGGGACGAAGCACCCGCCCCAGCCCTCGCCGAACTCCTCCTCGGCGATCTCGCCCAGGGTCCGCGGGGCGAGCGCGCCGTCCTCGTCGAACCAGCCGTTCCGCTCCAACAGCCCGCGGTCGTACGCCAGCCAGGCGCGCACGCTCGGTGGCAGCGGGTGGCCGCTGGGGAACGCGTCGACGGCGAGCGGCCGGGGGGCGCCCTCCACCCAGGAGCCGGCGAACCGGTTGTAGTCGAGGACCGGCCGCCCGGGGTCGACGGCTATCGCCGCGATCGCCCGCTCGACCAGTGCCGCCCCGTGTGCCGCGTCCGAAGTCATCGCCGTCCCGCCCCTGGTGTCCGTCCCGTCAATGCGCCAGACGGTAGTGGACCGGGGTGACATCCCGATTCTGACGGGGCGTCAGAATCGGGTCCTCCGGGATGACGGTTCGGCTTGAGTGACGGTTCGTCCGGGCTGGCGATTCACCTGGACTGACGGCTCGGCCGGACTGACGGCGCGGCCGGACTGACGGCGCGTCAGGACGCGGCGGAGACCGCGGTGGTGGCGACCTCGACGGTGCCGGACTCGCCGAAGGTGAGCTTGCAGGTGTCGGCGCGGTAGGTGGAGACCGCGACGGCGGCGAGCCGGCCGGCCGTGGCGTACTGGGTGGTGACGACCAGCACCGGGGTGCCCGGGGGGCGCTCGAGCAGGGCGGCCTCCTCGGCCTCGGCGACGCCGAGCTCCACCGAGCGGGACTCGCCGTCCACGCCGATCCGCTCCAGCTGGCGCAGCACGCCGCGGGCCCGGTCGTTCTCCTCGGCGAAGGCCGCCAGGTGCGGCAGCGCGACGGCCGGGACGTGCAGCGACTCGGCGGCGACGGTGACGCCCTGGACGATCCGCAGCCGGCGCACGGTGTGCACCTGCTCGCCCTCGGCGACGCCGAGGGTGCGGGCCAGCGCGGCGGAGGCCGGGGCGGTGGTGCAGTCGACCACCCGCCAGGCGGTGCTGCGGGCGGCGCCCGGCCAGCCCGCGTCGCGGCCGTTGACCGGGACGCCGACGCGCGGGGCGGCGATCAGCGTGCCGATACCGCGGCGGCGGACCAGGCGGCCCTCGAGTTCCAGCTGGTCCAGCGCCTGCCGGAGGGTGGCCCGGGCCACGCCGAAGCGGGCGGACAACTCCCGCTCGTTCGGCAGGACCTGGCCGGTGGAGAACTCGGTGTCCATGGTGCGCAGCAGCACCGTACGCAGGTGCCAGTACTTCGGCTCCGCCACCGCTGCGAGCGTTCCTTGCCCCACCGTGTCCTCCACCCTGAAGGGCGACGGCCCGGGAGCCTCCCCCGTTTTGGCAGGTGGGGAGGCCGGGCTTTATCCGTCCTTCTTTATTAAAGGTCTTTGCAGTAAGTGACAGTAGGGGGTGCCTCCGGAGATGGTCAAGACCAATGGTCGGCCTTGTGTCCGGCTCGTTGTCGGACGCTGCGGGTACCCTCGCTGGGTGCAACGAGTTACGACGGTCAACGTGAACGGAATCCGGGCAGCGGCCAAGAAGGGCTTCCTGGAGTGGATGGGCGACACCAAGGCGGACGTGGTCTGCCTGCAGGAGGTGCGCGCGGAGGTCGAGCAGTTCCCCGAGGTGCTGAGCGAGCTGGACGGCTGGCACGCGGTGTGGGCGCCGGCCGCCACCAAGGGCCGCGCGGGCGTCGCAGTACTCTCCCGCCGCGCCCCGGAGCGCACCGCCATCGGCTTCGGCTCGGCGGAGTTCGACTCCTCCGGCCGCTACGCCGAGCTCTCGCTGCCCGGCCTGACCGTCGCCTCGCTCTACCTGCCCTCCGGTGACGTGGGCACCGAGCGGCAGGACGAGAAGGAGCGGTTCATGGCCGAGTTCCTCGTCCACCTCGCCGAGCTGCGCGACCGCTCCGCCGCGGAGGGCCGCGAGGTGCTGGTCGGCGGCGACTGGAACATCGCCCACCGCGAGGCCGACCTGCGCAACTGGAAGGCCAACCAGAAGAAGGCCGGCTTCCTCCCCGAGGAGCGCGCCTGGCTCACCCGCGTCCTGGACGGCCACGGCTACGTCGACCTGGTCCGCCGCCACCACCCCGACCAGGACGGCCCCTACTCCTGGTGGTCCTACCGCGGCCGCGCCTTCGACAACGACTCCGGCTGGCGCATCGACTACCTGATGGCCAGCCAGGGCCTCGCCACCCGCTGCACCGAGGCCTACGTCGAACGCCCCGCCTCCCACGCCGAACGCTGGTCCGACCACGCCCCGGTCACGGCCGTCTTCGACGTCTGAACTGCCTGACCGCACAGGGCAGTTGAGTCGATCCGGGGCGGGGGATCACCACTCGGCGAGGAGCGGCTCGTCCCGCCCGTGCCGCCGCCACGCCTCGCCGAGGCGGACGAGCCGGGCCGGGGCGGCGATGCCGCGCACGGTGGTGATCCGGCCGCCCGTGACGTCGAACGTCACGGCGCCGGTGACCTGGTCGCCGACCACGAAGAGGATGGCGGGGGCGCCGTTGACGAGCGCGTAGTGGACGGCGGGCGTACCGCCGGCCAGTCGGCGTTTCGCGGGGGTGGGTGTGAAGCCGGCCCGTGCGACGGCGGCCACGCGCTCGGCGGTGTCGAACCGCAGCAGCTTCCGGGACAGGCCGGCCCCGTCGGAGATCGCGGTCGCGTCGTCGGTGAGCAGCGCCACCAGCCGTTCGGTGCGGCCGGTGGAGGCGGCGGCGAGGAATTCCTCGACGATCCTGCGGGCGGACGCCGGGTCGACTCCCTCGCCGCCGGGGCGACGCGCGGCGGCGATCCGGCGCCGGGCCCGGTGGAGGTGCTGCTGACTTGCGGACTCGGTGACGTCGAGGATCTCGGCGATCTCCGCGTGGCTGTGGGAGAACGCCTCGCGAAGCAGGTAGACGGCCCGTTCGACGGGCGACAGGCGTTCCATCAGGGTCAGCACGGCCAGGGAGACCGATTCGCGCTGCTCGAAGGTCTCGGCCGGGCCGAGCATCGGATCGCCGTCGAGCAGCGGTTCGGGCAGCCAGGCGCCGACGGTGCGTTCGCGGCGGGCCTGCGCCGAGCGGAGCCGGTCGAGGCACAGGTTGGTGACGACCTTGGTCAGCCATGCTTCCGGCACCTTGATCCGCTGCCGGTCGGCGGCCTGCCAGTGCAGGAACGCGTCCTGCACGGCGTCCTCCGCGTCGGTGGCGGAGCCCAGCATCCGGTACGCCAACGAGGCCAGCCGGTTCCGGCCGGCCTCGAACCGACCGGTGTCGAAGCGATCAGTGGCAGTGCTGTCCACGCGGACCACCTTAGGTACCCGGCGGCTACGCGACCGACCGCCGGGGGTTCGCCGGCACGCTCCCCGCGGGCACCCTCCCCGCGGACGCGTCAGGCGTAGCCGCCAGGCGGCGCTTGCGCCTGGGCAGGCCGAAGGTCGGGTGCGAGGTGGCCCACAGCGCCGTCCCGAGGATGCCCGCCTTGATCCGCGCGGCCTTCCGGCCACCCAGGTACCTCGGCTTCGCCCGCCCTTCGTCGTCGACCATCTGCAGGATCCCGTCCCGCCGCCCGAGGCTGATGTGGTTGCCCAGGTACTCCAGCTTGGTGCTCGCGATCCTGCGGCCGGTCAGGCGTCCCACGATCGCGGCCACGGCCTGCATGCCGGTGAAGCCGGCCGAGGCGCAGGACATCGGCAGCGGCCGGCCGTTGTCGCCGATGGCGTGGGCGCTGTCGCCGACGGCGTAGACGTTCGGGTGCGAGACCGACCGCATGGTGCGGTCGACGACGATCCGACCGTGGTCGGTGACCTCCAGCCCGCCGGCGGTGGCGATCGGGTCGACCGCGAACCCGGCCGCCCACACGGTGGCGTCGGACGCCAGGGCGGTGCCGTCGGAGCACCGCACCCGCGTCGCTTCGACGGCTTCGACGGTGGTGTGCTCGAGAACGGTGATGCCCAGTCGGTCGCAGGCCCGGCGCAGGTGGCTGCGGGCTCCGGCGGAGAGCGGGGCGCCCAGCGCGCCGCGGGCGATAAGTGTGACCGCCAGACCGGGCCGGGACTCGGCGATCTCGGTGGCGGCCTCGATGCCGGTCAACCCGTCGCCGACGACCAGCACGCTCCCGCCTTCGCGCCGCCCGGCCAGGCTGTCCAGGCGCTCGCGCAGGCGCAGCGCCGAGGGCCGGCCGGCGACGTCGAAGGCGTGCTCGGCGACGCCGGGGACGCCGTGGTCGGCGACGTGGCTGCCGAGCGCGTAGAGCAGTGTGTCGTAGCCGAGCTCGCCGCCGCCCGCTGTGCTTGGGCCGGCGTCGGCCACCGTGACGACCTGGCGCTCGGGGTCGACGGCGGTGACGCGGCCCAGGCGCAGCCGGATCCCCGTGCCCGCGAACACGTCGGCGAGGCGGGGCGCCTCGATCTCCTGGCCGGCCGCGAGCTGGTGCAGCCGCAACCGCTGGACGAAGTCCGGCTCGGCGTTGACCACGGTGATCTCGGTGTCCGCCGGGGACAGCCGGCGGGCCAGGGTCCCGGCCGCGTGGGCTCCGGCGTAGCCGGCGCCGAGGACGACGATGCGGTGCTTCATGTGTCGCTCCTGTCGGTTCGCTTGCTCTCGTGACTTGAGCGGGGCAGCGCCCCGATTCCTGACGGGAACGACGTGTGACCTGCGTCACGGACCGTCGGGGAGTCCGCGGGCCGCGCGGCGCCGAGGGGTGGCGTCTTCAGCGGTTTCTGACAAACCGTCACATACCGTGGCAGAAGGGAAGGTGGCGAGCTTCTCGTGCGCAGGTCACCGCCGACGGGATTCCCGCCATGGCCCTCCCCCGATGTCGGTCCGACTCCCGTCCGAGGTGGGGAGTCGGCCCCGGACCCCCAGGAGGCAGTACCTCATGCAGAAGATCACTCGGCTCGCCGTGGCAGTCGCCACCGTGCTCGCGGCGGCAGCCGTCGGCACCCCGTCCGCAGTGGCGGCGCACGGCGGCGAAGGCCACCCGCACGGCGGGCAGCACGCGGTGTTCGTCCAGACCGACAACCCGACGGGCAATCAGGTCATCGCCTACCGGCGGGCGGACGACGGGCAGCTCACCCCGGCCGGGACGTACGACACGAACGGCCTCGGCGGCGTGCTGGCCGGGTCGGTCGCCGACCACCTCGCGTCCCAGGGCTCGCTGACCTACGACCCGCGGCACGCCCTGCTGTACGCGGTGAACGCCGGGAGCGACACCGTCTCCGTCTTCGCGGTGGACGGCGACCGGCTGGCGCTGCGGCAGGTGGTCGGCTCCGGCGGCCGCTTCCCGGTCAGCGTCGCCGTGCACGACGACGTGGTCTACGTGCTCAACGCCCTGGACGGCGGCTCGGTCCAGGGCTACACGGTCCGCGACGGCCGCCTCCACGAGGAGGCCGACTGGAACCGCTGCCTCGGGCTCGACCCGAACGCCACACCCCAGTTCACCAACACCCCGGGCCAGGTGGGCTTCACCGGCGAGGGCTCCCAGCTCGTCGTCACCACCAAGGCGAACGGCAGCAGCCTCCTGGTGTTCGACCTCGATCACGGCGGCGCCCCCGCCGACACGCCCGTGGTCACCCAGCTGCCCGGCGCCGTGCCGTTCGCGTTCGTCCCCAACGGCCGGCACGGCCTGTTCCTGGCGGAGGCGGGCACGAACGCCGTCGCGACGTTCACGGTCCACCGCGACGGAACCGCCACGCAGGAGGCGTTCGCGGCCACCGGCCAGGCGGCCACCTGCTGGATCGTCGCCGTCCGTGACCTGCTCTACACCTCCAACGCGGGCAGCTCCACCCTCACCGGCGTGCGCACCGCCGACCACGGCCGCCAACTGACCGTCCTGGGCAACACGCCCACCGACCCCGGCACCGTCGACGCCGCGGTCTCCTCGGACGGCCGGTTCCTCTACGCCCAGACCGGCGTCCACGGCATCGTCGACGAGTTCGCGATCAACGACGACGGCTCGCTGACCGCGCTCGGCTCCCAGACCGTCCCCGGCGGCGCCGGCGGCGAAGGCATCGTCGCCTTCTGACCCCCGCACGGCAGTTCGCCGCCCGACTGCTCGCCGGTGCGGCTTCGCCGGGAGCAGGGCTGCGGGCCAGCGTGGTCGTGACAGGGCAGGTGATCGCGTGGGGCAGGTGTCGGACCGCAGTCCCGCGTCGTCGGGCGGAGCGTTCCGGTTCGTCGGCCGTGGGCGCGAGCTGGATCTGCTGCTGAACGCGGTGCGGCACCCGCCGGCGGTGGTGGTGGTCGAGGGTGAGGCCGGGATCGGCAAGTCCCGGCTGATCGCCGAGGCCACCGCCGTGCTGGTCGGTGAGCGGCGGCCGGTACTGACCGGGTTCTGTCACCCGCTCCGGGAGCCGCTCCCGTACGGCCCGGTGGTGGACGCGCTGGGCAAGGCCGGGCCATGGCTGCCCGCCGACGGCCTGCCGCCCGCCACCGGAGCCCTCACCCCGCTGCTGCCCGACCTCGCCGCCGCCGCTGGTGCAGATCGCCCGCCACACCCTGGCGGGCGGCGAGCGCCGGGACTGGCTGCAGGCGGCGGAGGAGGCCGCCGACCAGGCCATCGCGCCGTCGGCGACACCGGCACCGCCGCGACCCTGATCAACCGGATCCTCGACGAGCCCGACCTGGACCCCGACCTGCGCTCGCGCGCCGCGCTGGCGCTGGCGGGCATCGCGGCCAAGGGCGTGGACCGGTCGAGCATCACGTCGCCAGCGTCCTGCGCAAACTCGAGACCACGCGGAGGAACGTCGGAGCCAAGCTCTCCGAGGACGAGGCAGCCGGCTGAGCCGGCACCTTCCCGACCTCCCCGGAGGCGGCCGTGGGGAAGCGGCCGGGGCCGTCCCGACGTCGGGACGCCATCCGGGCGCCGAGCCCGCGTCGTGGCCGCGATTTCCGGCCGCGAGCGGCTCGCGACTGGTACAGGTGGTGGATCCACCTCCGAGGAAGGGCCGCACATGACCGGCGACATCGACGTACCCCGGCTGTTCCGCCTCACCGTGGAGGTGGACGACCTGGGCCGGGCGGCTGCCTTCTACTCCGCGCTGTTCGCCCTGGACGCCCGCGAACAGGGCGGCGGGCGCTGCTACTTCGACTGCGGCCCGGTCACGCTCCAGGTGCTGGACGTCTCCAGCCGCGGCGCGGTGCAGTCGCTGCCGAAGTCGCTGTACTTCACCGTCGACCGGCTGGACGGCGTCTTCGAGCGGGCCCGCGAGCTCGGGTGCCTCTCGACCGCGCCGGTGCACGGCACCCCGGGCGGACAGATCGCCGAACGCCCGTGGGGGGAGCGCTCGTTCTACGTCGACGACCCCTGGGGCAACTCGCTGTGCTTCGTCGAGGCCGGCACCGTCTACGGCGGTTGACGCCCTGCGGGCCCGGCGCGCCGACGGCGCACCGGGCCCGGACGGCCGGGGTCAGACCCGGTCGGCCGCGATCAGGACGTACTGGAACGAGCCGTCCTTGTACGACTCGATGAAGGCCTCCTCGATGCCGGTGACCAGCGAGGACGTGGCCCGCAGCTCCCAGTAGGGCAGCGTGTCGGGGGTCAGGTCGATCACGGCCTGCGGCACCAGGCGGTTGTCGGCCATCGCCCGCAGGTACTCGCGGCGGGAGTGGATGTTGCACTCGAAGTGGGCGTTGATCTGCGAGACCCACTTCGAGGGCTGCCCGTAGCGCGGGTTCCAGCAGCCGGTGATGGTGACGTACCGGCCGCCGACCGCGAGGACCCGCGAGTGCTCCGCGAACAGGTCGTGCAGGTCGACGTACATGCTCGACTCGTTGTTCCACGAGCCGGCCATCTGCCCGGTCCTGAACGGGGTGTCGAGCATGTTGCAGACCCGGGAGTGCACCTGGTCGCCGATGCCGAGCTCCTGGGCGCGCCGGTTGCCGAACTCGGCCTGCGTGGCGGAGAGGGTGACGCCCTCGACCGTGCACCCGAAGCGCTGGTGGGCCATCACCATGGAGCCGCCGCGGCCGCAGCCCGCGTCCATCAGGGTGTCGCCCGCCTTGATCGGGCCGAGGTGGTCCAGGAGCACCTCGGCCTGGGCCGACTCCAGCCGGTGCAGTTCGGCGATCAGCTTCTTCTCGTACTCGCTGTCGGCGACGTCCCCGAGGGCGGCGTGGTCGATCTCGCCGATGCCGTAGTGGTGGTGGTAGAGCCCGTCGACGTCGCCGAGGCGCAGGTTCACCGGCCTGGCCTCGTTGTTCCAGTAGCGGGCGATGTCGCCCTGGTAGGGGGTCGCGGGCGTCGGGACGAACGCGGAAGTGCTCGCGGCGGTGGCGAACTCGGTGCTGGTCACTGATGAAGGTCCTTTTCTTACCAGAAATCGGGCAGGCTGTAGCGGTAGGTATTGGTCTGGTGCCAGTGGTGGTTGCCGTCCACCCAGGCGGCCACGCCGCGCAGGAAGCGCAGCAGGTTCGGTGCGGGACAGGCGGCGGCGAGGGCGGCGGCCTCGGCCTCGAAGGCGTGCATGAGGTCGTTGTGGACCTCGATCGCCTTCAGGTAGCCGTCCTGGTCGGAGAGGCCCTCGCGTTCGGCGATCACCACGGGCAGGTTGAGGTGCCGACCCGGGCTCGCGAGTTCCTTGGTGTACGAGTACAGGTCGTTGACGAGCGTGGTCGCGTTGCCGGCGAGTGCGATGACCCGCTGGGTCGCGGGCAGCGCGTGCAGGTCCGCCGGCAGTTCGTAGCCGCCCACGGTGTCGGTGATGGTCGGGCAGGGGCGGAAGTTGTTGAACTGACGCATCGCCAGGTACTCCCACACCTCGGGCACGTGGTCGGTCTCGGCCCACGCGGCCTCGGCCAGGTAGCCCAGGTGCAGCCGCGCCATGTCGTGCCGGAACCGGTCGGCCTGGGCCGGGGTGGCCATCTCGGCGAAGTAGCCCATGGCGGACCGGTAGGCGCGCCGCGGTGCGTCCGATCCGAGCGACTCCGCCCAGCCCGGCGCGTACTCCGGCGTGGTGTGCAGCGGGTCGAGGGCGGTGTGGGCGAGGAGCAGCCGGCTGCCGAGGCCGACCGGCGAGCCGCCGTGGTCCTCGCAGTAGCAGTCGTCGACCGCGTTCTCGGCGACCATCAGGCGGGCGGCGAGCATCAGGTGGTCGACGGTCGGGGCGTCCGGGTGGCAGGCGACCATGTAGCGCCCGATGGAGAAGCCGTCGAACTGGCCTTCCCACTCGTCGGGGAACAGGTCGACCTCGTCGACCGCCCAGTCCTTGATCCGGCGGCTGACCTCCGCCACCCGGGCGGGATCGGGCTCCGGGACCGGATGGTGGTAGAGGCCCGGCACCGGGACGCCCTCCACCACGGCGGCGGGCTGCGGCGGCTGCGCCGGCTCGGCAGGCCGGGCGAGCAGGAGGCCCGCCGTCCCCAGCCCGCTGGGACCGCGCAGGATCCGCTCGAGTTCGGGACCGGATGGTACGGGCACGGCGTCGATGCCGGGCGGCGCGGGCGGCGCGTCCGCGGGCGCGGCAGCCGCGGCCGGGAACGGGGCGGAGGGCGGACCGGGCAGCGGGAAGGGGGCGGGTGCGGGCGGACCTGAGGGCAGGGAGGAAAGCCCGGGGTCGGGCATCCGTGGCTCCTTACGGGGAGGGTGGGGCGGTTCCGGCCGGGGAGGCCGACCGGGACGGCCCTCGGACGCATCCGCCGGACGGCGGATGCGCGGGGCGGCCGGGCGAACTGACGGTTCGTCAGTTCGCCGAGCGGGTCCGGCCCGGGGGCCCGACCGAGGCGCAGGGGGTGACGGGGCGCGGGATGACCGGCTGGTGGTCGCTGCGCGTGCGGCACTCCGGCGGACCGGCCGGTCCGCCGTCGGTGGCCGATTCGGCGCAGGGGCGGGCGCCCGAGCCGGTCGGCTCCGGGCGGCGGGGGCGGCGCTCGCCGCGATCGTCCGGGGACGTGGGCGCGCCGCCGCGTACCCGCGGGCGCGGGCGCTGCTAGCGGGTCGCCGCAGCGGCCGGTCGGCTCGGCGGTCTCGGCCCGGCCGCACGCGTTCTGCCGCTGCCGGGGCGAGCCGCTCCCCCGGAGGCGGCAGTCGGGCGCCGGAGCCCGGGAACGGTGTGGCTCCGGGCAGCCGCCGTGCTCACCCTCGACTGCGGCCGCCGCGGTGCCGACGCCAGGTCCGGACCGGTCTCAACGGTCATGGGGCGAGCGCTCCTTGAAACGAGGGGAGGCCGACGAATCGCCGGAAATCCCGGCCGCCGCGGCCGGGTCGTGGGGAACGCTAACGGTCCGTGCGCACGGTTCGCCCGTGAGGCCGCAGGTGTGTACCTCGATATGGTGATCCGCTCGAAGCGAGGTTTACCCGGGCGGCCGACGCCATTCGAGCCAGCCGACGCGCGCCGCCCCGAGGCACCCGTTCGCATCCAGACTGCACGGTGCCGCGCCCGTTTTCGCCGTCACCGTGACCTGCCGACACCGGTCCGCAGGACCGGTTTCCGGCCACCGTCGCGGCCGGCCGATCCGCGCGCTACGGCACCATGACGACCAGCACCGGCCCGGTGGCGAAGGGCATGGCGGTGCCGTCAGGGAGGGTGAACGCGGTTCCGGCGGCGGGGTCGGGCCGGTCCCAGTGGGCGGCCCACACCTTGCCGTCGCGGAGCACCTCGGCCGTGCCGGAGCCGGTGGTCCGGGTGAACACCTCGTTGTCGGGGTGCCCGGCGTTGAAGTCGGTGAAGTCGCCGGGGACGATCCTGACGTGCTGGACCACGACGGTCGCGGTGCCGGACCAGCCCGGGTGGCCGTCGACGGCGACGTCGTAGGTGCTGCCGGTGTAGCGGACGCCGAGCGCCGCGGCCGGCAGGTGCCAGGTCATCGCGTCGAGCGCGCTGCCGCCGCCCGGCGCGGGGCCGAAGGTGTAGCCCGGGGAGCGGGCCGGCACGGACGGGTACCGGGCGAGGATCTGGTGCGGGTCGACGAAGGTGGGGTCCACGGCGTGGTCGGTGAACGCGCCGGAGTCGGTGGCCGGGGTGACGTTCTGCAGGTCGGCCCGGTCGAGCAGCGGGAGCAGCCCGCTGATCGCGCCGCTGTACGCGAAGTCGAGCCGCCCGTACTGCTGGAGCAGCGGGATGTCGGTCTGCCGGGCGGATCGCACGGGGCCGATCAGCGCGGGCAGGTGGTTGGCGTCGTACACGGCGAGGAACCGGGACAGTCCGCCCTCCACCTGGATCCAGTACACGATGTCGGCCTGGGCGAGCCCCCGGTGCATCGCCTGGACCTGCGTGCCGACGTTGTCGATCTTCACGGCGAGGAGGTTGCCCGCCGTGCCGACGTTGTCGAGCGGGTTCCCGGCCTGGGCGGACGGCGTGGGCCGCTCGGGTGGGCCGCCGCAGCCCTGGACGGCGGCGAGCCCGAGGCCGGCGCCGACCGCCGCGAGCGGCAGGGCGACCGTGACGCGGGTGCGCCGGCTCCCGTGGCGGGCTGCCGGTACGCGGGCCGTGCTGCGGATGTTCACCGTTGCTCCCTGTCCCGTGGACGGATGCGGTGGTGATCGGCGACGGGCGGGTGGGTGCCGCCGGCGTCGACGCTCTCGCCTGACACTGGGGAACACGAACGGCCGGGCGCTCCCGGTTCCCGACCGCGCTGTCCGGTCCGTCCGACGCTCGATCAGTCGGTGCGTCGGCGGTCGGGGTCCGGGGGGAGCCAGGAGGGGTCGGCCTCCCCCGGGGCGAGCCGGTTCACCACCTCGGCGAGGGCGAGGCAGGCCTGTTCGATGGTCCGCAGGGTGTTGTCGCGCTCGGTGGTGACGGCGGCGAGCAGCAGGCCGGTCAGGGCCAGGACGCCGTTGAGGGCCTGCAGGACGACCATGGTGGCGAGCAGGCCGTGGTGGGCGAACGGGCCGGCGTGCTCGAGCGCGGCGGGGACGGCGAACAGGGTCGCCACCAGGACGCACGGCGCGGCGCCGGCCAGTTGGAAGCGCAGCGCCGCCCACATGATCACCGGGAGGACCAGGAACAGCAGCGAGAGCGGACTGCGGGTCGCCACGAGCGCGATGCCGACGGTGCTGGCCAGCAGCGCGGCGGCCTCGACCCAGCGGTACGGCGGGACGTCGCGCGGCAGCCGGACCGTGCGGGCGGCCAGCAGCAGCGGGGTGACCACGAGCACGCCCATCGCGTCACCGGTCCACCAGGCCGACCAGGCCGGCCAGAACTGGCTGCCGGACATCGCGCCGTCGGCCAGCAGCACGACGCAGGCCGCGGTCGCGCTGATCAGCGTGGAGCCGAGTGCCCCCAGGAAGACCAGCGCCACGCCGTCGCGCAGCCGGTCGAGCTCCACCCGGAAGTCCACCCGGGCGAGCAGCAGGACGGCGACCACCGGGGCGAGCGTGTTGCCCGCCGCGATGCCGAAGGACGCGAGGGTGAGCGACCCGAAGCCCGCGATGACCAACAGGGCGCCGAGCGCGATCCCGGGCCACACGCGCAGGCCCAGCACCAGCAGGCCGGCCACGGCGACGCCGGTCGGCGGCCACAGCGGCGTGACGTGGACGCCCCCGACGACGACCTGTGCCAGCAGCCCGAGCTTGCCCCCCGCCCAGTACACGAGCGCGACGCCCAGGATCGACAGGCCGGTCCCCGCGATTCTCCCGGCCTTCGCGTTGCGCAGCACAGCAGCCATCAGACCGCACTTCATCGCCCGGACCCGGCCGTGACACGCCCGGCGGGTGCGCCGCGCTCACCCGTTGGCGGCCGCCGTCGTCACGGTTCGTCGTGGCAGAGCACCAGGACGGCGGCGTCGTCCGAGTGTCCGGTGAGTTCGGCGACCCCGATCACGTCGGCGGCCAGCGCCTCCGGCGTGCCGCCGACCCCGGCGCGCACCCGCCGCAGGACCTGCTCCAGCCCGTCGTCGAGCGGGAACGACGGTCCCTCCACCACGCCGTCCGTCACCAGCACGACGGCCTCCGGGCTCGCCAGCCGTCGCCGCGTCACCGGGTACACCTCGCCGGACTCGATGCCGAGCGGCAGGCCGACCTCCTCGACGTCCTCGACGTCCTCGACGCCGGAGCGGCCGTCGCCGGTGGCCCAGACCGCCGGCACGTGGCCGGCCCGAGCGGTCGAGAGCACCCGGGTGACGGGGTCGAAGCGCAGGAAGCAGCAGGTGGCGAACAGGCCGTCGGACATCGACAGCAGCAGTTCGTTGGTCCGGCTGAGCACCTCGCCCGGGTCGCTCGCGCCGGTGGCCAGCGCCCGCAGGCCGATCCGGACCTGGCCCATGAACACGGCCGCCTCGACGTCGTGGCCCTGCACGTCGCCGATGGACAGTCCGAGCGTCCCGTCCGGGAGGCAGAAGCCGTCGTACCAGTCGCCGCCGATGTCCAGGCCGTGGCGCGCGGGCGAGTAGCGGGCGGCGACCCGCAGCCCGGGCAGGCTCGGCAGCGCGGACGGGAGCAGCTCGCGTTGCAGCGCCATGGCGAGTTCGACCCGGGCGCGCTGCATCTCGACGTGTTCCAGCGCCTGGGCGGTGAGCCGGCCGAGCCGGCCCAGCAGTTCGTGCGCGCTCGCGGGGTGGGAGGAACGGCGACGGGTCACGGGCGGCTCCGGGGCTGGTCGGCTCGCGGACGGCGGCGAGAGCCCTCTTGCCGCATGTGTCCTATTGTCGCTTCACCCGATCGGACCCGCGTCCGCACGAACGGGAACCCCGCGAACCCGCCGGTCACCGACCGGCCCCTCCTCCCCCGGACCGCGCCCGCGGCCCGGAGCGGAAAGCACTGGCCCCGGCACCTCGCACGCTGGCATCCTGGCCGCGTGGAGAGACCCGAGATCTGGATCAGCTTCGCTCCCGAGCTGCACTTGTTCCTCGCCACGGCGCGGCGCACGGCGCGCTCGGCGGTGCGCACCGACGGCGTGTCGACGCTCGGGCACGTCGTGGAGTCCCTCGGCGTGCCGCTCACGGAGGTCGGGGCGCTGCTGGTCCACGGGCGCCCGGTCGACACCTCGCACGTCCCCGCCGACGGCGAGGAGATCGCGGTACGGAGCGTGACGCGGCCGCAGCAGCTCGCCGGCCCGCCCCGCTACCTGCTCGACGTCCACCTCGGGACGCTCGCCCGACGGCTGCGCCTGCTCGGCATCGACGCCGCCTACGAGAACCCGGACATCGGCGACGCGGCGCTGGCCGCCCGCTCCGCAGCGGAGCAGCGGGTCATGCTCTCGCGCGACCGGGGGCTGCTGCGGCGGCGCGAGATCTGGGCCGGCGCGTACGTCTACAGCCACCGCCCCGCCGACCAGCTCACGGACGTCCTCTCCCGCTTCGCGCCCCCGCTGGCCCCGTGGACCAGGTGCACCGCCTGCAACGGAACGCTCCGACCCGCCGCCAAGGACGCGGTGCACGAGCAGCTGCAGGACGGCACCCAGCACTCCTACGACGTCTTCGCCAAGTGCACCGACTGCGGCCAGGTCTACTGGCGCGGCGCGCACCACGCCCGCCTGACCGAGATCGTCGACGCGGCCCTGCGCGACTTCGGCCCACCCTGCGCCGTGCGGACCTGACGGCCCCGGTCCGGGTCAGCGGTACTCGCGCAGCCGCGGACGGACGCCGAGGACGGTCAGCGCGAGGGCGGCGGCCAGGGCGAGGGCTCCGGTGGCCGCGGTGGTGGCTCCGAGGTCGTCGTCGGTGGCGGTGACGGTGCGGTCGAAGGCGTCCTGGTTGATGGCCAGGACGCCGTCGAGGGCCTTGTCCAGCGCGCCGAAGTCGGCGTTGGACTGGCCTGCGGCGAGCCCGGTGTTGAAGGTGACGGCGTCTTTGAGCCGGCCCTGGCGGAGCAGGTCGCGCAGCGTGCGGTCGTCGCGCTGGTACTGCTGGAACGCGGTGAGGACGCGCTCGGCGGCGTCCTGCTCGCCGGGGAAGGTGATGTTGCCCAGTTCCGCACCGAGGAAGCCGCCGAACGGGACGGTGCGGCGGTCGGCGCGGTGCCGGTCGACGGCCTGCGCCAGCCGGGCGTCGTACGTGCTGAGGGTGGCCCCGTCGAGGCGGGCGAAGGACTGGGCCTTGTCGAGGAAGCCCTGCTCGTACGCGGCGGCGCGGGCCGGGTCGGTGAGGTAGCGGCTCTCGTCGGCGTTCATGTCGTACGCGGCGGCGCGGGCACGGCTGAGCGCGAGCACCGAGTCGTAGGCGTTGGACTTGGCGACGGCGAGGTGGTCCCCGGTCCGTGAGGTGAGGACCACGGCGGCGGTGAGGCCGCAGAGGAGCAGCAGGGTGGCGGCGGCCAGCGGCGGGTTGACCAGGCGTCGGTGACGGACCGTCAGGGTGCGCTGCAGGGCGGCGAGGGTACCCAGGGCGAGCAGGCCGGCGCCGAGGATCCACCGGCGGCCGCTCGCGAGGTCGCCGCGCAGCGCGGCGTGGATGCGGTCCACGGTGGCGGAGTTGGCCGCGGTCACCTGGTCGGCGGCGGGCAGCAGTTGCTGCCGCAGCAGGTCGGTGGCCTGCCGGTAGGCGTCCAGGGCGTCCGGGGAGGGCCGCCCGGCCGGGGCGTGGGCCTGGTCCTCCAGGAGCTGGGCGCGGGCCACCAGGGCTTCGTAGTGGCCGAGTTCACCGAGGACGGTGTGGACGGCCCGTTGCCCGGCGGGGTCGTCGGCGGTGGCCTCGGCGGCGTGCTGGAGGCCGGTGTCGGCCTGGGCGCGGCGCTGCTCGTAGGTGTCCAGGGTCTGCCGGCGCAGCGCGGCGTAGTCGGGGTCGGCGCCGAGCAGCAGCAGGTTGGCGGCCTGGGCGTCCATGTCGTTGAGCGCGAAGTACAGGTCTGCGGCGCGGACGGCCTGCGGGGCGGCGCGGTGGCCGATCCCGTCCATGCCGTCCCGGGCGCCGCTCAGGACGAGTGCGGTGGCGGCGGCGCAGCCGAGCAGCGTGGCCAGGCAGAGCGCGGTGAGCGCACGGACCAGCCGCGGGGTGCTCCACCGGGCGAGCCCGCTCCGCGTCGCCCTCGCAGTGACTCTTCCCCACGTACCCGCTGCCATGGCCGCGCGTCCCTCTCCCCCGGTCCCGGCCGCCGGTGGCCGGCCGCGAACTCGCGGCTGACGCTATGTCCGGCGGGAGGTCGGTCAGGGTGGTCCTGACGCTTCCTTGACGCCCTCGGCCCGGGTCCTGACGCGTTGTTGGCGCCCGGGCGGCGGGCTACGCCGCGTGCGCGTCGCGGGGCGGGTCGGCGGCGGGCAGGGTGAGCAGCATGGTGGTGCCGCCGCCGGGGGTGTCCTCGACGTCGAGGGTGCCGCCCATGGCTTCGGCGAGGCCGCGGGAGAGGGCGAGGCCCAGGCCGACGCCGGTGGTGTTGTCGGTGTCGCCGAGGCGTTGGAACGGCAGGAAGACCCGGTCTCGGTCCTCCGGCGGGATGCCCGGGCCCCGGTCGATCACCCGGATCTCCACCCGGTCGAGGTGGTGGCTGGCGGCGACCAGGACGGGCGCGCCCGGCGCGTTGTGGCGCAGGGCGTTGGTGATGACGTTGGCCAGCACCCGTTCCAGCAGCGGCGGGTCGGCCAGCACCGGGGGGGCGGTGTCCAGGTCGAGCGGTTGGACGGGCGCGTCCGGCCGTGCCAGCGAGTCCATCGCGCCGCGCAGGACCGCGGTGAGAGCCGTGGGCTCCAGGTGGAGCGTGAGGGCGCCGGCCTGCAGGCGGCTCATGTCGAGCAGGTTGTCGACGAGGCGGGTGAGCTTGACCAGCGACTCGTCCGCCATGTCGAGGAGTTCGGCCCGGTCGTCGTCGGAGAACTCGACGTCGGGGCTGCGCAGCGAGCCGACCGCGGCGAGGGCGGCGGCGAGCGGGGTGCGCAGGTCGTGGCTGACGGCGGCGAGCAGCGCGGTGCGCATCCGGTCGGCGGAGCGGATGGGTTCGAGTTCGGCGGCGGCGGTGGCGAGCCGGTCGCGTTCCAGGGCGGCGGCGATGTGGGCGGCGAACGCGGTGAGCACCCTCTGGTCGGCGGCGGGCAGCCGGCGTCCGGCCAGGACCAGCAACGACTCGGGGCCGACCGGGACTTCGGTGATGGTGCGGTCCGGTGCGGGGTCGCCGTCCGCGTCGCTGCGCCCGAGGGTCTCGCCGCCCGCGCGGTCGAGCAGGGCGACGGAGTCGAGGCCGAAGGCCGTGCGGGTCTTCTCCAGCAGGGCGGGCAGCGCGTCGGCGCCGCGCAGGACGCTGCCGGCCAGGGTGGAGAGGGTCTCGGCCTCGGCGGTGGCCCGGGCTGCGCGCTGGGTCAGCTTCGCGGCGTAGTCGACCACGGTGGAGACGGTGAGGGCGACGGCGGCGAACACCACCAGCGCGATGGCGTTGTTCGGCTCGTTGATGGTGAAGGTGTGGACGGGCGGGATGAAGTAGTAGTTCAGCAGCAGCGAGGCGACCAGCGAGGCCAGCAGTGCGGAGGTCGCCCCGCCGAGCAACGCCACCGCCACCACGCCGAGTTGGAACACCAGCGCGTCGGTGGTGAGGTTCAGGGACCCGGCGAGTTGGGACAGGACGACGGTGAGCAGCACCGGGAGCAGCAGGCCTGCGGCGAAGCCGGCGGCGGTCCGCCGCGGGGAGTGGCGGCGGCCCAGCGAGGGCAGTCGGCCGCGGCCGGTGAACGCGTGGGTGACCATGTGGACGTCGATGTCCTCGGAGAGGTCGACGGTGGTCTGCCCGTTGCCGGGGCCGGTGAGGAAGCGGTTGATCCGGCCGCGGCGGCTGGTGCCGAGGACGAGCTGGGTGGCGTCGTGGGCGCGGGCGAAGGAGAGCAACGAGCTCGGGATGTCGTCGCCGACCACCACGTGGTAGGTGCCGCCGAGCGTCTCGACCAGCTGCCGCTGCTCGGCGAGGGCGCCCGGGGAGGCGCCCGCCAGGCCGTCGCTGCGGGTGACGTGCACGGCGAGCAGTTCACCGCCCGCGGTGCGGTCGGCGATCCGGGCGGCACGGCGGATGATGGTCTCGCCCTCGGGGCCGCCGGTGAGGGCGACCACGACCCGCTCGCGGGTCTCCCACACCCGGTCGATGTTGTGGCTGGCACGGTAGTCGCGCAGGCCCTCGTCGACGCGCCCGGCGACCCAGAGCAGCGCCAGCTCGCGCAGCGCGGTGAGGTTGCCGACCCGGAAGTAGTTGGAGAGCGCGGCGTCCACCTTCTCCGCCTTGTAGACGTTGCCGTGGGCCATGCGGCGCCGCAGCGCCTGGGGTGCCATGTCGACCAGTTCGAGCTGGTCCGCGCGGCGGAAGACCTCGTCGGGCACGGTCTCGCGCTGCGGGATGCCGGTGATCTTCTGCACCACGTCGTTGAGCGACTCCAGGTGCTGCACGTTGACGGTCGTGATGACGTCGATGCCGGCGGCGAGCAGGTCCTCGACGTCCTGCCAGCGCTTGGCGTTGCGCCCGCCGGGGATGTTGGTGTGGGCGAGCTCGTCCACCAGCACCACCGCGGGCCGTCGGGCCAGCACGGCGTCGAGGTCCATCTCCTGGAAGTCCGTCCCCCGGTAACGGCGCGTCAGGCGCGGGACGGTCTCCAGCCCGTGGAGCATCTCCTCGGTGTGCCGTCGGCCGTGGCACTCGATGAACCCGACCACCACGTCCGCGCCGCGGTCCCGTCTGCGACGCGCCTCGTCCAGC
This sequence comes from Kitasatospora sp. NPDC002522, assembly GCF_053595195.1. Classification (NCBI taxonomy): domain Bacteria; kingdom Bacillati; phylum Actinomycetota; class Actinomycetes; order Kitasatosporales; family Streptomycetaceae; genus Kitasatospora; species Kitasatospora sp. NPDC002522. The sequence continues at coordinate 22,034 of NZ_JBSFXE010000048.1, forward strand.
ATCCGGTACGTCTTGCCGACGCCGGGGGCCGATCCGAGGTACACCCTCAACTGCCCGCGGCGGGTGACGGTGCCGGGCGTGAGGTCACGGGGCATGGGCGCTGCTCTCTCTCCGAGGAAGGGGCGGACCGACCCGGGCACGGCTCTCCCTCCGTGCCCGGGTCGGTCCGGTCAGCCTGCGGACGTCACTTGATCTCGCTGACGGCCGTGTTGAGGAGGACGACGTTGACGCCGGCCTCGCCGAGGAAGCCGAGCGAGCGGCCCTCGGTGTACGTGTCGACTAGCTTGTCGAGCTGGTCGGCGGTGAGGCCGCGCTCCTTGGCGACCCGGTTGACCTGCTCCTTGGCGTAGGCCACGGAGATGTGCGGGTCGAGGCCGGAGCCGGAGGCGGTCAGCGCGTCGGCCGGGACGCTGGCCGGGTCGACGCCGTCGAAGGCGGCGACGGCGGCGCGGCGGTCGTCGACGGCCTTCAGCAGGTCGTCGCTGTTCGGGCCGAGGTTGGACGCGCCGGAGGAGGCGGGGTTGTAGCCGCCCGCGGACGGCCGGGGCTGGAACCACTTCGGGTCAGGCTGCGACGGGTCCTCCGGGTTGGCCTTCGGCAGGTCGTAGCTCTGGCCGAGCAGGCTGGAGCCGATCGCCTTGCCGTCGGACTTCACGATCGATCCGTTGGCCTTGTCGGCGAAGGCGACCTGGCTGATGCCGGTGACCAGCAGCGGGTAGCCGAGGCCGAGGATCACGGTCATCACCAGCAGCATCCGCAGCGCGGTGAGGTGGGTGCGCAGGAAAGTGGGCATGGGGACTCTGGCCTCTCTCAGCTCAGGCCGGGGATGAACTGGACGATCAGGTCGATCGCCTTGATGCCGACGAACGGGACGACGAGGCCGCCGAGTCCGTAGATCCCGATGTTCCGCGCCAGCAGCGAACCAGCGTCGGTGGGGCGGTACTTGACGCCGCGCAGGGCGAGCGGGATCAGGCCGACGATGACCAGTGCGTTGAAGACGATCGCCGAGGTGATCGCGGAGGTCGGGCTGTGCAGGCCCATGATGTTCAGGTGCTTCAGGCCCGGGTACACGCCCGCGAACATCGCCGGGATGATCGCGAAGTACTTCGCGACGTCGTTGGCGATCGAGAAGGTGGTCAACGCACCGCGGGTGATGAGGAGTTGCTTGCCGATCTCGACGATCTCGATCAGCTTGGTCGGGTTGGAGTCCAGGTCCACCATGTTGCCGGCCTCCTTGGCCGCCATGGTGCCGGTGTTCATCGCCACGCCGACGTCGGCCTGCGCGAGGGCGGGGGCGTCGTTGGTGCCGTCGCCGGTCATCGCGACCAGCTTTCCGCCCTCCTGTTCCTTGCGGATCAGGGCCATCTTGTCCTCGGGGGTGGCCTCGGCGAGGAAGTCGTCCACGCCCGCCTCCTCCGCGATCGCCTTGGCGGTCAACGGGTTGTCACCGGTGATCATCACGGTCTTGATGCCCATGCGGCGCAGCTCCTCGAAGCGCTCCCGCATGCCCTCCTTCACCACGTCCTTGAGGTGGATCACCCCGAGCACGCGCGGCGTCCGGGCGCCGTCCTGCTCCGCGACGACCAGCGGGGTGCCGCCCGCCGCGGAGATCCCGTCGACCAGGGTCGCCACGTCCGCGCCGACGCTGCCGCCGTGCCGGGTCACCCAGTTGGCGACCGAACCGGCCGCGCCCTTGCGGACCTGCCGCCCGTCCACGTCCACGCCCGACATACGGGTCTGCGCGGTGAACGGCACCCAGGTGGCGTGCGCCAACTCGCCCTGGGCGCGGGCCCGCAGGCCGTACCCGGTCTTCGCGAGCACCACGATCGAGCGGCCCTCGGGCGTCTCGTCCGCCAGCGAGGACAGCTGCGCCGCGTCCGCCAGCTCCTCGACCGAGACCCCCTCGGCGGGCTGGAACTCGGCGGCCTGCCGGTTGCCGAGCGTGATGGTGCCGGTCTTGTCGAGCAGCAGGGTGTTGACGTCGCCCGCCGCCTCGACGGCCCGGCCGGACATGGCGAGGACGTTGCGCTGCACGAGGCGGTCCATGCCCGCGATGCCGATCGCGGAGAGCAGCGCGCCGATGGTGGTCGGGATCAGCGCCACGATCAGCGCCACCAGCACGATCGTCGACTGCGGGGCGCCCGCGTAGGTCGCCATCGGCTGCAGGGTGACCACCGCGATCAGGAACACGATCGTCAGCGACGCCAGCAGGATGTTCAGCGCGATCTCGTTGGGTGTCTTCTGCCGGGCCGCCCCCTCGACCAGGGCGATCATCCGGTCGATGAAGGACTTGCCGGGCTCGGAGGCGATCTTCACCACGATCCGGTCGGACAGCACCTTGGTGCCGCCGGTCACCGCCGAGCGGTCGCCACCGGACTCGCGGATCACCGGCGCGGACTCGCCGGTGATCGCCGACTCGTCCACCGACGCGACGCCCTCGACCACGTCGCCGCCACCGGGGATCACCTGCCCGGCCTCGACCACCACGTGGTCGCCCAGCCGCAGCGCGGTGCCCGGCACCTCCTCCTCGTCCTGCGAGGCGGGCCAGTTGACGAGGCGTCGGGCGGTGGTCTCGGTCTTGGTCTTGCGCAGCGTGTCGGCTTGCGCCTTGCCGCGGCCCTCGGCGACGGCCTCGGCCAGGTTGGCGAAGACGGTGGTCAGCCACAGCCAGACGGTGATCGCCCAGGCGAAGACGGACGGGTCGGCGATCGCGGCGACGGTGGTGACCACCGAGCCGACCTCGACCACGAACATCACCGGGTTCTTCACCATCACCCGCGGGTCGAGCTTGCGCACCGCGTCCGGCAGCGACTTGACGAGCAGTTTCGGGTCGAGCAGGCCGGAGGAGACTCTGTGCGGCGCCTGTTCGGGGGCCGCGGGATCAAGGGTGCTGGTGGACATCAGTGGAGACCTTCTGCGATCGGCCCGAGGGCCAGGGCCGGGAAGTAGGTGAGGCCGACGACGATCAGGACGACGCCCGAGAGCAGACCGACGAACAGCGGCTTGTGCGTGGGCAGGGTGCCCGCACTCGCGGGGACCGGCTGCTGCTGCGCGAGGGAGCCCGCCAGCGCGAGGACGAACACCATCGGCAGGAACCGGCCGAACACCATCGCCAGACCCAGCGCCGTGTCGTACCAGGCGGTGTTGACGGTGATGCCGGCGAACGCCGAACCGTTGTTGTTCGCCGCGGAGGTGAACGCGTACAGCACCTCGGAGAAGCCGTGCGCACCGGAGTTGAGCATCCCCGCCCGCTCGCCGGGCAGCGCGATCGCGGTGCCCGCGCCGATCAGCACGATCGCCGGGGTGGTCAGGATGTACAGCGAGGCGAACTTCATCTCCCGGCCGCCGAGCTTCTTGCCCAGGTACTCGGGGGTACGGCCGACCATCAGACCGGCCACGAACACCGCGACGACCGCCAGGATCAGCATGCCGTACAGGCCGGAGCCGGTACCGCCGGGCGCGATCTCACCGAGCATCATGTTGAAGATCGTCAGACCGCCGCCGAACGGGGTGAACGAGTCGTGGAAGGCGTTGACCGCACCGGTCGACGTCAATGTGGTCGACGCCGCGAACAGGCTGGATGCGGCCACGCCGAAGCGCTGCTCCTTGCCCTCCATCGCCGCGCCCGCCGCCTGCAGCGCGGCACCGCCGTGCTGCTGCTCGAAGAAGGTGATCAACGCGGCGGAGGCGACCCAGAACAGGCCCATCACCGCGACGATCGCGTAGCCCTGCCGGTGGTCGCCGACCATCCGGCCGAAGGTGCGCGGCAGCGCGAACGGGATCACCAGCAGCAGGAAGATCTCCAGCCAGTTGGTGAAGCCGGTGGCGTTCTCGAACGGGTGCGCCGAGTTGGCGTTGTAGAAGCCGCCGCCGTTGGTGCCCAGCTCCTTGATGACCTCCTGCGAGGCCACTGGGCCGCCCGGTATCGACTGCTGACCACCCGTCAGGGTCGTCAGGTCGTGGAAGCCGTGGAAGTTCTGCACCACGCCGTTGGCCACCAGGACCAGGGCGAAGACGATCGACAGCGGCAGCAGCAGGCGCAGCGTGATCCGGGTCAGGTCGACCCAGAAGTTGCCGACCCGGTCGGTGCGGTTGCGGGTGAATCCGCGGATCAGCGCCGCCACGATCGCGATGCCCACCGCGGCGGAGACGAAGTTCTGCACCGCCAGCCCGGCCATCTGCACCAGGTGGCCCATCGCGGACTCGCCGCTGTAGGACTGCCAGTTGGTGTTGGTGGTGAACGAGATCGCGGTGTTCCAGGCCTGGTGCGGGGCCATCTCCGGCACGCCCAGGCTCAGCAGCAGGTGTGTCTGCAGCCGGATCAGCCCGTACAGGAACAGCACCGAGAGGGCGGAGAACGCCAGCACCGACCGCAGGTACACCGGCCAGCGCTGATCGGCGTCGCCGTCGACACCGACCACCTTGTACAGGATCTTCTCGGCTCTCAGATGCCGCGCCGAGGTCAGGAGGTGGGCGATGTAGTCGCCCACCGGGCGGTAGCACAGGGCCAGCGCGCCGACCAGGGCGAGGGCCTGCAGCCACCCGGCAAGAGTGGAACCCATGTCAGAACTTCTCCGGGTAGATCAACGCGACGACGAGGTAGCCGACGAGCGCGACGGCGACGATGAGACCTGCGATGTTCTCGGCGCTCACAGCTTCTCGACCCCCCTGGCGATGAGGGCGATGACGGCGAACACGGCGACCGTGACACCGACGAAGACGAGATCGAGCATGGTGCTCCACCCACTGGTCAGAGGCTGTTGCCGCCGGTGTCCCTCGGACTCCCCTGGCGGCACCGGTGGACGACCGGCACAAGCAGCAAACCAGCCGGTCAGGGCCCTTTTCGGGCTCCCTGACGTCCTCCATACGGGTGCGCACGCAACCTTGACGCCGCCTTGACGTCCGGGCCATTCGCCCGAGTCCGCGCCTTGGCCGGAACGCGCCGGCCCCGGCTCACGCTTCCGCAACTGTGCGCCTCCGCCGCACCGTTGCGCTGCCACGATGTGCCGGTCCGCCACGACCACAGTCAAGGATCTGCCGTGCGCCACCACATCGTCGGCATCGCTGCGGCCGCCACCGCGCTGCTCGCCGCGACCGCCTGCAGCAGCACCAGTAGCCCCGCGACGGCTCCCGCCACGCAGGCCGCCGGCAGCCAGGCCCCTGGCGCTGCTCCCGCCGGCTCCGCCCCGCCCAAGGCAGCTCCGCCGAAGGACGCCACCGCCGCGCTCGCCGCCCTGGCCAAGGCCGTCCCCTCGGCGAAGGCCGGCACCGTCATCACCGACACCACCGACCCGAACCATCTCCTCGGCCGGCCGGTCAGTACACCTCGAAGATCACGTTCACCGACTCGCGCATCAACGCCGCCGACGCACACAGCAACGACCCCACCGACATCGAATCCGGCGGCGCCATCGAGATGTTCGCCAACGCCGACGACGCGAAGCTCCGCGCCGACTACATCCAGAGCATCGGCAAGAGCATGCCCGCGCTCCTGGAGTACGACTTCCCGCACGGCAACGTGCTGGTCCGCGTCTCGAAGCTCCTGACCGCGCCGCAGGCCGGCGAGTACGACAAGGCCGCGTCTGCAGTGGGCTGAGGTCCGACCGGTGGGTGGGTGGCGGTCGTGACGGGGTGTCGGCTGACGGAGCCTCAGCTCCGGGTGCCGGCCTGGTGATCAGCCGCCCTCATCCGTTGGACGCGGACCCGGCGGTGGGGCAGCGCGCCCGGGAGGGAGGTGAGCAGGGCGGCAGCGGCGAGCGCGCCCAGGCGCAGCAGGTCGGTTCGTCCGGACCAGCTCAGGGTCGCGTCGCCGTGCACGGCGAACCCGTCGAAGAACAGCCAGCCCGCGAGGCCCACCAGCGGCGCCGTCGGAGGCCGGGAGACCGCTCCGACGAGGGCGCAGAGCAGGGCGTACGCGCCGAGGGCGAACCAGCCGCCGTTCAGCTCGCCCACCCAGTCCAGGGCGGGGGTCAGGGCCGCGCTCAGGGTGAGCGCGACGGCCGATGCCGGGCCGGCGCCGAGCCGCGGTACCGCCGGGTGGTACCAGCGGCCTCCGGGCCGGACGCGGTAGAGCCTCACCGGTTCGCTCCTCGGGGTGGTCGGTCGTTCAGGGGCAGCAGACACCGCGGCCGTCGACGCCGGGCCGCCGCCGCGCCAGCGGGTCACCGGAACGGCCGCGCCGCCTCGCGCTGCGCGTCCCAGCCAAGCCGCTCCGCCCGGTCACGCCGCGTTTCTTGACGGGCCCCTGACGGTCCGGCCCGGAATCCCGACGCGGCCTTGACGCTCGGACGGCGCCGCGGCCGTCGAGACCCGGTAGGCGCCCGCCGCGGGGGCGACGAGCGCGGGGTCGAGGACCAGGCGGTGGACGCCGAGCGGCGCGGTGAGGCCACGCAGCGCCGGCTCGGTGAGCTCCGCCGACTCCTGGTCGGCCCCCAGCAGCGCGTGCAGCGCCGCCAGGGTGCTGAAGGCGACGGCGCAGCGGCCGCCGTCGCGGTCCCGGAACAGCCGCAGCACCTGCGCCGGGCCGACGGTGCGCACCGGCACGTGGCGCGGCGCGTGTTCGTGCGGGTCGTCCGCTGCTTCGTCTTCGGTGGTCATCACACGCTCCTCGGGGGTTCCGTGACGCGTCGTCAGTCGACGTAGTACATGGCGGACCGGCAGTGTGCGGCGGCCGGGCCGCCGTCCTCGTCCGCCGGGAGCGGGCGCTCCTGCGCGGCGTGCCGCGGCTCCGCCGTTCCTCCGGCGGGCCGGGGGTCGAAGACGGTTCCGTGCAGCAGCTCGCGGAACGCGGCGTCGTCGCGCGCGGCGACGATGCGGTCGTGGGTCGTCATGGCTCACCGTTTCGTTGGGGTCGCGGCGGGAGCCGGGGATTGGTCCTGCCGCAGCTCCAGTGCAGCGCCTGCGTCCACCGGTCGCAGCGGCCTTGACGCCGGGGCTACGCGGATCGGGCCCGCGTTGACGGGACGCTGACGCCGGGCGGCCAGAACGCGGTCGGAACGCGAACGGAACACGGCGACGGGCGGCGCTGCCTGCAGCTGATCGAACAATCGGATCGGTAATGTCCCCACCGGAGCCCATGCCTGGCAGCGTCCCGATCCGCGGCAGAGCAGGAGTGTCACCATGGCCGATCGCGATTCCGCCGCCCAGCCGGCTGCGGCGGGGCATCCGCACGGGCCCGACGCGGCGCGTCTCGGACTCGTGGTCGGCGCGCTCGGCGTGGTCTTCGGCGACATCGGCACCAGCCCGATCTACACGCTCCAGACCGTGTTCAACCCGGACGACCCGCACCCCGTGCCGGTCTCCACCCCGAACGTGTACGGCGTGGTGTCGCTGGTCTTCTGGTCCGTGGTGATCATCGTCCTGATCACCTACGTCCTGCTGGCGATGCGCGCCGACAACGACGGCGAGGGCGGCATCATGGCGCTGATCACCCTGCTGCGCCGCTCGGCCTCGCAGCGCGGGCGCCGGACCACCGCCGTGCTGGCCGCGCTCGGCATCTTCGGCGCGTCACTGTTCTTCGGCGACAGCATGATCACCCCGGCGATCTCGGTGCTGTCCGCGGTCGAGGGCCTCAAGGTGGTCGAACCCTCGCTCGGGGACGCGGTCGTCCCGATCACCGCGGTGATCATCGTGGTGCTGTTCCTGGTCCAGCGCAACGGCACCGCCGCGGTCGGCCGGGTGTTCGGACCGGTGATGATCGTCTGGTTCGTGACCATCGGCGCCTGCGGCGTCTCCGGCATCGTCGACCACCCGCAGATCCTCCGGGCGCTCTCGCCGAGCTACGCCCTGACCTTCCTCACCGGCCACTTCGGCACCGCGTTCTTCGCCCTCGCCGCCGTCGTGCTGGCGGTCACCGGCGCGGAGGCGCTCTACGCCGACATGGGGCACTTCGGCCGCCGCTCGATCACCCGCGGCTGGCTGTTCCTGGTCTTCCCCGCCTGCGTGCTGAGCTACCTCGGCCAGGGCGCGCTGATCCTCGCCGACCCGGCCAACATCAGCGGCCCGTTCTTCCTGCTGGTGCCCGGCTGGGGACGCTGGCCGATGGTCCTGCTCGCCACCGCCGCGACGGTGATCGCCTCCCAGGCCGTGATCACCGGCGCGTACTCGGTCGCCTCGCAGGCCGCCCAGCTCGGCTACCTGCCGCGTCTGCGGATCGCGTACACCTCCGAGTCGACGATGGGTCAGATCTACGTCCCGTGGATCAACTGGCTGCTGATGGTCTCGGTGCTGACCCTGGTCTTCGCCTTCCGCAGCTCGGCGGCGCTCGCCTTCGCCTTCGGCATGGCGGTCACCGGCACCATCACCATCACCACGCTGCTGTTCTTCTACGTCGCCCGCGCGCGCTGGGGCACGCCGAAGTGGCTGATCGCCATCGGTGCGAGCACGCTGCTCTTCGTCGACCTGCTGTTCGTCGCGGCCAACGCCACCAAGTTCCTGCACGGCGCGTGGCTGCCGCTGCTGATCGGGCTCACGGCGTTCACCGTCATGACGACCTGGCAGCGCGGCCGCGAGATCGTCACCGCCGAACGGGCCCGGCACGAGGGCCCGCTGCGCGAGTTCGTCGACGGCCTGCACAGCGGGCGGGTGCACGCCCTCCGGGTCCCGGGCACCGCCGTCTTCCTCAACCGCGGCAAGCAGACCGCTCCGCTGGCCATGCGCGCCAACGTCGAGCACAACCACGTGCGGCACGACCAGGTCGTCATCCTGTCCATCGAGACCGAGACCGTCCCGCGCGTCCCGGCCGAGCGGCGGCTGCTCGTCGACGACCTCGGCTACGCCGAGGACGGGATCATCCACGTCACCGCCCGCTTCGGCTACATGGAGACCCCGGACGTGCCCGGGACGCTCGCGATGCTCGACCCGGCCGAAGCCGAGGGGCCGTTGGCGCTCGACCAGGCGTCCTACTTCCTGTCGACGATCGAACTCCGCCGCGGCCAGGCGCCGACCATGGCCCCCTGGCGCAAGCGCCTGTTCGTCGCCACCTCCTACATCACCGCCGACGCCGCCGAGTACTTCGGCCTCCCCCGCGACCGCACGATCATCATGGGCGCCCACGTCGAGGTGTGAGGGAGCCTCGCAATCTCGCGGCGCGGTACCGCCGGGCGCACAGTGGAACCAGGACGATCGGCGCCGGATCGGGAGGTTCACGATGACTTTTGTGCAGATCGTAGAGTGCCGCACGGAGCGACCTGACGAGCTCAACCGGCTGATGGACAGCTGGATCGAGATGACCGAGGGCAAACGGACCGCCACCCACACGATGGTCGGCGCGGACCGGGACGACGCCCGACACGTGGTGGAGATCGTCGAGTTCCCCTCGTACGAGGCGGCGATGCGCAACTCCGGGCTGCCGGAGACCGACCGGGTCTTCCAGGAGATGGTCGCCCTCTGTCAGGAGCCGCCCACCTTCACCAACCTGGACCTGGTCCGCGACGAGCAGTTCCTCAAGGACGCGGCGCGCCGCATGCTGGTGGAGCCGCCGACCGGGGACATGTCGTGCATCGACGAACTGGTGGCCCCCGGCTACCGGGATCACGACCCGTCGATGGAGGAGGACACCGTCGGTCCCGCCGCCGTCAAGGCGATGATCGAGGGCTACCGCCGCGCCTTCGACTTCTCGTTCACCATCGACGGCCAGATCGCCGAGGGTGACCAGGTGTGCACCCGCTGGACCTGGCGCGGCACCAACATCGGCGAGTTCATGGGCATGCCCGCCACCAACCGGACCGCCGAGGTCACCGGCATGACCATCTGGCGCTTCGAGGACGGCATGGCCATGGAGGGCTGGTGGAGCTGGGACGGCGTCGGCATGATGCGCCAACTCGGCATGATGCCCTCCTGACCGCCCGCCCGCCCGGTACCGGTGCCGGCTCAGCGCAGCACGGGCGGCGTCGGGGCCACCGGGACGTCGATGACCACGGGAGAGTGGAAGAGCCGGTGGTCCTGCGGGAAGCCCGCGCGGCCGTCGGCGGCCGTCGACCACACCGCCAGGTGGCAGCGCTCCGCCAGGGCCACCGCGTCCGCCCAGGCGTGGCCGGCGTGCGCGTTCGCTCGAAATGGCGGGCGCGCACGCCGGGTTGACGGACCGTCGGTTGCCGGGTCAGACCGCGGTGCGGGCCACTGGGATCCACAGCTGGGCGTCGGACTGCGCCGGGTCGGCCTGTGCCGGGCGGGTGCGCAGGATCTCCGGCCCCGGGCGGTACTCGTACGGGTTGGACGGGAACCACTGGGCGGCGACGTCGGCCCACATCTGCTGCAGTGCCTCCGGGAACGGCCCGGTGTTCTCGAACACCGCCCAGGTGCCCGCCGGGCAGTCCAGCACGTCGAGGTCCGCGGGCAGCTCGGCGGCGGTGCTCACCACGGCGTGGTAGTAGTCGAGTTCGCTGCCCTCCTCGAAGCCGTCGGACAGCCGCACGGTCGCCGACACCACACCCTCCGGGTCCTCGCCCGAGAGGGCGGCGATCCGCAGCATGGTCTCCGGCGGGATGCTCCGGATGTGCGCGGCGATGTGCGGGTTGACGCCCTGGTAGATCAGCGGGACGCGGGCCTTCCTGCCGACCACCCGGAAGGCTTCCTTCTCCACGATGCGGTACCGCATGGTGCTGTTCCCTTCGACGATGAGGCGGAAGGACAGCCGGGGCTGCGAGTTCAGGGCCGCGCCGGTACGCCGGGCCTCACCGGGACCGATGCCGTGCACGGCGCGGAACGCCCGGGCGAAGGCCTCCCCCGAGGTGTAGCCGTAGCGGACCGCGATCTCCAGCAGGGTCGGCTCCCCGGCCAGCACGTCGGCGCCCGCCACGGTGAGCCGGCGGCGTCGGACGTACTCCGACAGCGGCATCCCCGCCAGCGACGAGAACAGCCGCCGGAAGTGGTACTCCGACGTGGCCGTGATCCGGGCCAGCGCGGACACCTCGATCTGCCGGTCGAGGTGCTCCTCGATGTGTGCCATGGCCTGGTTCAACCGATCCAGCAACCCCGGCCTCCTTCCTTCTTACGATCACCCACCGTAGGAAGGACCAAGCCTGCCGCACCCGACATCCTGTGCCCGCTCCGGTCGGGTCCCCCGGCGGGGGTGGGCCGCCCCTGACGCGGTCCACCCCCGCCGGCGCTCGCGGTCAGGCGAGCTGCTCCACCCGCACCCAGTCCACGGCGAGGGTGGCTGCGCCCGCGGCGACCTGGTCGACGCTGGACTGCGGCAGGCCCCAGTACGGGGTGGTGACCTTGTTCCAGCCGGCCGGGTAGGCGCCGCCGAGGGCGAAGTTGAGGATCACGTACTGGTTGTGGTCGTAGGCCCAGGCGCCGCGGGTGGCCTGGGTCTTCTGCCGGGTGACCTCGAGGGTCTGGACGCCGTCGACCGAGAAGCGCATCGCGGTGGGGGTCCACTCGACCGCGTAGACGTGCCAGGCGGTCGCGTCCTGGCCGGCCGGGAAGTTCTGCAGTGCGCCGATGTTGCCGTCCGCGGAGTAGCCGGGGCCGTGCAGGGCGCTGCTGGTCCAGGCCGGGTAGCCGATGTTCTCCATGATGTCGGTCTCGCCGCAGTCGGGCCAGGAGACGTCCGGGTCCTCGACGTTGCTGCCGAGCAGCCAGAACGCGGGCCAGAAGCCGAGTCCGGCGGGCATCTTCAGCCGGGCGCTGACCCGGCCGTAGGTGAAGTTGACCGCGGCGGAGGTGTCGATCCGGGCCGAGGTGAAGTGGTAGGTGCCGCCGCCCGGCGCGGTGTAGCCGTTCGGCAGGTAGCGCGGGGTGATGAGCAGTTGGCTGTTGGCGAGGGTGAGGGTGCTGGCGGAGTCGATGTAGGCCTGCGCCTCGCCGTTGACCGACCCCATGGTCGAACCGGTCACCACCACCCGCCACTTGCTGCGGTCCAGGGTGGCGCCGGTGAAGTCGTCGAAGAAGACCGTGCGGTAGGTCCCGGTCCGGTCGCCCGGCTGGGCCGGGTACTCGGCCGCGCCGCTGCCGCCGGTCCCCCAGACCTGGAACTCGTAGAGCGAGTAGCCGAACTGGGCGGTCGCCGGGGCCGGGTTGTAGAAGCGGCGGCGGCGCAGCCCGAGCATCCGGACGTAGCGGCCGGTCACCGGGGCGGGCAGGGTGATCGCGTCGTGGAGGCCGGCCGAGGAGCCGGGGGTGCCGATGTCGGCGTCGCGGGCGGCGACCTGAGCGGCCGTCGGCTGGTACACGGTGCGCCAGGTCTGGTTGTCGTCGGAGACCTGCAGCTGGTAGTCGACCGCGTAGGCGGACTCCCAGTACAGGTCGAAGGCGCTGATCCGGGCGCTCGCGCCGAGGTCGACGGCGACCCACCGGTGGTCGTTCCAGTCGCTGGCCCACCGGGTGGCGTCGCCGCTGAGCCCGGCCGGGAAGCCGCCGTCGAAGGCGTGCAGCGGGGTGTGCCCGGCGTCCTGGTAGTAGTTGCCGAACGCGGGGTGGTTCAGCGCCAGGTTGGCGGTGGTGGCGGCGGCGGGGGTGGGGATGCCGCCGTTGACCTGGAAGGCGTAGAGCGAGTAGCCGTACGGGGTGGCGCGCTGGACGCCGCGCATCCGGACGTAGCGGCCGAGGGCGGGCTGCGGGTGGGTGTGGATGGTGACGGTGCCGCCGGTGCCGGCGTTCTCGGTGTAGATCGACTTCCAGCTGGCGCCGTCGGTGGAGACCTCGACGGCGTACCGCAGGCCGTACGCGGCCTCCCAGACCAGGACGACCTGGGTGACCCGGATGACGGTGCCGAGGTCGATCCGGATCCAGGCGTCGTCGGCGAAGTTGCTGGAGAACCGGGTGCCGCCGTTGTTGTCGAAGGCGAGGCCGGGGCCGAGCCCGGCGTTCTCGGTGCCGGAGGCGGTGGCGGCGCCCGGGTCGGCGGCGTAGGCGGCGGCCGCCCAGTCGTCGCTCCAGCCGAGGGCGGTCGGGGCGGCGGACGCGGTGGCGGGTGCGGCCAGGGACACGCCGCCGAGGCCGGCGGTGAGGGCGGCGAGGAGCAGGGCGTTGCGACGGCTGAGCTCGGTCATGGGGACTCCGCTGCGGGTGTGGGGAACCGGTGGGTGGGGGTACCGGCCTGGGGGCTGGCCGGTGACGCTGCCGGTTGGTGCGGGGCGGGCTCCGGGGGTTGTCCGGGGCCCGCCCCGCGGTTCGGGGGGGTCGGGTCAGGGGGCCGGGTAGCTGACGACGTCGCTGGGGCCGCCGAAGGTGGGGTCGACGGCGCGGCCGGTGCCGTTGATCACCGAGTCGATGCCGCCGGAGCCGTTCAGGAAGACCGTCAGCAGGTCGTGGAACTGCACGCCGGGGGCGGTGGGCGCCTGGAAGGCCATCGCGTTGCGGATGTCGACGCCCTGGTTGAAGTACGAGTAGCTGCCCATGCCCCAGCCCTGGAAGGTCTTCACCTTCGGGCCGACGGCGAACGCCGGGTAGCCCCGCTGGGTCGGGCTCGCCATCCACGCGGCCTGGTTCGGGACGTCGTAGGGGTTCTCGTTCTGGAAGAAGACCACCTTGCCGTCCTGGCCGTTCCAGACCGTCTCGGTCTTCTGGAAGTGCTCGACCGCCAGGCCGGTCGCGGTGACGCGGTCGCCGTTGACGACCAGTCCGGTGTCGCTGCGGGCGCTGTCCCAGCTGCCGCCGCCCGCGCCGTGGTCGGCGCGCCAGATCCAGGCGTCGTCGATCAGGGTGTCGTCGCTGTCGACCACCAGGGCGGTGGTCGCCGAGCCGTTCACCGCGCCGCCGACCCGGAAGAACACGTCGTCCAGGCCGATCGGGTCGGCCGCGTGCCGAGCCTTCGACCCCTTGGTGCCGACCTGGAGCAGCGCGGGCGAGGTGATCGGGCCGGCGTCGATGATCAGGCCGGAGACGTTGACGCCGTCCACGTCCGCGATCTTCATCGCGACGTTGCCGGCGGTCGGGACCAGGGTGGCGAACCCGAGGCCGACGATCTTCGTGCCGGGGCGCACCACCTTGACGGTGTCGGGGAGTCGGTACACGCCGGGGGTCAGCAGCAGGTTGCGGCCGGCGGCGAGCGCGGCGTTGATCTGCTTCACGCTGGCGCCGGGCCGGACCACGAAGAAGTCGTCCAGCGGCAGCGAGCTGCCCGGCGTCCCGCCGTTCGTCCAGGTCGGCCCGGCGGACTCGCGCTGCAGGGCGGGCACGAAGACCCGGTAGCTGCCCGCCTCGTCGAGGTACAGGTACGGCGCCTCGCGGGTGACCGGGCAGGTGTCGAGGGTGGTGTACGGGGCGGCGCCGCCGCTGAGGCCGGAGTCGGCGGCGAAGGACTGCGCGGGCGCGCCGGGCGAGCCGCAGAACACCTGGTTCCACACGCCGTTGGTCCAGCCGTCGAGGGCGCTGTTGCGGGTGAAGTACTGCTGCTGCGAGCCGTTGATCACGGTGCCGCCGGTGAACTGCGAGTCGGCGATGAAGCCGCCGGAGGCCCAGGCGGGCGAGCCGGTGCAGTAGTCCATCAGGCTGACGTTGCCGTTCACGTGCACCCGGCGCAGCGGCGCGGCCTGGGAGACCGCCCAGAACTCGGTGTTGCCGTAGCAGCCGCTCTGGCCGGCCACGTTGACGGTCAGGTTGCTGAGCGAGCGCCAGAAGTTGGTGGTGGCGTAGCACTTGGACTGGTCGCCGTCGACGCACTGGTTGTACACGTCGACGGAGCCGTTGATCACCACGTCTCCGGGGTTGCGGCCGAGGCCGGCCACGCTCTCGTAGAAGCCGACGGAGAAGACCAGCGGGTCCGCGGCGGTGCCGTAGGTGCCGGGCTTGAACATGATGGCGTACCGCTCGGACCCGAACTCGTTGCCCGCCTGGGCGGCGGCGATCGCGTCGAGCCGGCTCTGGATGTCGGCCTTGGGCATGGCCGGGTCGAGGACGATCACGTTCGGGCCGAGGCTCCCGCCGCCGGGCGGCGTCCCGTGCCCGGCCTTGGCCTGGTCGGCGGCCGGGTCCGGCGTCGCGTGGGCGGCCGGGGCGGCGAACGCCGCCAGGGCCAGCGCCGCGAGTCCGGCCACCGCACGCCCGCGCCGGCGGTGTCTGCTCGCACTGCTCATCTGTGTGCACACCCATCTGATGGGCCCGGGGAACGCTCCACCCGGGCTGACGGTTCGTCATCCGGCGGCTGACGCCGCTTTCTTCACGGCGAGATTTAACGTCTGAGAAAAGTAGCGCGTCAAGAGCCGTGACAGGAACGGTTCCACGACCGCCGGTTCAGGCCCGGTCGGCGCGAGGTCCCGGGGCGGGCGTGACGTTGACCCGGGGCAGCGCCTGCGGGTGGTGTTCGTGCAGGTAGCCGATCAGGTGCTCGCGCAGGTCGCAGCGGAGCTCGAAGGCGTCGCTCGCGTTGGCGGCGGTGGCCAGCGCGCGGACCACCAGGGTGCTGGGCGTGGTGTCGACGACCTGCAGGGCGCTGCCCTCGCCGTCCCAGCGCGGGTTCTTCGCCAGGTAGTCGTCGAACTCCCGGCGCAGCTCGCCGATCGGGGCGCTGTGGTCGAGGTGGAGCAGCGCCGTCCCGGTGATGTGGTCGGAGCGCCGGGACCAGTTCTCGAACGGGCGCCCGGCGAAGTACGACATCGGCATGACGATCCGCCGCTGGTCCCAGGTGGCGATCACCACCGCGGTCAGGGTGATCTCCTCGACGGTGCCCCACTCGCCGCCGACCACCACCACGTCGCCGATCCGGGCGAGGTCTCCGAAGGCCATCTGGATGCCCGCGAACAGGTTCGACAGGGTGCTCTGCGCGGCGACGCCCGCCACCACGCCGACCAGGCCCGCGGAGGCCAGCAGGCTGGTGCCGACCACCCGGACCGCGGGAAAGGTCATCAGCATCGCGGCCAGCGCGAGCAGTGCGATCGACGCCTGCAGGATCCGGCCGAGCAGCCCGGCCTGGGTGCGGGCCCGGCCGGCCCAGGCGGCGTCGCGCCGGCGGACGGCGAGCCGCACCGCGCCGTCCAGCAGCAGCGCGGCCGCGCGGGCGGTGAGCCAGCCGCAGGAGGCGATCATCGCCAGGACCAGCGCGTGGGTGAGGCCGTGCCGGGCGCCGGCCGGAGCGTGGATCCACGGCTGCGCGCCCAGCAGCAGGCCGCAGCAGACCACGGCCAGCAGCGGTCCGCGGCAGCCGCGCAGCAGCCGGGGCGCGGTGGCCGCGCCGGAGCGCGCCGCCAGCCGGTTCGCCGTCAGGTCGGCGACCCGGCCGATCCCCCAGCCGACCAGGCCCACCGCCGCGCAGGCCACCGCCAGTCGCACCGCGCTCCACCACATCGCGGGTCTCCCTCCCGTCCGCGCCCCGGCCCCCGGGTCCGGGCGCCGTCGGCGGATGCCGCCTTTCCCGGCTGCGGACGTTCACACCCGGACCCGGACGGCTGGCCGGGCACCGGGGTGCATGGTCCGCGCGGGGCGGGTTAGGCGCACAGGGTCCGCCGGCCCGCCGGGCCGGCCCGGGAGGAAGTGGGAGACATGAGCGAGCAGAGCGGTATCTGGCAGTTCCGCGACGCGTCCGGCCACACCGCGGGCACGGACCTGATCGGGTTCCGGGTGGAGGCCGTCGACGGCCACATCGGCAAGGTCGACAAGCTGTCCGAGGCGATCGACGCCCAGTTCCTGGTGGTCGACACCGGCCCGTGGATCTTCGGCCGGCTGGTGCTGCTGCCCGCCGGCACGGTGTCGCGGATCGAGATCGGCGAGCGGAAGGTCTACGTCGACCTCGCCAGGGAGGAGATCAAGGCGAGCCCGGACTACGACCCGGTCCCCCGCTCCGCCGAGGCCGAGGAAGACGACCTCCGGGACGCCTACACCCGCTACTACGGGCCGTTCCTCGGCGGCCCGATGCACTGACCCCGCGGGGTCAGTCCTCGAAGGCCCGCTCGTTCAGCAGGTCGAGGTTGCGGAAGACCGGCGGGCCGTCGCAGAGTTCCGCGGCCCGGGCGGCGAACTCCGCCGTCTCGGGGCGTTCGGAGTTCGCCATCGCCGCCTCGTACGAGGGGAACTCCACGATGTTCAGGTAGACGTCGGCCGCGTCGCGGTCCCTGGTCTGCACGGCCCGGACCGCGATGCGGTTGCCCTCGTTGCGCGCGACCCAGTCGTCCAGCAGGGCGTTGAACTCGTCGATCCGCCCGGTCCGGTACTCGATGATCTGGATGAACCTCACCGGAGACCTCCTCGTCTCGGCTGGCGGGCTGCCGTGCCCGCCCCCGTCCAGCGTCCCCACCGCCGGCCCGGGGCGCAAAGCCTCGCGGTCCGCGTGACCCGCGCCCCGGCCTGCGGCGCGACCTCGGCGCGGTGGCCGTTCACCCGGGCGAGGCGGCGGTGCGGTCCGTTCGGCCGCTGCGCGGGCCCGCCGGGCGCTGACGGACCGTCATCCGCCGGGAAGCGGCGGGTCGGCGGACGCCGCGAGGGCGGAGCGACGGCACCCGGCGGGGCCGGGGCGCGGGCGGCCGTCCTGGCTCGGGGCGGGCGAGTTGGGCGAGGCGGTCCAGCTCGGTGAGGACGGCGTCGAGGGTGCCGCACTCCCCGACGGCGGGCGGGCTCGGGCGGACGGCGGGCTCGGGGCCGCCCTCCAGGGCGTCGGCGACGGCGGCCAGCGCCGAGCCGACCCGGCGGGCGGTCTCCTGGTCCGGCCGGACCGCTCCGTGGTCGAGCCGGGTCGCGCAGGCGGTGGCCGCGTCGGCGATCCGCTCGGCGCCGGCGGTGACGCGCAGCCAGCGCGGGTCGCCGCCGCGGAGTTCGGCGGCGGCGCTCTCGGCGGCGGCCCGGGCCTCGGCGAGCGCGTGGTAGGCGGCCCGGCGCAGGTCGGTACGCCGGACGGCACCGGGCGGGCCGGCCGGTTCGGCGAGCACGTGGTCCAGGTAGCGGCCGGTGCTGCGCAGGGCCTGGGCCGAGCGGTGGCCGACCCGGGCCCGGGTGTCCGAGAGCCCCGGCAGGTGGCCGATCAGCAGGACGATCGCGCAGGCCGTCGCGGTGTCGACGAGTCGCGAGCCGGCCGCCTGGGTGTCACCGGCGGTGGCGACGAAGGCCAGCACGGTGACGGTGACGGCGGCGGTCTGCAGCGCGAAGTGCCGCAGCGCGAGGGGGGTGAGCGCGCCGGCGAGGGTCGCGGCGGCGATCGGCACCCACCGTGCGGCGTCCCCGTGCCCGGCGACCCAGCCGCCGGCCGCGGTCGCGCCCGCCAGCAGCAGCACGCCCAGCGCGGTGCCGGCGAAGCGGTTGACGGTCCGTGAGAACAGCGGCCCGTAGTCCGGCTTGACCAGGAACGCGGCGGTGACGGGCAGCCAGTACCAGTGGTCCGCGCGCAGCAGGTGCGCGACGGCGGCGCTGGCCGCGACGCACGCCGCCACCCGCACCCCGTACTCCCGCCCGGCCGGGCCGCTCGCCCGGGACCCGCGCAGCCGCACCGGCCCACCCGTCGCCCCCGCCTCGCCCGTCCGGAGTCGGAGCGCGGTGCGCCGTCCGGCACCGGGTCGGGTGGCGAAGGCGACGCCCGCGGCCAGGACCGCCCGGTCGAAGGCGAGGCGGGCCGGGGTGCCGGGGGCGGGGGCGGGCAGCGGGCCGGGCGGGCCGTCGTCGCGGACGGCGGCGGCGAGGCGGCGCGGGCCGACGCTGATCCGGGCGGGCAGCGGTGCGGCCTCCCACAGCAGGGCGACGCCGGCCTCGCACAGGGCGGACGCGGCGGCGGCGCGGGCCGCGAGCCGGTCGTCCGCGCCGGTGTGCCGCAGCCGCACCAGCAGGCGCAGCCGCAGCGCCTCGTCGGCGCGGTCGAGGGCCGCGGTGAGCCGCCGCCGGGCCGGTTCGGCGGCGGGGGTGCCGACGGCGTCGAGCGCGTCGGCCAGCGCGTCGAACACGGCGGCCACCAGCAGGCGTTCGCCGTGGCGCGGACCGGTGGGCCCGCCGCGCCGCGGGTGCAGGAGGCGCAGCAGCAGGATCCAGCCGGCGCCGGCCAGGTAGCAGGCCGCCTTCACCGGACCCGGCATGGCGAGCGGCATGCCGCCGCCGACGGCGGTGAGCACCAGCAGTTGGACCGCGGCGGCCGAGCTGACCGGGCCGCGGACGCTGATCGCCCCGGAGACCAGGCCGACGACGGCCAGCAGCGCCACGGCCGGCCACCCGTCGGCGCGGCCGAGCAGCAGCCCGGCGGCGCCGGCCAGCGCGGGCAGCCCGATGTGCGGGAGCCCGGTGCGCCGGGTGCCGGGGCGGTCGTTGATGGAGGCGAACATGGCGCCGAGTCCGGCGAGCACGCCCGCGCCGTGCCGGTCGGTGGCGACGCCGAGCGCGAGCAGCGGCCCGGAGCCGAGCGTGCCGCGGGCCATCGCCGCCCAGGGGATCGGGCCCGGCTGACGGCGTGTGACGTGGGCGAGCCAGGCGGGTGGCGGGGCGGCGGCCGGACGGTGCACGGTCCTCCTGAGGCCGGGGATGTCGTCGGCCACCACAGTAGGCGGGCGATGCGACGGGACCGCTGCGCCCTCGTTACGGGGCCGTGTCGGCTTACCGGCGGCGCCCGGTCGCACCCACCGGGCCCGGCCGACGGCCCGTCAGGCGGGCCCGTCCGGTGGGTGTCCGACGGGATTGTGCCGGACGCCGGTGGCGGGTTACGGTGCAGCCAGGTCATGAGTGTCAGCGACGAGCCCTGGCTTGCTGACCGGCAACCCTCCCGCGCGGCGGGGTGCTCCAGGTGACGACCCGGCGGTGCCGAGAACGGTGCCGCAAGCGCGAGCTCGAAGCGGTGCGAACCGGTCGGGACGGAGGTGGCGGCGGTGCGGGAGATGTCCAGGCCCATGGCGGTCGTCACCGTGAAGGCCCGCTGCCGGGTCACCACGACGTACGCGCGGCTGCACATCGATCTGCAGCGCGTGTCCACCGCGCTGTGTCCGGCGACGCCGCACGCCGTCGCGCGTCGCGGCACGCCGTACCGCGCCGCCTGACGCCGCGTCACCCGGCCCCGCGCCGCCCTACGCCTGTCGTCTGACCCCGCGTCACCGTGTCCGCCACTTCCGCGCCGGCCCGTGGCCGGCGTCCGTGCGCGCGGTGTGACGCACCCTCGACGTCCCTTCCCCCCGAACCGGAGGCGGTCCCGCCATGCCCGATTCCCCCGTACCCCTGCACCTGGCCGTCGCGCTGGACGGCGCCGGCTGGCACCCCGCCGCGTGGCGCGAACCCGGTGCCAGGACCGAGGAGTTGTTCACCGCCCGGTACTGGGCCGACCTGGTCGCCGAGGCCGAGCGCGGCCTGCTGGACCTGGTCACCCTCGAGGACGCGTTGAGTCTGCAGTCCACCCACCCGTTCGAGCCGGACCGGCGGACCGACCAGGTGCGGGGCCGGCTGGACGCGGTGCTGATCGCCTCCCGCGTCGCACCGCTGACCCGGCACGTCGGGCTGGTGCCGACCGCGGTGGTCACCCACACCGAGCCGTTCCACCTGTCCAAGGCGGTCGCGACGCTCGACCACGTCAGCGGGGGCCGGGCGGGTGTCCGGGTGAAGGTGTCCGGGCGTTCCGACGAGGCCGCGCACTTCGGCCGCCGGCCCGCGCCGGGCCTGCGGCTGGAGGAGTTGGACTCGCCGGCCGGCCTGGCCGCCCTGCGGGAGTCCTTCGGCGAGGCGGAGGACTACGTGGAGGTGCTGCGGCGCCTGTGGGACAGCTGGGAGGACGACGCGGAGATCCGCGACGTCGCGAGCGGCCGGTTCGTCGACCGCGCGAAGCTCCACTACATCGACTTCGAGGGCAGCCGGTTCAGCGTGCGGGGGCCCTCCATCACGCCGCGTCCGCCGCAGGGCCAGCCGCTCGTCGCGGCGTTGGCGCACCGGGGCGAGCCGTACCGGCTGGCCGGCCGCTCGGCGGACCTGGCGTTCGTCACGCCCGCCGACGCGGCGGACGCCCGCGCGATCGTCGCGGAGATCCGCACCGCGCAGGCCGCCGCGGGGCGCGCCGAGGAGACGGTGCACGTCTTCGGCGACCTGGTGGTCTTCCTCGATCCGGAGCCGGGCGCCGCCGCCGACCGCCTGGCGCGGCTGGACGAGCGCGCGGGCGAGGCGTACGGCAGCGACGCCCGGATCTTCGCCGGCACGCCCGCCGCCCTCGCCGACCTGCTGCGGGAGTGGCAGCAGGCCGGGCTGACCGGGTTCCGGCTGCGGCCCGGCACGCTCCCGCACGACCTGGAGCAGATCACCCGCGCCCTGGTGCCGGAGCTCCAGCGCCGCGGGCTGTTCCGCACCGCCTACGAGGCGTCGACCCTGCGCGGGCTGCTCGGCCTGCCCCGCCCCGCCAACCGCTACGCCGCGCCCGCCGCCGGCGCCCTCGTCTGAGCCGGAAGGACCGCACCGCCATGAGCAAGCCCGTCAAGCAGATCCACCTCGCCGCGCACTTCCCCGGCGTCAACAACACCACCGTGTGGAGCGATCCGGCGGCCGGCAGCCAGATCGACTTCTCCTCCTTCGTCCACTTCGCGCGGACGGCGGAGCGCGCCAGGTTCGACTTCCTCTTCCTCGCCGAGGGCCTGCGGCTGCGCGAGCAGAACGGCGAGATCTACGACCTGGACGTGGTCGGGCGGCCCGACACCTTCACCGTGCTGGCCGCGCTGGCCGCCGTCACCGACCGGCTCGGCCTGGCCGGGACGATCAACTCCACCTTCAACGAACCGTACGAGGTGGCACGGCAGTTCGCCTCGCTGGACCACCTGTCGGCGGGTCGCGCCGCGTGGAACGTGGTGACCTCCTGGGACGCCTTCACCGGCGAGAACTTCCGGCGCGGCGGCTTCCTCGCCCAGGAGGACCGCTACGAGCGGGCGCGCCAGTTCCTCACCGCGGCCGGGGTGCTGTTCGACTCCTGGCGCGGCGACGAGATCGTCGCGGACCGGGCGTCCGGCGTCTTCCTGGGCGAGCCGGACCCGGGCCGGTTCGCCCACCGCGTCAGCCAGTTCGACATCTCCGGGCGGTTCGACGTGCCGCGCAGCCCGCAGGGGCGCCCCGTCGTCTTCCAGGCCGGCGACTCCGAGGAGGGCCGGGAGTTCGCCGCGTCGGCGGCCGACGCCATCTTCTCCCGGCACGGCACCCTGGAGGCGGGCCGGGCGTTCTACACCGACGTCAAGGACCGGCTGGCGAAGTACGGCCGCGAGCGGGACGATCTGAAGATCCTGCCCGGGGTGACCTTCGTGCTCGGCGACAGCGACGCCGACGCCCGGGAGAAGGCCGAGCTGATCCGCCGTCAGCAGGTCAGCGGGCAGACCGCCCTCCGCACGCTGGAGCAGGTCTGGAACCGCGACCTGAGCGCCTACGACCCGGACGGCCCGCTGCCGGACGTCGACCCGCTGCCCGGCGAGCACACCGTCGTCCAGGGCCGGGCGGCGGTGCGCGCCCACCGGGACCCGTTCGCGGTCGCCGCCGAGTGGCGGGCGCTCGCCGAGGCGAAGCGGCTGTCCATCCGCGAACTGGTCATCGAGGTGACCGGGCGGCAGACCTTCGTCGGCAGCCCGGCCCGGGTGGCCGCCGAGATCGACGAGTTCGTGCAGACCGACGCGGCCGACGGGTTCATCCTCGTGCCGCACCTGGTGCCGGGCGGGCTGGACGAGTTCGCCGACACGGTCGTGCCGCTGCTGCAGGAGCGCGGCGTGTTCCGCACCGAGTACGCCGGCGAGACGCTCCGCGACCACCTCGGGCTCGCCGTGCCCGCGCGCCGCTGAGCCCCCGTCAGAACCGCCACCACCGCCACCGTGATCACCAAGGAGCAGACATGACGACGCAGGAGATCGACCTCGCCACCTTCGCCCGCGAGTGGGAGGAGTGGCACCTCGCGCACGAGCGGGCGCTCGCGGACCCGCACGGCTTCCTCGCCGTCACCGGCCTGCACTGGCTGGACGCGGAGCCGACCCGGTTCCCCGACGCGCCGGGCGCGTGGTCGACCACCGCGGCGGGCGTGGTGGTCGAACTGGCCGACGGCGAGGAGCTGGTGGTCGACGGCACGCCGGTGCGTGGGCGCCACTCCTTCGGCGTGGTCGCGGAGCGCGACAGCCTGTACGCCCGGGCCGGCGAGGCCGTGATCGAGGTCGCCAAGCGCGGCGGGCACGACCTCGTGCGCCCGCGCCACCCCGACCACTCGCTGCGCGCCGAGTACACCCGCACCCCGGCCTATGCGCCCGATCCGCGCTGGGCCGTGACGGGCCGTTACCTGCCCTTCGACGCGCCGCGCGCGGTGACGGTGGGCGCGGCGGTCGAGGGCCTCCAGCACGTGTACGACGCGCCCGGGGAGATCGAGTTCGAGCTGGCGGACGGCCGGTCGTACCGGCTCACCGCGTTCAACGGCGGTCGGCCCGGCAGCCTGCAGGTGCTGTTCACCGACGCCACCTCGGGGGTGACCACGTACGCGGCCAACCGCTCGCTCGCGGTGGACGCGCCGGACGCGCAGGGGCGGGTGGTGCTCGACTTCAACCGGGCGGTCAACCTGCCCTGCGCCTACACCGACCTGGCCACCTGCCCGCTGCCCCCGGCCGGCAACCGGCTCCCGGTGGCGGTCGAGGCCGGTGAGAAGATCCCGTTCGAGCGTTTGGGCCGGGCGTAGCCGACGACGACCGGGGGCGGGACACGCGCAGTGGTCCGCCCCCGGTCGTCGTATCGGGCCGGGTCAGGTCAGCAGTTCGGAGCAGACCGTCGCCAGCAGGCCGTCGGCGACCAGCCAGCGGCCGGCGAAGCCGCGCGGCAGGGCGGCGCCGGGGGCGCCTTCGGTGGTGCGGATCCGGGCCCGCCAGGTGCCGTCGGGCTGCAGGACGACGTCCGCCTCCTCGAAGTCCAGCGGGCGGCGGGTGAGCGGGTACCAAGCCTTGAAGACGCTCTCCTTGACGCTGAACAGCAGCCGGTCCCAGTGGACTTCGGGGTGGCTCGTGCGCAGGGTCTGGCGGCGGGCCCGCTCCTGCGGGAGCGAGATGGTCGGGTAGACCCCGTGCGGGAGCGGGCGGTGCGGTTCGGCGTCGATGCCGAGCACCGGGACGGCGGTGGCGCGGGCCACGGCGGCGGCCTGGTAGCCGGCGCAGTGCGTCATGCTGCCGACCAGGCCGGCCGGCCAGCCCGGCTCCCCGCGCGGGCCCGGGACGATCGGCCCGGGCGGCACCCCGAGCCGCCCCAGCGCCTGGCGGGCGCAGACCCGGACGGCGGCGAACTCCCGCCGCCGCGCCGGGACCATCCGCGCGGCCGCACGCTCCTCCGGCGGGAACAGCCCACCGTCCACCGGGTCGCCGAACGACTCGGACCAGGCCACCGCCCCTGGGAGGATCAGCCCGATCACGCCGGATCCGGGAACGACGGGCGACGGCCGGGCCGGTGCGCGGTCAGGTCGCGGCCTCGCGGTCGCCCCCCGGCCCCGCGGGGGCCGCCAGGTGTGCTGACGACGGACCCCCGGGGCCCGGCGGCGAGCCGGCGGCGGTCGGGCCGGTGGGGCGTCATGTCGCGGCTCCCGAGGGCCCTCGTCGAACCCCCGTCTCCCCCAGCCCCGCAGGGGCCTCCAGGTGTGCTGACGACGAACCCCCGGGGCCTGGCGGCGAGCAGGTGGTGGTCGGGCCGATGGGGCGTCATGTCGCGGCTCCCAGCGGCGTGGCGGCGAGCAGGCGGCGGGTGTAGTCCGCGGCGGGGCGGGCGAAGACCTCGTCCACCTCGCCGGTCTCGACCAGGTGGCCGTCCTTCATGACGGCGACCCGGTCGGCGAGGTGGTGGACGACGCCCAGGTCGTGCGAGATGAAGAGCATCGCCACGCCGAGGTCGCGGCGCAGGTCGTGCAGCAGGTCGAGGATCTGCGCCTGGACGGAGACGTCGAGCGCGGAGACCGGCTCGTCGCAGACCAGGATCTGCGGTGCGGGGGCGAGGGCGCGGGCGATCGCCACGCGTTGGCGCTGGCCGCCGGAGAGTTCGGCGGGTCGGCGGCGCAGCAGGGCGGCGGGCAGCCCGACCTGGTCGAGCAGTTCGGTGGTGCGCCGGGTGCGCTCGCGTCCGCGCGGCACGCCGGCCCGGGCGAGGGCCTCGCCGATCACCCGGGCCACGTCGGCCCGGGGGTCGAAGGAGGACAGCGGGTCCTGCTGGACGGCCTGCAGGCGCAGCCGGTCGGCGCGGCGGCGGCGTTCGTGCACGCCGCTCCAGGGCTGCCCGCCGAGCCGGACGGTGCCGGAGTCGGGTTCCTCCAGGCCGAGGACGATCCGGGCGACGGTGGTCTTGCCGGAGCCGGACTCGCCGACCAGGCCGAGCACTTCGCCCGCCGCGAGCTGCAGGGACACCTCGTGGACGACGGTGCGTCCGCCGAAGGCCTTGGTGATCCGCTCGGCGTCGAGCAGCGGACCGCCGGGGCCGGCGTCCGCGGTGGCGGCGGGCCGCGGGGACGGCGCAGGGGGCACCGGGCGCAGCACGCCGGGCGGGTCGGCCGGTCCGGGGTGCCAGCAGCGGGTGCCGTGGCCGTCGACCGGCGGCAGCGTGTCGCGGCAGGTGCGGTCGGCGCGCGCGCAGCGGCTCGCGTAGGGGCAGCCGTCCGCAGCGGGTGACGGTCCGTCAAGGACCGGTACCGCGAGGCGGGTTCCGCGGGTGCGCGGTCCGGGGACGGCGGCGAGCAGCGCCCGGGTGTACGGGTGGCGCGGGTCGGCGAGCAGCCGTTCGGTGGGGCCGGTCTCGACGATCCGCCCGCCGTACATGACCGCGACGCGGTCGGCGAGCCGGGCGACCACGGACAGGTCGTGGCTGATCAGCAGCAGGGCGGTGCCGGCCCGGCGCAGCTCGTCGAGGAGGTCGAGCACCTGGGCCTGGACGGTGACGTCGAGGGCGGTGGTGGGTTCGTCGGCGATCAGCAGGTCGGGTTCCCCGGCGAGTGCGGAGGCGATCAGCGCGCGCTGGCGCAGGCCGCCGGAGAGCTGGTGCGGGTACTGGTCGGCGCGACGCGCGGGGTCGGGGATGCCGGCCCGGGTGAGCAGGTCGCGGACCCGGGCGGGGCGCTCGGCGGCGGGGGCGAGGCGGTGCACGCGCAGCGGTTCGGCGACCTCGGCGCCGATGGTGCGCAGCGGGTCGAGCGAGGTGAGGGCGTCCTGCAGGACGAGTCCGATGCGGCGGCCGCGGACGGCCCGCCAGCGCTTGTCCGGCAGGCTGGTGAGGTCCTCGCCGTCGAAGTCCAGCCGCCCGGTGACGGTGGAGCCGGCGCCGGTGAGGCCGACCAGGGTGCGGGCGGTGACGCTCTTGCCCGAACCGGACTCACCGACCACGGCGAGGCACTCGCCGCGGTCGAGGGTGAAGGAGACGTCGCGGACGGCGTGCACGTCGCCGAAGCGCACGTGCAGTCCTTCGACGGCCAGCAGCGTCATGCGGTCCTCCGGGTGAAGCGGCGCTGCGCGTGCCGGCCGACGGCGCCGGTGGCGAGCGCGGTGAGGGTGATGGCGGCTCCCGGGAAGACGCCGATCCACCAGGCGGTCTGCAGGAAGCTGCGGCCCTGGGAGAGCATCGCGCCCCACTCCGGGGACGGCGGTTGCGGGCCGAGGCCGAGGAAGCTGAGGCCGGAGGCGGCGATCAGCGCGGCGCCGAAGCCGACGGTGGCCAGCACCAGCATCGGGCCGATCGCGTTCGGCAGGACGTGACGGAGGATCAGCACCGGCCGGGGCACGCCGAGGACGACGGCCGACTCGACGTAGCCGGAGCGCCGTACCACCAGCGTCTCGGCCCGGACGATCCGGGCGTAGCCGGGGACGAAGGCGATGGCGATGGCGATCATCACGTTGACCGCGCCGGTGCCGAGCACGCTGACGGCGAGCAGGGCGAGCAGGATCGGCGGGAGGGCGAGCAGGACGTCGGCGAGCCGCATCAGCGCCTGGTCGGCGAGGCGGCCGCCGAGGGCGGCGGCGAGCCCGAGGGCGGCGCCGCCGGCCACCGACATCGCGGTGGCACCGAGGCCGAGCAGCAGGGACGGGCGGGCGCCGTAGAGCACCCTGGTGTACAGGTCGCGGCCGAGCTGGTCGGTGCCGAACCAGTGCGCGCCGCCCGGCGGGGTGAGGGCGCGGGCGGGGTCGGTGTCGAGCGGGGAGGCGTGGGTGAGCAGGCCGGGGGCGAAGGCGGCGAGCACGATCAGACCGAGCAGGACGGCGGCGAGCACCGGGGCGGTGCGGCGGGCGGCGGGTCGGGCCATGGGTCACCGGCTCCTGAGTCGGGGGTCGATGGCGAGGTAGAGCAGGTCGACCGCGGTGGAGATGGCCACGAAGACCAGGGCGGCGAGCAGTACCAGGCCGACGACCAGCGGCATGTCCTTGTTGGTGGTGCCCTGGAGGCTGAGCGCGCCGATACCGGGGCGGCCGAAGACGCTCTCCACCAGGACGGCCCCGCCGAGCAGGGAGCCGCTGAGCCAGCCGGTCAGGGTGACGGCGGAGGCGGCGGCGTGCCGCAGCGCGTGGCGCAGCAGGACGGCGGTGGGGGCGAGGCCGCGGGCGCGGGCGGTGAGGGCGAACGGCTGGGCGAGGGCGGCTTCCAGGCCTTCGCGCAGGACCTGGGCGAGGACGCCGGTGAGCGGCAGGGCGAGGGTGAGGGCGGGCAGCACCAGGGCGGGCAGGCCCTGGTCGCCGGCGACCGGGAAGAGGTGCAGTTGGAAGGAGAAGGCGGTGAGCAGCAGGATGCCGATCCAGTAGGTGGGGCTGGAGGCGGCGAGCAGTTCGGCGAGGGTGCCGGCGGTGCGCAGCGCGCGGTGCCGGCCCGCCGTGGCGACGGCGGCCGCCACGGCGAGGACGACGGCGGTCGCCAGGGCGGCGAGGGCGAGTTGGACGGTCGGCCAGAGCTGGTCGCCGATCAGGTCGACGACGGGGCGCCGGAGTTGGTAGGACTCGCCGAGGTCGCCGGTGGCGAGCCGGCCGAGGTAGTGCAGGTACTGCTGGGCGACGGGCTGGTCGAGGCCGTACTGGGCCCGGATCTGCGCCTTCACCTCGGGGGTGGCGGCGGTGCCCGGGCCCAGCATGACGGTGACGGGGTCGCCGGGGATCAGCTGGAGCGCGGCGAACGCGACCGTGGCGGCCCCGAGGAGCACCGCGAGGGCGCCGGCCAGACGTCGTGCCGTTCCGCGCAGCAGGGCGGGGACGTTGCGGTCGGTTCGCCCCATGTCACTTGCCGAGCCAGGCGTCGTGGAAGCTGAGCCAGGTGTTGGGGTCGGCGGTGAGGCCGTGGACCTGGGTGGAGTAGCCGACGACGGCGGTGCGCACGTACAGCGGGACGATCAGCGACAGGTCGATGGCCCGCTTCTGGGTCTTGCTGTAGAGGTCCTGCCGGGTCGCCTTGTCGAGGGTGGCCTTGCCGGCGTTGGTCCACTCGTCGAGCTGGGCGTCCTGGTAGAAGGTGGCGTTCTGGCCGCCCTTGGCGGGCTGGCTGGAGCTGTTGAAGTACAGCCGCAGCACGTCGGGGTCGAAGCGGGCCCAGCTGTAGTCGGCGATGTGCTCCTTGCCGCCGTAGACGTTGGCGATGTAGGTGCCGATGTCGAGTCGGGGGCGGGTGACCTCGACGCCGATCTTCTTCAGGTCGGCCTGGACGGCCTGGCCGAGGGTCTCGCGCTGCTCGCGGACGTACTCGGCGGGCGGCAGCGGCCATTCGAGGGTGAGCCGCTGGCCGTTCTTGGTGCGGTAGCCGTCGGCGTCGCGGGTGGTCCAGCCGGCTGCGTCGAGGGCCTTGTCGGCGCCGGCCCTGTCGTAGGGCCAGGCGTTCTCGAGGGACTTGTCGTAGCCGGGGGTGGTCGGGGAGATCGGGCTCCAGGCGCGCTTGTAGACGCCGAAGTAGACGCTCTTGATGTCGGTGTCGAGGTCGATGCCGGTCTGGACGGCCTTGCGGACCTGCGGGTCGTCGAGCGGGGCCTTGGTGGTGTTGAGGACCAGCGCGTAGTTGGCGCCGGGGGCGTCGGTGGTGAGCAGCTTGAGGCGGGAGTCGGCCTGGACGGTCTTGACGTTGGCCGGCGGGACGGACTCGGCGACCTGGACCTGGCCGCTGGTGAGGGCGCCGAGGCGGACCGAGTCCTCGGTGAGGAAGCGGATGGTCAGCTTGTCGAGGTAGGCCGGTCCCTGGTGGGCGGCGCCGGTGTAGGCCCAGTTGTAGTTGGGGTTGCGGGTGAAGGTGACGTTCTGGCCCTTGGTGTAGCTGCTGAAGACGAACGGGCCGGTGCCGACGTCGACCGGGCCGCCGGCGCCCAGCTTGGGGCCGTTCTCCTTGATCGTCTTCGGCGAGTAGAAGCCCAGGTAGGCGGTGGAGGCGGCCTGCAGGAACGGCGCGAACGGCTCGCTGAAGCTCACCTTCACGGTGTGCGGGTCGATCACCTCGGTGCCGGTGTACGGGCCGAGCAGGCTGGCCGCGTACTGCGACTTGGTCTCCTTGGCGACGATCCGGTCGAAGTTGACCTTCACGGCCTCGGCGTCGAACGGGGTGCCGTCGGTGAAGGTGACGCCGTCGCGCAGGTGGAAGGTGTAGCTCTTCAGGTCGGGGGCGATCTCCCAGGAGCTGGCCAGCCAGGGCTGGAAGTCGCCACTGGCGTCCTGGTGGACCAGCGAGTCGAAGACGTTGCGCTGGATGGCGCCGGTGATGTCCTGCTGGCTGACGTGGATGTCGAAGGAGATCGGCTCGACGTCGGTGGCGTAGGTGAGCGAGCCGCCGGCGACGGGCGTGCCGGCGGCCGCGTCCTGGGCCTGACCCGCCCCGCCGGAGGCGCAGCCGGCGAGCAGCAGGGTCCCCGCGGTGAGGGCGGCGAGCAGCGGGACGGGGCGGGGCCCGGTTCTGGGCATGCAGGTGACTCCGTTGCAGGAAAGGGGAGTTGAGCTGGGCGAATACCGAGAAACTACGACCCGGCGGACGCCCCGGCACCCCTACCCGACCCCTAGCGGACCCCTGCCCCGGGCGCTACGGGTGGGTCTGCGGGTAGCGCGGCACCGAGCGGCGGTGGGCGATCCGCCAGCCGTCCGGGGTGCGGACGTACCGGTCGAGGTACTCGCCGTTGTGCACGCTGCCGTCGGCCAGCAGCACCAGGTAGCGGCTGCGTCCGCGGACGGTGCCGTCGGGGTCCGCGGTCAGCACGGTGTCGACGGTCTGGTGGTCCGGCGAGGTCGGGCCGAGGTCGCGGGCGAACTTCCGGATCTCCTCCAGTCCGGTGAACACGGCGCCGGTGCGGGCGAGTTCGATGACGCCGTCGGCGGCGAAGACGGTGCCGAGGGCCTCGTCGTCGGCGTTGTCGAAGGCGTGCGAGAAGCGGGCCAGCAGCTGGCGCAGCTGCTCGGCGTCGGTCGGGGTCGGGTCGGCGGGCACGGGGTCCTCCTGGCGGGTGCGGAGCCGGGCCCGGCGGGCGCGGTGGACGCCTGCCGGGCCCGGAACGGGCGGTGACGGCCCGTCCGCGCGCCGAGCGGGCAGCGGTGACGGGCCGTCAGACGGTGGTGACGGGGTGTCAGGCGGTGGGGACGAGCTGCTGGACGATGCCGAGCCGGTCGGGGAGCACGCTGTAGCGGGTGACCTGTCCGTCGCGGATGGTCAGCGTGCTGATGCTGAAGCCGGTGAAGTGGCGGCCGGTGGCGGGCACCCCGAAGATCGGGCCGACGTGGACGCCCTCGATCCGCCAGAACGCGATCACCCGGTCGTCCTCGGCGACCAGGTCCTGCACGGTGGCCTTGACGTCGCGGACGTTCTCCCACAGCCAGCGCAGGTGCTCGCGGAAGTCCTCCCGGGTGCCGGTGCCCCCGGCGCCGACCCGCGACTCGTCGGCGGCGTCCTCCGCGACCAGTTCCTCCAGCAGCTCGATCCGCTGCCCGGTGACCAGCTCGTGGTAGTAGCGCTCGACCAGTGCCTTGTTGGCCTCGATGCTCATCGGTTGTGCTCTCCTCGGGTGGGTGGGTGTGGGTGGGTGACGGATGGTCAGGAGCGGGCGGGCGGCGGCAGCAGGATGCCGCCGTTGGCGGTCAGGCCGCCGTCGACCGGGAGGGTCGTCCCGGTCACGTAGGACGCCGCGGGCGAGGCCAGGAACCACACCGCCTCGGCCTGTTCGCGCGGCGCGGACCAGCGCTGCGCGGGGATGCGGCGGGTGATGAAGGCGGACACGTCCGGGTCGGCGACCTGACCGGCCGTCAGGGCGGTGACGGTGCCGCCCGGGGCGATGGCGTTGACCCGGATGCCCTCGGCGGCGTAGTCGATCGCCGCGGCCCGCACC
The DNA here is from genome assembly GCF_053595195.1 of Kitasatospora sp. NPDC002522. Taxonomy (NCBI): domain Bacteria; kingdom Bacillati; phylum Actinomycetota; class Actinomycetes; order Kitasatosporales; family Streptomycetaceae; genus Kitasatospora; species Kitasatospora sp. NPDC002522. Next base: position 53,148 of record NZ_JBSFXE010000048.1, read on the forward strand.
AGGTTGATCACCGCCGCCTTGGTGGCGTTGTACGCCCAGGTGCCGGGGTCGCCGCGCAGGCCGGAGACGGACGAGGTCGCGACCACCGAGCCGCCGCCGGAGGCGCGCAGGGCGGGGACGGCGGCCCGGATGCCGGCCGCGACGCCGCGCACGTTGACCGCGTAGAGCCGGTCCAGCCGCTCGATCGCGCCCGGCGCCTCCAGCGGTCCGCCGCCGCCGATCCCGGCGTTCAGCACCGCGGTGTCGAGGCGGCCGAACCGCTCCAGGGCGAGTGCGACCGCGCGGGCGCTGGTGTCCTCCTCGGCGACGTCGCCGGTCAGGGTGGCCACCCCGTCCAGCTCGGCCAGCGCCTCCAGGCCCGTCTTGTCCACGTCCACGGCGACCACGCGGTGGCCGCGTTCGGCGAACAGCCGGGCCACCGCCTCGCCGATGCCCGACGCCGCGCCGGTCACCAGGACTACCGGGTCGACCATTCCTGCTCCTTCGTCTCGATCCAGGCCCGGACGGCCTGCGCCGTCGTCGGGGTGTGCTGTTCCAGCACGGTGAAGTGGTCTCCGGGGATGTCGCGCACCTCGTGCGGAACCGGCCAGTAGGCGCGCCAGTCGTGCGTGCCGGTCGGGTCGAGGACGGTGCCGCGCAGCGGCGTGTCGGCCCGCAGCGCGAGGACGGGTGCGGCGACCGGGCCGGGGCGCCAGCCGTCGAAGACCGAGTTGTAGCCACCCATCGCGGTCAGGCTGGCGTCGCTCCACACCATGTCGTACTGCCGGATCCGGTCGATCATGCCGCCGAGCATGGCGGTCAGCCACCACTCGCCCATGCCCTCCCGCACCGCGCTCTCGATCGGGTACGAGTCGACCAGCACCAGGCCCGCGACCGGGCGGCCGGCAGCCTCCAGCCGCTCCGTGACGGCGTGCGCCACGCAGCCGCCCATCGAGCGGCCGACGATGACGAACGGCCGGTCGGGGCCGACCAGTTCGAGCACCGCCTCGGTGTGCAGGGTGAGGAAGGTGTCCAGGCTGTCCGGCAGGCTGTCGTCGGGCGCCCAGCCCGGGGACGGCAGGACGAACACGTCGCGCTCGCCCTCGAAGGCGTGGCCAAGGCGGGCGTACTCGTGCGGCCCGGAGATCGCGCTCAGCGCGGGGAACGCCACCACCGCCACCGGTTGCTCGCCCGCCGCCAGCCGCAGCGGCGGCAGGGCGTGCCGCCCGCGCTCCGCCGCGGTGAACCGGGTGCGCAGGTGCGAGGCGACCCCGATCAGCGCCGACGCCTCGGCGAAGCCGCCCTGCGCGGCGAGCCGCCGGTAGAGCGTGGACAGCGGGTGCGCCGGGTCGTCGGCGGCCGCGTCCACCGCGCCCGGGCCGCCCGGGGCCGGGCTCCCCGCCGGGGCGGCGTCGAGCAGCTCGGCGAGGTGCGCGGCGAGCGCGGTCGGGTCGGGCCGGTCGAAGGTGACGGTCGGCGCCAGCCGCAGGCCGGTGGCGGCGGTCAGCCGGTTGCGCAGCTCGACCGCGGTGAGCGAGTCCAGTCCGAGGTCGTTGAACGGGCGGGCGGGCGTCACCGACGCCGGCTCGGCGCCGAGCACGGCGGCGACCTCGGCGCGCACCAGCTCCAGCAGGGCCGCGGTGCGCTGCTCCGGGCCGAGCCCGGCCGGCCTGCCCACCCTCGCCCTGGAACGCCGCGAACTGCCGCTCGCCCGCTTCGTCGAGCGGGTGGTCGCGCACTACCCGGG
>NZ_JBSFXE010000049.1:0-51243 GCF_053595195.1 Kitasatospora sp. NPDC002522
ATCTTGCCCTTGTAGTGGGTCATCTCCTGGGTGATGTGATTGTTCATCACACTGCGCAGCGTGTTCGCGTCGCCGATGGAGCTGACCCAGGACGGGAGCTGCGAGTGCCACACCAGGGTGTGGCCGCGCATCTTCTGGCCGTGCGCGGCGGCGTGGTTGACGATCTGGTCGCCGGGCCCGAAGTTGAAGTTGCCGCGGGACGGCTCGACGGTGTCCCACTTCATCTCGTTCTCCGGGGTGATCATGTTGAACTCCCGGTCCGCGATCCCGGCGTACGTCGCGTCGCCGAGCCGGCCGGCGGCCACCGCCGTACCGAAGTAGCGGCCGCTGCCGGCCGCTGCCGCACCCAGCGTGGTCGCTCCGGCGGCATGCACCGCGGGGCTCGCGGCGACGGCCGTCACCGAACTGACGACCAGGCACGCGGCCGCCGCCAGGACCTTGCGGAGTCGGGGCTTCCTGTTCCTTGACATGACGGATCGTTCTCCTTGGGTGGGGGAATGCGTGCACACCGGACGGGACCGGCGCCTCGTCCTGGGGGTTGCCCGAGCGCGCTCGGGCAGGACGTTCCTTCGCGCCGCTCACGCCCCCGCGGGTCCGGCCGATGGGGGAATCGGCCTGGCATCCGTGCCACATGTGAGCGCTAACAGTTTTCGATGGACGCGACCTGACATGTCCATGTGAAATCTCCATCAGGCGATGCGCGCTGTCAATACCTGGTGCAGCGGCGGACCCGGGGAACCGATTTCGACCCTGCATCAGGTACCCACGGGGGTGCACGAGCACGGGAACCCGCTCGGCCGGGGGCTCGAGGCGGCCGATACCCGTTGTAGCAGCGATCCGCAGGCCCGTGGCGATGACCTTCGGTCAGGTGGCGGAAGCGGGGGCGCGACTGGTGGCGGCGAACGCAGACCTGCGAACGCCGGCGCCGTACCCGCCACTGCCGCCGGTATCCTGACGGATCGTCACGAGATGCCTCCGACCTGCACGGTCGCGCTTCCGGCCGTCGGTCGGTGGGTGCCCCGTCGCGGCCGACTGCGCGGTGGCACCTAGGGTCCGGAGGCTCCTCGCGGAGTGCTCGGCGGCCGCGAAACTTACAGTCGAGCCGCGACGGAGACCGAGGCGGTGGCAGCCGCAGCGACGCCGGGCCGGCTGAGGGGGCCGCGCCGCACCCGCACCGGCACCTCGAGCCCGTCGACGAAACGGTGCCGGCGGCGGCTGCGGGGCGGGGTCCATCACGCGCTCGGCGACGGACCGGCTGCGCCCAGGCGGAGGTTGCGGCGTACTGCATCCACCGGACCCTGCTGTCCGGGTGCCGCCAGGCCCCTCGGGCCGGTTGGCGGCGACTCCGCAGATGCGGCCCACGTGGGTGCGCCACCACGCACCGCGCCCCGGCCGCGTTCTGCCGGCGCGCGCACGCGTGGCTCGCCCAACCCCCGTTACCGACCCCGGGGTCCGTCCGGTCGATCACCACACTCGCTAGGCTCTCCTCCTGGAGGGGGTGGCTGAAGCAGTGATGACACGTGAGTCCGCCGTTGCGATGGTGCAGAAGATCATGGACGGGGACTGCTACAACGACGCCGAGATCGACCGCACGCTGGAGGCGCTGGACAGGGGCCTCGGCTGCCCGAGTGGCTATGTCAGCGACTTGATCTTCTCGATCTACCCGCCCGACCAGCCGGAGCCGACAGCGGCCGAGGTGGTCGAACTGGCCCTCGCCCACCGACCGTTCGCGCCGTGAGAACGACAACTGCTCGGGCGTTCTTCAGCTGGCGACGCGCCTCGGACACGTGACCAGGTCATTGGTCTTCGGTCGGTGAGAGCGGCTCTGACCGCAACTCCGTGAAGCCTCGCTTCGTCCCGGGCCCGGAGCCGGCCGTGGCTCCCGTGCAGCTATCCGGGTGCCTTCCGGGTGGCTCGTGAGCGAGAGACAACCGGTGCGGGGAATGTCGTCCCGCACGAGATGACCCGGGACCGATGAGGAGACCAGCGTGTACGCAGCAGTGCGGCGGTACCAAGGGGTGACCGATCCCGCGGAGGCAGGACGCCGCGTGGCCGAGGGATTCGTGCCCCTCCTTCGCGAGGTTCCCGGATTCGTGGCCTACTACTGGATTGACGCCGGGGACGGAGTGATGATCTCCACCAGCGTCTTCGAAGACCAAGCCGGGGCGGAAGAATCGGTCCAGAAGGCTGCGGAGTTCGTGCGGGACAACCTCGCGTCACTGCTCCCCCATCCTCCCCAGGTCACGGCCGGCCAGGTCGTGGCTGCCGGGTAGCGACCTCTCCGCAGCGGGCCCTTCACGGAACTGCGGTCAGAGCCGTGAAAGGCCTCCTGCGGTGCGGTCAGTGGCGGGCGGCGTCGGCGGCGGGTCGCAGGACCTCCTCGCACCACTGGCGGAAGGTGGTCGGCGTGCTGTTCTCGGTGGTGCGGAGTACGCCCTCGTCGAGGCCGTCGGTCTTGGCGGTTGCCATGTCGGCGATCGCCCGGGCCATGCCGGGTGACGCGCCGAAGGAGAGCATGGCCGCCTCCAGCGACGCGGCCTCGACCTGGACGTAGCGCACCGGTATGCCGAGCACGTCGGTGATGACGGCGGCCATGTCGTTGCCCGACAGGTCCTTCGGGCCGAGCACCGGGATCTCGGCGAACCCGGCCCAGGTGCGGTCGAGCAGCAGGCGGGCGGCGGTGCCGCCGATGTCGCGGGTGGCCACCAGGGGCAGCTTGTGGTCGGGGGCGAGGGGCCCGGAGATCACGCCGTCGTCCAGGATGGTGCGGAGGTCGCGCAGCGTGTTGTCCATGAAGGTCGGATTGGCGAGTGAGCGGTAGTTCGTGACGGTGGCGAACAGGTCGTCCATGGCCAGCGAGGCGGTGACGTGGCCCGCCCGGTCGGCGACGGCGGTTCCGCGGCCGAGCGCCGAGACCCCGACGACGTGGCGGACGCCGTGCGCGGCGACGGCCTCGACGCCCGGCCTGCTGTACTCGACGTAGGAGGTCATCACGTCGGGGGCACGGTGGTCGCTGGGCATCAGCCAGAACACCGCGTCGGCACGGGCGAAGGCCTTGTCGACCACCGCGGCGTCGCGGTGGGAGCCCTGCACGATCTCGACACGGTCGCGGACGGTGGGAGACAGTCGCCGAGGGTCGCGGACGATGACCCGGACCGGCTCTCCGGCGTCGAGGAGCTGCTCGACGACGTGGCGGCCGATCTTGGCGGTGGGTGCGGTGACGACAATCATGAGTGTCCTCCGGGGCGAACCCAATATGTAGACTCGACCGTACCGTTTACTTGTGGAAGAGGCCAGCATGCCAGCGCGACGAGGCGAGAAGCTCCGCGAACACATCCTGTGGACCGCGAAGGACGTGTTCCTCGAGGCCGGCTTCGAGCGCACCTCGATGGACGTCGTCGCCCAGCGGGCCGAGACCTCCAAGCGCTCGCTCTACGCCCACTTCCCCAGCAAGGCCGCCCTCTTCTCCGGGGTGGTCTCCCTGGTGCGCGAGCTCTACCTCGAGCGCCTGGGCTCGCCGGAGGACTACGTCACCGCGGAGCGGGCCGATCCGGCCGACGCCCTCGTGCGCTACTGCGGGCGGCTCCTGCAACTGCTGCTGTGGTCCTCGTCCCTGCGCACGCTGCGGATGGGGATCGCGGAGGCCGAGTGGGTGCCCGAGATCGCGTCCGGCTACTACGAGGCGGTTTTCGAGGCCCCGATGGCGCGGATCGGCGCGTACGTCCGCCGGACCTGGGGCCTGACGCAGGAGGAGGCGCGGGAGGTGGCCGAGATCCTCGTCGGTCGGACGGTCTACCCCGAACTGGTGCAGGCCCTGCTCGGCGTGCGGGAGCCGATCGCCGAGCGCCCCGACGAGGCCACCCTCGCCTCCGACGTCGAGCTCGACCGGATCGCCGCGAGCATCCGAGGACTCGTCCCGGGCGCACCGGCGTCCTAGCCGCAGCGGCTCTGCCGGTTGCCCCCAGGGCGACACGTCCGGCGCCGGCATCCCCACCGCGAGCACCCACCACAGGCCTCGACGGCGGGGACGTCCGCCTAGCCGAAGAGCCGGCGCTGGATCTCCCGGCGGTAGTCCTCGAGTGTCCGGTCGAGGTGGATGCCCGTGGCCTCGGCCGCCTCGTCGGGGCGGCCGTCGCGGATGGCGCGGTAGATCGCCTCGTGCTCCTCGACCGCGAACTTGGTGCCTTCGCCGAGCGAGTCGTGGATCCCGATCGAGCTTGACTGGCGCTGCAGTCGGCGCGCGTCCCGCACGGCGCTGACCAGGAAGGTGTTGTGCGAGGCGGCGGCCACGGCGGCGTGGAAGTCCTCGTCGGCGGTGTTGAAGACGTCGACCTGGCCCTGGGTGAAGCCGTGCCGGCACTGCTGCGCGGCGAGTTCGATGGTCCGCAGCTCGGCGGGGGTGGCGCGGGTGGCGGCCAGCTTGCTCGCGGCCACCTCCTGGACCCTGCGGAACTCGAACAGCATCAGCACGTGGTCGAGGTCGACGGGACGGAAGAACCCGCCCCAGCGGCTGGTGATGAGCATGCCCTCGTCGTCCGCGACGAACAGACCGCGCCCCTTGTGCGCCCGGACCCGGCCGAGCGCCGAGAGGATCTTCACGGCCTCCCGCACCACCGCCCTGCTGGTGTTCAGCTGCTGGGCCAGGTCGTTCTCGGTGGGCAGCCGATCGCCCGCCACCAGCCTGGCCTCGGCGATGAACTCCAGGATCCGCTCCGCGACGATCTCGTACCCTGGCCGATAGTCACGCTGCGCGCCCACGTCGGTCGCCGCCGCCGCAGCGGTGGGAGCAGCCTGCGTCGGCAGGGCTGCCTGGGTCGCGGGCGTGTCGTTCATGTGTCCTGCCTCCTGGCTGACGCGGCTGGCGGCTGATCGCTGCGGAACGACGCACATCGTATCTCAATCATCGATGAGTAGTACTCATCCTGCGGTCACAGTTCCCCAGGGAGGCGAGCCCTCCGCGCGGTCAAACTATGTCAACCGCGGCATATGGGCCAGCTCCGCCATGTCGTCGAGCACAAGTCGTTAGTAAGAGGCCTGTCCAAACCCTTGACGCACCCCTCGATAGGGCGGCTAATTTCTTCGCAACGGAACGGGACGGCCGTACATGCTTCAGGCATCCGACCGGTTACGACCCTGAGTCGCCCCTAATTCGCGCCACCTGCCCGCCTGCTCGGGGCGCCCTGTGAAAGTGGAGGTCGCAATGACCGTCAAGAACCCTTCGTCCGGCCGGGAGAGAACGTCCGGCAAGCGGCGCGCCGCGCTGCTCGCCTGCTGCGCGGCCGCCGCGGCGCTGACCCTCACCGCCTGTAGCAGCGGCGGTGGCACCGGCACGACGGCGAAGGACGGCTTCGCCCAGGCGCCGCAGAAGGACGGTGCGCTGACCGTCTGGGTGGACGCCACCCGGATGGACGCCGCGAAGCTGTACCAGCAGCTGCACCCGGAGGTGAAGCTGGACATCGTCAGCTACGACGGCGACGCCAACGGCTCGAACTACCTGCAGACCAAGGTCCAGCTGTTCAACCGGACCGGCAAGGGCTGGCCGGACGTCGTCTTCAGCTCGCAGAACAACGAGGCGTCCTGGGCCGTCGACGCGGGCTTCGCCGCTCCGCTCAACAAGGGCCTGGTCCCGGCCGACACGCTGGGCAAGTTCGCCGAGGGCGCCAACAACCCCTGCACGGTCGACGGCACGGTGTACTGCCTGCGCAACGACCTGTCCCAGGCGGTGCTCTGGTACAACGCGCCGCTGATGAAGCAGTTCGGCTACCAGCTGCCGACCACCTGGGAGGAGTACCAGGCGCTCGGCGAGAAGGTGGCCGCGGAGCACCCGGGCTACCTGGTGGGCGACGCGGGCGACTCCTACACCCCCGAGATCTACCTGTGGGCGAGCAAGTGCGGCGCCAACCACATCACCGGCCCCAAGGCCGTCTCGGTGAACACCTCCGGCGAGGCCTGCACCAAGATGGCCAAGCTCATGGACACCCTGATCACCGACAAGTCGATGTCGATCAGCGGCGTCTTCAGCACCGACTTCGCCAAGAACCAGGCCGACAAGGTCCTGCTGATGCCCGGCCCGGCGTGGTACGGCGGCGCGGTGTTCAAGGACACCCTCAAGACCCCGGCCAAGACGATCGGCGCGGCACCGCTCCCGCAGTGGAAGGGCGACTCCTCGCCGTCCACCGGCAACGTCGGCGGCGGCACCTGGCTGCTGTCGCAGCACTCCGAGCACCTCAAGGCCGCCACCGACTTCCTGACCTGGGTCACCACCGACACCGCCTACCAGGGCGAGAAGGCCCCCGGCTTCCCCGCGCACGCGCCGTCGGCCGAGGCGTGGCTGAAGGGGCAGGACGCCTCCGGCTACTTCGCCAGCGACCTGAGCGCCCTGAAGACCGCCTCCTCCCAGGTCTGGAACGGCTGGGGCTCGGGACAGTACAGCCAGGAGGCGATCTGGGCCGCCACCGTCAAGCCCGGCATGACCCAGGGCAAGACCATCGTCTCGATGCTTCCGGCCTGGCAGGAAGCCATCGTCAAGTACGCCGAGTCGGACGGATACAAGGTCTCCTCGTGACGCTCACCCCCTCAAGGGCCACCTCTGCCGGTCGGCGCCCCCGCGGCGCCGCCCCGCAGGGCTGGGCCGGCACGGCCTTCGTCGCCGCCTACGTGATCCTGCTGGTGGCCTTCGGCGTCCTGCCGACCGCGTACGCGGTCTACTTCGCCTTCACCGACGCCGGGGGCGCGTTCACCGGCTTCGCCAACTTCGTGACCACGGCCAAGGACTTCCGGTTCCTGGACGGCGTGGGCCACGTCGCCCTCTACCTCGCCTGCTGGCTGCTGTCCCTGGTGGTGTTCGTGGTGGCCCTGGCGCTGCTGCTGCACCGCCTGGCCTCGGGCACCGTCAGCAAGGCGCTGCGCTTCCTCTTCTACATCCCGGGAGCGCTGGCCGGCGCCGCGAGCGTGCTGGTGTGGCTGTTCATGCTCGACCCGACGGTCAGCCCGGTCAACTCGCTGCTGAGCATGCTGGGCTTCCACACCTTCGGCGAGGTGATCGCACCGGGCAACCTGCCCGTCCTGTTCACGATCATCGCGTTCTGGACCGGTGCGGGCGGGTGGATCGTCGTCATGTACGGCGCCCTCAACAACATCCCCATGGACGTGGTGGAGGCCGCGCGCATCGACGGAGCGGGCCCCTGGCAGACCGCCTGGCACGTGCAGATCCCGATGCTCCGCAAGTGGATCGTCTACATGGTGATCCTGGCCTTCGCGGGCGGCGCCCAGCTGTTCGTCGAGCCGCAGCTGCTCTCCCAGGCCAGCGTCGGCGTGGCCGGACGCGACTACTCGCTCAACCAGTTGACGTACGACTTCGCCTTCCAGATGAACAACATCAACGGCGCCGCCGCGGTCTCGGTCGAGCTCCTGGTCGTCAGCGTGTCGGCCGCCGCCGTCTTCGTCGCACGGTCGGGGTTCTTCGATGCCGACTAGGACACCTGAACGTCGGGTCGCCACCACGGCGGACCCGGAACGGGAAGCCCCCACCATGAACCGATCCGCCCGCCGTCCCGTACGACGCCTGACCTCCCGGCTGCTGGTCGGAGTCGCCCTGGCCGCGTTCCTGGTCTTCTTCGTGCTGCCGGTGCTGTGGCTCCTGCTCGCCGCGACCAAGACCGACCAGCAGCTGGTGCACGGCAACCCGCTGTCGTTCGGCTCGTTCCGGGCGCTCGGGGACAACTGGCACGCGCTCACGTCGTTCCAGGACGACGCCGTCATGCTGTGGCTGCGCAACTCCGCGCTCTACTCGGTGATCTCACTGGCCATCACCCTCGTGGTCGCCATTCCCGCGGGCTACGCCCTGGCCATGACCGAGTTCCGCGGCCGGCGCACCCTGCTGATCGCCACCCTGGTCGTGATGCTCATGCCGAACGCCACCCTGGTGGTGCCGCTGTTCCTGGAGCTCAACGCGGTGCGCCTGATCGGCACCATGTGGTCGATCATCCTGCCGTACGCGTTCTACCCCTTCGGCGTGTACCTGACGTACATCTACTTCACCACCGCCGTGCCGAAGGACCTGCTGGCGGCGGCCCGGATCGACGGCTGCTCGGAGTTCCGCGTCTTCTGGCACATCGCGCTGCCGCTGGCGACGCCGGTCATCGCGCTGGTGGGCTTCTTCAGCTTCGTCGCCAACTGGACCAACTACTTCCTGCCGTACGTCATGCTCCCCGAGAGCGACCAGATGCCCATCCAGGTCGGCGTCGGCACCCTGCTCAGCAACGTGCCGTCCTTCAACCCGGCCGTCGGCTCGCTCGCGATCGAGCGCCCGCAGCTCGCCCTGGCGACGCTGCTGGCCATCACGCCGGTCCTGATCGTCTTCCTCTTCGCCCAGCGCTTCCTGGTCAGCGGGATGCTCGCCGGCGCCACCAAGGAGTAGCGGCCCCACCGCCCGGCCGCCGTACCCGGCGTGCGCCGTCCCGCCGCCCACCCGAACGGAGATCAACCATGCCCTCCAGCCCTGCCGCCCGCCCCGCGGACGAGGACGCCCACCCCGGCGACCCGCTCCCGCCAGTCGACCTCGAGGCCGGCGTGCCGCTGCTCGAACCGCCCGGCTGGGCCGTGGCGCAGCGGTCCCTGTTCGACCTGCTCGACCACGCGTGGCGGCGCTTCGCCGAGGCGTTCACCGGCCCGGACGGACGGCTGAACTACACCGGCGAGCTGACCACCCGTGACGGCGTGGACGACTTCTACGAGGTGTTCTTCAACTGGCCGCAGCTGTACCTGCTGGGCGGCTCCGAGGAACTGCTGGCCGCCAGTGAGCAGCACTGGGAGGGCGTGACCCGGCAGCTCACCGAGCTCGACATGCTGAAGGACGAGTACGAGCGCGGCTACGACTGGTTCCACCAGGGCGAGAGCCTGCTGCTGCTGTACTTCCTGTGCATGGCCGCCCCCGACCGCTGGTCCGAGCGCGCCCTGCGCTTCGCCGAGCTGTACGTCGACCCGGCCCACGGCAACTACGACCCGGAGCACCGGATCATCACCCGGCCGCACAACGGCAGCGACCCGGACCGCACGGGCGTGTCCGACGGTGACGTCTACCCGTGGCTGCAGAAGGAGGCCGACACCTACGGCTATCCGCTGGAGTGGATACCGGAGGCCCAGGGCGGCTCGTTCCCGCTCGACGCGGACCCGCGGCTGGGCGCGCAGATGCGCGAGCGGATGGGCGTCGGCGACACCGCGGTCAACCTGGCCGCGGCCGGGCTGGTCCTGAACGCCTGGATCCTGACCCACGAGGAGCGCTACCGCGACTGGATCGTGGACTACGTCGGCGCCTGGCGGGAGCGCACCGAGGCGAACGGCGGTGTGCTCCCGGACAACGTCAGCCCGGACGGGGTGGTCGGCGGTCTGCACGAGGGCCGCTGGTACGGCGGGCACTACGGCTGGTCCTGGCCGCACGGCTGGCACAGCGTGGGCCACGCGGCGACCGTCGCGGCGCTCGCGGCGGCCACCGTCACCGGCGAGGACGACTACCTGTCGATGGTCGCCACCACGCTGGACGCCATGATCGACCAGGCCAAGGTGATGCCGCACACCGAGGCAGACTCCAGCCTGCCCTGCAAGTGGGCGGTCGAACTCGCCGGGGACGAGTCCACCCCCACCATCCACCTGCCCTTCCGGTACAAGGACTCGGGCTGGTTCGACTACAACCCGGCCACCCCGCCCGTCCCGGTGGCGCTGTGGCACCACACGGCGGCCGACGCGGACCGCGCCCGCCTGGAGCGGCTGCGCGAGGCCGACGGGATCGACTGGCGCACCCTGCGGCCGTTCCGCGCCAAGGAGGAGTCCGCGCACGAGAAGGCCTGGTTCGCCTTCCTGACCGGCGACGACCCCGGCTACCCGGAGCGGATCCTCGCCACCGCGCAGGCCCAGATCCGCCACCGCCTGCGGCGCGTCGAGCGTTACAAGGACCTGGACGTGCCCGAGGCCGACATCCACGTCTGGCAGCAGTGCAACCCGGTCGCCACCGAGGCCCTCGTCCAACTGACCTGGGGCGGCCCGCAGGTGCTGTACAACGGCGGCCTGCAGCAGGCCCGACTGCGGTACCACGACGCCGAGGCGCGCCGGGCGGGCCTGCCGCCGGAGGTCGCCGCGCTGGTCACCTCGATCGACCCGGAGGCGACCACCGTCGAGCTGGTCAACCTCTCCCCCGAATCCGCGCGCACGGTGATCGTCCAGGCCGGCGCCTTCGCCGAGCACCGCATCACCGGCGTGACGTACACGACCTGCACGGACGACGGCTGGATCGGGGACATGTACGACTACGGCCACACCCAGCCCGTGGTCACCGAGGCGGAGCTCGCCTTCGACGGCGCCTTCCTGACGGTCCGTCTGCCCGCCTCCAGCCGGGTCGAGCTGACGCTGCGTCTGCGCCTGCGCGCCGACCGGCCCAGCTACCGCTCGCCGTTCGACGCGACCGAGGGAGTGACCGCGTGAAGCGCATCGCCCAGACCATCAGGCTCCGGCCCGAGCACCGCGAGGAGTACCTCGAACTCCACTCCGCGGTCTGGCCCGGCGTCGAGGCCGCCCTGCACCGGGCCAACATCCGCAACTTCAGCATCTTCCTGCACGGCGAGGCGCTGTTCTCCTACTTCGAGTACCACGGCGACGACTTCGAGGCGGACATGGCCGTCCTGGAGGCCGACCCGGTGACCCAGGAGTGGTGGAAGCTCACCGATCCCTGCCAGGAGCCGTGGCCCGACCGCGGCGACTCCCGCCAGTGGACGGAGCTCCCGGAGATCTGGCACCTCACCCCGCCGGAACCGGACCGCCCGTGACCCCCGACACCGCCCCGCTCGTCGACGCCCACCACCACCTGTGGGACCTCGAACAGCGTCCGCAGTCCTGGCTCGACGAGCCCGCCCTGGCATCGATCCGCCGGACCTTCACGCCCGACGACCTGCGCACGGCCGCCACCCGGCCGATCGCGGGCCGGCGGCTGCACCGCACGGTCGCCGTGCAGTGCATCCCGGACGTGCCCGAGACGGCGGACCTGCTCGCCCTGGCGGAGCGGGAGCCGCTGATCGCCGCAGTGGTCGGCTGGGCGGACCTCACCTCCCCGGCCGTCGGCGAGCAGCTCGACGCGCTGCTCGCCGGGCCGGGCGGCGGGTACCTGCGCTCCCTGCGCCACCTGGTGCAGGGCGAGGAGGACCCGGCGTGGCTGCAACGGCCCGAGGTCGAACGCGGCCTGACGGCGCTCCAGGCCCGCGGGCTCGGCTACGACGTGCTGGTCCGCGACCACCAGCTCGGCCAGGCGATCCGCCTGGCCGCGCGGTTCCCGGACCTGCCCCAGGTGCTCGACCACGCCGGCAAGCCGGCCGTCGCCACCGGTGAACTCGCCGAGTGGGAGCGCCAGTTGCACCTGCTGGCCCGGCACCCGCAGGTGGTCTGCAAGGTGTCGGGGCTGATCACCGAGGCGGACCACCAGCGGTGGACCGTCGCCGACCTCCGGCCGGTGTGGGACGTCCTGCTGTCCGCCTTCGGTCCCGACCGCCTGATGTTCGGCTCCGACTGGCCGGTCGCCGTCCTCGCGGGCGGCTGGAACCGCTGGGCCGCCGCCGTGGACGAGCTGCTCGACGGGCTCTCCGCCACCGAGGTCCACGCGGTGCTCGCCGGCACCGCGACCGCCTTCTACCGGCTCCAGCCCGCCGCACCCGGTATCTGACCGTCCCACCCACCACCGAAGGACCCTGAACCCGATGACTCTCGCCGTCCGTTACACGGCCGCCCGCACGCTGGACACCGCGGCGGTCGACGCTCCCGAGCCCGGTCCGGGCGAGGTGGAGCTGGCCCCCGCCTTCGTCGGCATCTGCGGCACCGACCTGCACATCTTCCACGGCGACATGGACGCCCGGGTCGCCGCGCCGGCCGTCCTCGGACACGAGATGTCCGGCCGGATCGTCCGGGTCGGCCCCGGCGTCGAGGGCTGGCAGCCCGGCGACGCGGTCACCGTGATGCCGCTGCGCTGGGACGACACCTGCCCGGCCTGCCGGGCCGGCCACCGACACGTCTGCCAGCACCTGGACTTCATCGGCATCGACTCCCCCGGCGCGATGCAGCAGCGCTGGACGGTGCCCGCCTCGACGCTGATCGCCCTGCCGCAGTCGCTCCCGCTGGACCGGGCCGCGCTCGTCGAGCCGACCGCCGTCGCCGTGCACGACGTGGGCCGCGCCGCCGTGCAGCCCGGCGAGAAGGTCGTGGTGGTCGGCGGCGGCCCGGTCGGCGTCCTGATCGCGCTGGTCGCCCGGGCCGCGGGCGCGGACGTGCGGGTGGTCGAGCTGAGCGCCCACCGGCGGCTGCTCGCCGAGGAGTTGGGGCTGGCGGCGTGGAACCCGGCCGACGACGACGTCCCGGCCCTGGTGCAGGAGTGGACGGCGGAGGCCGGCGCGGATGTCGCCTTCGAGGTCTCCGGCGCGGCCGGCGGCGTGGACACCGCCGTGGAGGTGCTGGGCGTCCGCGGGCGGCTGTGCCTGGTCGCCATCCACCCGCGCCCCCGCGAGGTGAACCTGCACCGCTTCTTCTGGCGCGAACTGACCCTGGTGGGCGCCCGGTTGTACGACCGCGGCGACTTCGAGCGGGCGGTGGAGCTGGTGGCGGACGGCACCGTTCCGGCCGAGCGGCTGATCAGCAAGGTCGTCCCGCTGCGGCAGGCGCCCGCCGCGTTCGAGGCCCTGGAGGGCGGCGGCGACGTGATGAAGATCCTCGTGGACTGCACCGACGACACCCAGGGAGCCTCCGCATGAGCGCGTTCGACCTCACCGGCCGGCTGGCCGTCGTCACCGGGGCCCGGCGCGGCATCGGCCGGGCCATGGCCCGCGCCCTCGCCGAGGCCGGCGCGGACGTCATCGGCGTCAGCGCCAACCTGGAGGAGACCGGCAGCGACGTCGAGAAGGACGTGCTCGCCGCGGGCCGCACCTTCGAGGCGATCCGGACCGACTTCGCCGACCCCGAGGCCGTCCGGGCGCTGGGCGCCGACCTCGCCGGACGCGCGCGCCCGGTGGACATCCTGGTCAACAACGCGGGCACCATCCGCCGCGCCCCGGCCGCCGAACACACCGACGCCGACTGGGACCTGGTCCTCCAGGTCAACCTCACCGCGCAGTTCGCGCTGACCCGTGCGGTGGGCGCGGCGATGGTCGCCCGCGGGCAGGGGAAGATCGTCTTCACCGCCTCGCTGCTCAGCTTCCAGGGCGGGATCACCGTCCCCGGCTACACCGCCGCCAAGCACGGCGTCGCCGGCCTGACCAAGGCGCTGGCCAACGAGTGGGCGCCGCACGGGGTGAACGTCAACGCCATCGCTCCCGGCTACATCGCCACCGACAACACCCAGGCCCTGCAGGACGACCCCGCGCGCAGCAGGGCGATCCTGGAGCGCATCCCGGCCGGCCGCTGGGGCGGCGCCGACGACCTGGCGGGTGCCACGGTGTTCCTCGCCTCGGACGCCGCCGCCTACGTCCACGGCGTCGTCCTGCCCGTCGACGGCGGGTGGCTCGGCCGCTGAGCGGCCCCGCACCCGGCCGCGACGCCTCCCCGCCAACGCTGACCCAGGAGCACCCCTTGCAGCAACGCGAGATCCCCGGCACGCCCGTCGCCCTCACCGGGCTCGGCTTCGGCGCCGCCGTCATCGGCAACCTGTACAAGGCCACCCCGGCCGAGGAGGCGATCGCCGCCGTCGACGCGGCCTGGGACGCCGGTGTCCGTTACTTCGACACCGCGCCCCACTACGGCCTCGGCCTGTCCGAGGAGCGCCTCGGACAGGCCCTGCGCGACCGGCCCCGGGACTCCTACGTCCTGTCCTCGAAGGTCGGCCGCCTGCTGGTGCCCAACCCCCGGCCCACCGGCACCGACGACGAGGGCTTCGCCGTCCCCGACGACCTGTGCCGCCGCTGGGACTTCAGCCGCGACGGCGTCCTGCGGTCGATCGAGGACTCGCTCGCCCGCACCGGCCTGGACCGCCTCGACGTCGTCTACGTCCACGACCCCGACGACCACTGGCAGCCGGCCGCCGAGGAGGCGGTGCCCGCGCTCGCGGAGCTGCGCGACCAAGGCGTGATCGGCGCGATCGGCGCCGGCATGAACCAGTCGGCGATGCTCGCCCGCTTCCTGCGCGAGACCGCCGCCGACGTGGTGATGCTGGCCGGCCGCTACACGCTGCTGGACCAGTCGGCGCTGGACGACGTGCTGCCCGCCGCGCAGGAGCACGGCAAGGGCGTCGTCGCGGTCGGCGTCTTCAACTCGGGCCTGCTCTCCCGCGACCGGCCCGCCGCCGGGATGAAGTACGACTACCGGGACGCCCCGCCGGAGCTGGTCGCGCGGGCCCTGGCGATCGCCGAGGTCTGCGAGGCGCACGGCACCACCCTGCCCGCCGCCGCCATCGCCTTCCCGTACACCCACCCCGCGGTCGTCAACGTCACCCTCGGCATGCGCAGCCCCGAGCAGGTGGCACGCAACGCGGAGCTGTACCGGAGCGCCGTGCCCGAATCCCTCTGGGACGACCTGCGCGCCGCGGGGCTGATCAGGCCGGACGTGCCGCGCGGGCCGGCCGCCGGGTGAGCCCGGGCGTCACGGCAGGCTGATCGTCTGGGCGCACCAGATGGTCTTGCCGTGGGTGGTGTGCCGGGTGCCCCAGCCCTGGGTGAGCTGGGCGACGAGCATCAGTCCCCGGCCGCCCTCGTCGAAGGTGCGCGCGCGGCGCAGGTGCGGGGTGGTCTCGCTGGCGTCGGCGACCTCGCAGACCAGCGAGGAGTCGCGGATCAGCCGCAGCCTGATCGGCGGCTCGCCGTACTTGATGGCGTTGGTGACCAGCTCGCTGACGACCAGTTCGGTGACGAACGCCGCCTCCGCCATGCCCCAGGCCTCCAGCCGGTCGACGGCGAACTGCCTTGCGTGCGGCACCTGCGCGAAGTCCGGCTCGACGTCCAGGACGGCGACGTGGTCGGGCGGGAGCGCGTGGGTCCGCGCGAGCAGCAGGGCGGCGTCGTCCGTGCGCTGGTCGGGGAGCACGGCGGTCATCGCCGCGTCGCAGAGGGCCTGCAGCGAGCCGGCCGGCTCGTTCAGGACGCGCAGCAGTTCGGCGGTCCCCTCGTCGGAGTCGCGCGCGCGGCTCTCCACCAGCCCGTCGGTGTACAGGGCGATCAGGCTGCCTTCGGGCAGTTCGAACTCGGCCGCCTCGAACGGCAGTCCGCCGATGCCGAGCGGCGGTCCCGGCCGGGCGGCCACCGGGGTCCTGGTGCCGTCCGGTGCGATGACCAGCGGCAGCGGGTGGCCGGCGCTCGCCAGCGAGCAGCGGCGGGAGACCAGGTCGTAGACGGCGTACAGGCAGGTCGCGCCGGACTCGCCGGTCGAGTCGAAGACGGCGTCGGACTGGAAGCCGCTGCGGAGGTGCATGACCAGGTCGTCCAGGTGGGTCAGCAGCTCGTCCGGCGGCAGGTCCACGTCGGCCAGCGTGCGGACCGCCGTGCGCAGCCGGCCCATGCTGGCCGAGGCGTGCAGGCCGTGCCCGACGACGTCGCCGACGACCAGGGCGACCCGGGCGCCGGACAGCGGAATGACGTCGAACCAGTCGCCGCCGACTCCCGCGCCGGCTCCGGCGGGCAGGTAGCCGCAGGCCACCTCGATCGCCTCCTGGCTGGGCAGCCCCTGCGGCAGCAGGCTGCGCTGGAGGGTCAGCGCGGTGGTGTGCTCGCGGGTGTACCGGCGGGCGTTGTCGATGGCCACGGCCGCCTTGGCGGTCAGCTCCTCGGCGAGGATCAGGTCGTCGGCGGTGAAGCTCTCCGGCCGGTCGTTGCGGGCGAAGGCGACGACGCCGAGCAGCGCGCCGCGCGCCCTGAGCGGCACGGTGATCCGGCCGGTCAGCCCCTTCGCGGCGATGGTCCCGTCGATCACCGGGTTGCCCGGCGGCCAGTGGGCCGGGTCGGCGGCGAGCCCGGGGCCGAAGCCCCATTCGCCGCCCGGGCCGGGTTCGGAGGCGAGCTGCACCGTCGACCGGCCGGCGGCCATGCAGCGGACCGCGAGGGAGTGCGGGGAGTAGTGGACCGTCGGCGCGGACTCGGGACGCCCGTCCGCGTCCCCGTTCCCGCCGTGCCGGCCGACCCGTCTGAGCGCGACGGTCCCGTCGACCGTGAACGCCGCGGACAGCGGCGGTTCGTCCCCGCGCAGCACCTCCTCGAACAGGTCGACGGTGACCAGGTCGGCGAAGCCCGGCACCGAGGTCCTGGCCAGTTCCTCGGCGGTGCTGACCACGTCGAGGGTCTGGCCGATGCCGCTGCTGGCCTCGCCCAGGACGAGCAGCCGCTGCCGGGCCCAGTACTCGGCGCTCATGTCGAAGCCCCAGTTGGCGACCGCGCGGACGTTGCCCTCGTCGTCCCGGACGGGCCACATGCTGGTGGCCCAGGCGTTGGCGTAGTTGCTGCCGAGCGGGCGGAAGACCGTGATCAGCCGCGCGGGTCGGCCCGTCCTGGCGACCTCGGCGAGCTTGTTGGTGTACGCCAGGCCGTCGAGCTCGGGAAACAGCTCGCGGTACCTCTCACCGAGCACCTGCTGCTCCGTGTGCGCGATCACCCGGCCCGCGACGGCGTTGATCCACAGGAACCGCAGTTCGGGGTCGTAGACCCCCAGGGCGAAGGGGCACTGCTCGAAGGCCCGGTCGGCGATCACCGGGCGGCGCCCCCAGCGCTGGAAGGTCACCACGCGGCTCGGCGCCCCGCCGTCGGCGTCGCGCAGGGCGTGTACCGTCATCACGGCGTCCACCGTGGAGCCGTCCCGGTGGCGCAGGGTGAGCACGCGGCCCGGGCCGGTGTCGCGACTCGCGGGGAATCCGGGCGGAGGATCGACCAGCAGGTCCGCCGCGGGGCGCCCGACGGTCTCCTGCGCCGTCCAGCCCAACAGCAGCCGCCCGCCGTCGCTCCAGCCCCTCACCACGCCGTCCGGGTCCACCACGACGACAGCCGTGGGGGCGTCCCGCCTGTCAGCCGTCTCCACGCCTTGCCTCCGTCCCGGGGCCGGGCACACCGGAACGCGATTCCGGCTCGGCTCCCAGCCTAGGTCGCGTCCGACGGCACCAGCCATCCGGTGGGCTCGGATGGCGACACATTTTGGTCCACATGAGTCGTACTCATTTCGCCACCGCGGCCGTCGAACGCGCCAGACCTGCGCGCCGACGGACGACGCCGCGACGGCTATGAGCTGGTAGTTCTCTGCTCCGTACAGCCCCGAAGCTGACCCCGCATCAGGCACGGGTCGATGTCGTCCGTGTTGCACCGGCGAAAAATAGGGATGCCAATCTCCTTGACAGGGATGGTCAGTTGGCTTGATAAATGCAACTCATAAGAGGCCGGGGGCTTGGAGGAGGACACCACAGATGAGACCCCTACGGATAGGCGCCGGCACCGTCAAGGCGCTCGTGGCGGCAGTGGCCGTGTGTGCGGCGGCGCTGCCCGTTCAACCCGCTTACGCGGCCACGACGAACTTCTACGTCGACCCGGTCAACGGCAGCGACAGCAACTCGGGAACCAGCACCGCCTCGGCGTTCCGGACCGTCCAGGCGGCCCAGAACGCGGTCCGCGCAATCGACTCGAACATGTCCGACGACATCGTGGTGAACCTGCGCGGCGGCACCTACCCGCTGAGCGCCCCGATCACCTTCGGCACCGGCGACTCCGGCACCAACGGCCACACGGTCGTTTACCAGGCGTACAACGGCGAGACCCGGTGATCAGCGGCGGCCAGGCGATCACCGGCTGGACCGCGGCGAGCAACGGCGAGTACAAGGCGTCGATCGGGTCCCTCAACTTCCGGCAGCTGTACGTCAACGGGGTCCGCGCCACCCGCGCCCGCTACCCCGACGCCGGCACCGACTTCAACCTGCAGGGCAGCGACACCACCAACAAGCAGCTCAAGGTGCTCGCCTCGCAGACCTCGAACTGGGGAAACCTGAACCAGGTCGAGATGATGCTGGAGACGCAGTGGGGCGAGAGCTACCTGCGACTGAAGTCGATCAGCACCGCGGGCAGCACCGCCAACATCTCGATCCAGGACCACGAGGCGGGCATCCTGTTCCAGCGCCCGTGGCCGCAGCTCTCCGACAACTCGCCGTTCCACTTCGAGAACGCCCACGAGTTCCTCAACGAGCCGGGCGAGTTCTACGTCGACACGGCCGCGCAGACCGTCTACTACAAGCCCCGCCCCGGCGAGGACATGTCCAACGCCTCCGTGAAGGCGCCGACGGTCCAGACCCTCTTCAACGTCCAGGGCACCAGCCTCAACAGCCCCGCCCACGACCTGCGGTTCTCCGGGCTCACCTTCACCCGGACCACCTGGATGGAGGCCGGCAACAACGGCTACCTGAACGCCCAGGGCGGCAACTACAACCTCACGGCCAACACCTCCAACCAGCAGACCGTCGGTCGACCGCCGGCCGCCGTCCAGGTCCAGGACGCAGACAACATCTCCTTCACGGGCAACGTCTTCACGCAGCTCGGCTCCACCGCGCTCGACCTCTGGCACGGTGTCCACAACAGCAGCGCCATCGGCAACTACATCTACGACATCGCCGGCAACGGCATCATGGTCGGCAAGTTCTCCGACCCGACGGTGGAGTACCACTCGGTCTACAACCCGCCCACCACACCGGCCGGTGAGGACGCCCGGGAGGTGGTCAAGAACGTCTCCGTGAAGGACAACCTGATCACCCGGGTCGGCGAGGACTACCTCGGCACCGCGGGCATCAACGCGGGCTTCGTCAACAGCACCACCATCGACCACAACGACATCTCCGACACCCCGTGGGCGGGCATCTCGCTCGGCTGGGGCTGGCAGGCGGCGGCCAACGCCGAGGGCGGCAACAGCGTCAGCTACAACCGGATCGGCAACGTGATGAACCGGCTGTGCGACTCGGCCGGCATCTACCACCTGTCGAACGACCCCGGCACGGTCATCAACAACAACTACGTCCACGACGTGATTCGGACCGCGGCCACCTGCGCCTCGGCCGTCGCCGGCATCTACCTGGACGAGGGGTCGGACAACATGACCGTCTCGAACAACGTGCTGTCGAACCCCGACGTGTCCATCAACCAGAACCGCAACGGCACCAACGTCACGCTCACCAACAACGCCTCGTCCGGCGACACGGTGATCAAGGCCTCCGGCCTGGAGTCCGGCTACCAGTGGATGACACTGTGGCCGAACCTCGCCTGGAACAGGACCGCGACCTCCTCGTCGGTCTTCGGCACGGGCACCGAGGCCTCCAAGGCCGTCGACAACAACAGCTCGACCGGTTGGTCGCCGACCGGCACCGACACCTCGGCCTGGTGGCAGGTCGACCTCGGCCAGTCCTACCAGCTCGGCCAGTTCTCGCTGACCACCCGTCAGGACCTGGACCAGTCCTCGACCCGCGGCAACTTCGAGGTCCGGGGCTCCAACGACCCGAACTTCGGCAGCTACACCGTCCTGGGACGCCAGACCGGCACCCTGCCGTTCGCCTCGACGCTCACCGGTGACATCGACGTCCGCCAGGCCTTCCGCTACGTGCGGGTCGCCAAGACCGACGGCCAGTACTTCTTCATCACGGACTTCAGCGTCCAGCAGGCCGGCGGAGCGCAGGCTGCCGCAACCGGCGCCCCGAGCACCAACCCGTCGTCCTTCTACACCATCAAGAACGTCAACAGCGGTCAGGTGCTGGACGACTACAACTTCAACACCGCCGACGGCGCGAGCGTCAACCAGTGGCCGAGCACCGGCGGCAACAACCAGCAGTGGAGCATCACCCCGGTGAGCGGCCAGCTCGTCAAGATCGTGAACCGGTACAGCGGCAAGGCCCTCGAGATCCCGTGGAACAGCCACTGGCGGACGACCGCCGCGGACCAGTCCACCTACAGCGGCGGCAACAACCAGCTGTGGTACTTCGAGCCGACCAGCGGCGGCTACCTGCTTCGCAACTACGAGAGCCGGCAGGTCCTGGAGGTGACCGGCGCGTCGACCGCCAACGGTGCCACCACCGACCAGTCGAACGCCGTCAACCAGTCCCACCAGGCGTGGACCATCCAGTAGTGGCGTGACCCGACGCGGTGGGGCCGGAGAGCATCTGCTCTCCGGCCCCACCGTTTCGGTGCGTCAGTACAGCGGGGTGAGGACCAGGGCGAAGTCCGCGGGGCCGAGTTCCAGCCGGTGCTGGGGCAGGATGCCGGGGCCGCAGGAGGCGCTGCCCAGGCCCTGGACGGCGTGGTCGGTGTGCAGGTGGACCACCGGGCCGGGGGTCAGCACGGTGGGGTGGGCGGCCGCGGCGAGTTCACGGTCGGTCCAGCGGCGGGCGGCGAGCTGGAACGGCTGCTCGCCGGTCACCCGCAGGCCGCGGGCGGCGCCGTCGCCGATCTCGAACCACCGCACGTCGGCCCGGTTGCCGTTCTCCTGCGGGCGCACGTACGGGGTCTGCAACTGGTCGACCGTGGCACGGAAGCGGCCGATCCGGACGGCGTGGCGGGAGTCCGGGTAGGCCTCCCCCGGGCCGGCGCCGAACCACTCGACCTGCGCGCAGTCGGCGGGCAGCTGCCAGTCGAGGCCGATCCGGGCGACGGAGCGCGCGGCGTTCCGGCGGAGCAGCTCCCGGTACTCCTCGGGCGGCAGCTCGGCGTCGGCCATCGGCTCGGTGGGGTCCTCGGCCCGCTCGGGCCAGTGCCCGACCGGCTCGGTGTGCACGCGCAGGCGCAGGTCGTCGCCGCCGCTGGACCACTGATAGGTGGTCAGGTAGCCGCAGCCGACCGCGGCGGCGGCGCTGCGGACCACGACGATGAGCCCCCGGTCGTCGGCGGTGACGGACACCGTGCGGTGCCGCAGGCGGTCCAGGCCGCGGGCCTGCCAGTAGGCGGCGTCGTTGCTCGACCAGCCGCGGTCGTTGTCGGTGGGAGCCCGCCACAGGTTCAACCGTGGTCCCTGGAGCGGCAGTTCGCCGAGGCCGAGCAGGGTTCCGGTGGCAGGGTCGAAGCGGCCCGGACCGAGCAGGAGGTGCCCGTCCGCGGTGCGCGGCGCCACCGGCGTGCCCGCGGGGCGGCCGCGCTCAGGTGCCACAAGCGTGTCCGTTGCGGTGAGCGGGAGTTGGCCCCAGCCGACCGGGTGGCCGGCGGGCGCCCAGTCGGTGGCCTCGGCCAGCTCCGCCTGGACGGTGAGCCAGAGTTCGCCTGCGCCGTCGGCGGGCTCCGGCGCGGGCAGCGGGAGTTCGCCCCGCTCCCCCGCGGCCAGCTTCGGCGTCGGCAGCTCGCCCGCGGCCAGCTCGACGCCCTCGCGGGCCAGCGACCAGCTGAACCGCAGGTGGGTGAGGTCCAGCACCTCGTAGCGGTTCTCGACGGTCAGCGTGTCCGGCGTCGACCCGGGGCCGATCCGGACGGGCGCGATGGCCCTGGCGTACTCCAGCAGCCCGGGCGAGGGGGTGCGGTCGGGGAAGACCAGGCCGTCGCAGATGAAGTTGCCGTCGTGCAGGTCCTCGCCGAAGTCGCCGCCGTAGCCGAAGAACTCGCGTCCCTGGGCGTCGTGGGTGCGCAGGCCCTGGTCCGTCCACTCCCACACGAAGCCGCCCTGCAGCCGCGGGTGTTCGTCCCAGAGCCGCACGTACTCGGCCAGGGCGCCCGGTCCGTTGCCCATCGCGTGGGCGAACTCGGTCAGCAGGTAGGGCTTGCGGTTGCGCGGGTCGTCCGCGGGGTCGCCGGCGCCGGCCTGCGCCGGGTAGGAGATCTCGCCGGGGAGCAGCTGTCCGCGGCCGATCCGGGCGACCGCGGCGGGCGGGCGGTACATCTCGCCGTGCACGTCGGTGTACTCGCTGAGCCGGTCGCCCTCGTAGTGGATCGGCCGGGCGGGGTCGCGCCGGCGCACCAGGTCGGCCATGGCGCGCAGGTTGCGGCCGTCACCGGCCTCGTTGCCCAGCGACCAGAGGATGACGCTGGGGCGGTTCTTGTCGCGCTCCACGGTGCGCCGGGCGCGGTCCAGGTAGGCGTCGTGCCAGCGCGGATCGTCGGACGGGTTGCGCTGCCAGCGCTCGGCGTCGGCGTACTCGAAGCCGTGGGTCTCCAGGTCGCATTCGAGGACGACCCACAGGCCCAGCTCGTCGCACAGGTCGAGGAAGGCGGGGTGCGGCGGGTAGTGGGCGGTGCGGACGGCGTTGACGTGGTGACGCTTCATCAGTTCCACGTCGCGGCGCATGGTCTCCGCGGAGAGGGTGCGGCCGTGGTCGGGGTCGAACTCGTGCCGGTTGACCCCGCGCAGCACCACGCGGCGCCCGTTGACCCGGAGCACCCCGTCCTCGCCGACGGCCACCGTGCGGAACCCGACCCTGACCCGGACGCGTTCGCTCGCGGTGCTCAGCCAGGCCTCATACAGGTGCGGCTGCTCCGCGCTCCACGGCCGCACGGCGGGGAACTCGAAGGTCTCCTCGGCCGGCCGGCCGTCGATCCCGAGGTCGGGGACGCTGATCCGCACGGGCGCGTCCGCGTCGGTCTCCACCCGCAGCCGGCCCGCTCCGGTGGCCGCGTCGTAGTCGGCGTGGACGAACACGTCGCGGATCCCGCCCGCCGGGCGGGCCAGCAGGGACACGTCGCGGAAGATGCCGGACAGGCGCCAGGTGTCCTGGTCCTCCAGGTAGGTGCCGGCCGAGAACTGGTGCACCCGGACGGCCAGCACGTTGCGGCCGGGGCGCAGCGCCGCGGTCGCGTCGAACTCGGCGGGCAGCCGGCTGCCGTAGGTCACGCCGAGCTCGGTGCCGTTGAGCCAGATCCGGGCGCAGGAGTCCACGCCCTCGAAGCGCAGCACGGCGGGCAGGCCCGTCCAGGACTCCGGCAGGTCGAACGTGCGGCGGTAGTCGCCGGTCTCGTTCTCGTCCGGGACGAACGGCGGGTCGAGCGGGATCGGGTAGGCGACGTTGACGTAGATCGGTCGGCCGTGGCCGCGCAGCTGCCAGTGCGAGGGGACGGCGAGGGTGTCCCAGGACGCGTCGTCGAAGTGCGGGTCCTGGAAGCCGTCCGGCTCGGTGCGCAGGGTGGGTGAGAACCGGAACGCCCACGGGCCGTTGAGGTCGATCCGGGGGGCGTCGGAGTCCAGGACCGCGCGCGGCGCCAGCCCGCCGCGGCCGCCGGCGAAGTCCTCGAAGTAGCGTGCGGACATGCGGAGTCCTCCGTGCGCGATGGGGTGATGCGCGCGACCGTACTATCGAAGGCCCGTTGCGGGAAGAAGCGATCTGATCTTCCGTCAGCGGTTACCGCGTCGACCGCCCGGTCTGGTTCGATGATGGTTTTGTCCGTCATGTTCCGGAAGGAATCGGGTGCTGAGCTCGTCGTTCGCCGAGGTGTTGTCCGTCGTCCTGCTGGCCGTGGTGCTGGTCTGCGCGGTGGTGCGACCGTTCGGCTGGCCGGAGGCGGTGGTCGCGGTACCGGCCGCGGGCCTGGTCGTGGTGACGGGCGCCATCCCGTGGGCGGACGCGGCGCAGGAGGCCGCCCGGCTCGGCCCGGTGATCGGCTTCCTCGCCGCGGTGCTGGTGCTGGCGCAGCTGTGCGACGAGGAGGGCCTGTTCCACGCCTGCGGGGCGTGGATGGCCCGCAGTTCGGCGGGTCGGCCGCGGCGGCTGCTGGTGCAGGTGTTCGCGGTCGCCTCGGTGGTCACCGCGGTGCTCAGCCTGGACGCCACGGTGGTGCTGCTGACGCCGGTGGTGTTCGCCACCGCCGCGCGGCTGGGCGCCCGGCCGAAGCCGCACGTCTACGCCTGCACGCACCTGTCGAACACCGCGTCGCTGCTGCTTCCGGTCTCCAACCTGACCAACCTGCTGGCGTTCGCGGCCAGCGGCCTGGGCTTCGTCCGCTTCGCCGCGCTGATGGCGCTGCCGTGGGCGGTGGCGATCGGCGTCGAGTACGTGGTGTTCCGCCGTTACTTCGCGGCCGACCTGGACGCGGGCCCGGGCGCCGGGCACGGCGCGGAGGCGCCGCGGATGCCGCTGTTCGCGCTGCTGACCATCGCGGGCACGCTGGCCGGCTTCGTGGTCGCCTCGGCCGTCGGGATCGACCCGGCGTGGGCGGCGCTGGCGGGTGCCCTGGTGCTCGCGGTGCGCGCGCTGGCCCGGCGGCGCACCACGCCGGTGGCGATCGTGAAGGCGTCGAGCGTGCCGTTCCTGGCCTTCGTCCTGGCGTTGGGGATCGTGGTGCGCGCGGTGGTGGACAACGGCCTCGCCGGTGCGCTCGGCCACCTGGTGCCGACCGGCAGCGGCCTGGCGGCGCTGCTCGGGGTGGCCGCGCTGGCGGCGGTGCTGGCGAACGTGATCAACAACCTGCCGGCCACCCTGGTCCTGCTCCCGCTGGCGGCGCCGACCGGTCCGGGCGCGGTCCTCGCGGTGCTGCTGGGGGTGAACATCGGCCCGAACCTGACGTACGCCGGGTCGCTCGCCACCCTGCTGTGGCGGCGCATCGTGCACGCCCACGACGCCGAGGTCGGCCTCGGGGAGTTCACCCGGCTCGGGCTGCTGACCGTGCCTGCTTCCCTGGCCGCGGCGGTGGTGGCACTCTGGGGGTCGCTGCACGTGTTCGGAGGGTGACCGCCATGGCCGTGATCGTGTGGATCGCCGAGGGGACCTGGCCGGCCTGCGTGGACGCCGCGCGGGCCCACGCCCCGGCCGACGCGGAGGTCGTCCTGCTGTACGTCGCGGCCGCCGCGGTCCCCGCCGCCGCCCACGGTGCGTTCGCCGGACTGCTCGGCCGCGGCCACCCCGACCCGCGGGGCCCCGCCGAGGGCTGGGGCGCCGATCCGGGGACCCGGGTGGAGCAGCTCGCGAGCGCCGGCGGCGAGGAGCTGCTCCGGGCCGCCGCCGAACGCCTGGGCCGGGCCTGCACGCAGGTACTGCGCGAGGGCAGGGTGGAGCGCGAGGTGGTCGCCGCGGCCGAGGGCGCCGAGCTGCTGCTGCTCGCCCGCGACGGCTCCCGCTCCCACCGCGGCCCGCACAGCCTCGGCCCGGCCGGCCGCTACGTGGTGGACCACGCCCCGTGTCCCGTCCTGCTGGTCTGGCCCTGACCGCGGACCCGTCGTGACTACTCCTGCTTCTCGCCGGAGGCGAAGCGGGAGATGATCAGCGCGACGATGATGATCGCGCCGTTGAGGCACTGGTTCCACAGCGGCGGCACCCCGGCCAGGGTCATCACGTTGAGCACCAGTTGGAGCGTCAGGACGCCGGTGAGGGCGCCGAACAGGGTGCCGCGGCCGCCGTTGAGGCTGACGCCGCCGATGACGGTG
Organism: Kitasatospora sp. NPDC002522; assembly: GCF_053595195.1. Lineage (NCBI taxonomy): Bacteria > Bacillati > Actinomycetota > Actinomycetes > Kitasatosporales > Streptomycetaceae > Kitasatospora > Kitasatospora sp. NPDC002522. The sequence continues at coordinate 25,294 of NZ_JBSFXE010000049.1, forward strand.
GCGGCGAAGACCTGGAAGATCCAGCCGTTGCCCTGGTCGGCGGAGATCGAGCCGTAGTGGCCGGTGTAGAGGATGCCGGCGAAGGCGGCCAGCAGGCTGCCGAGGATCAGCACGGTCCAGGTGATCCGGTCGACCCGGATGCCGGCGGCGCGGGCGGCCTCGGCGTTGCCGCCGATGGCGTACAGCGCGCGGCCGTGGCGCAGCCAGGCGAGCGCGCAGCCGCCGGCCGCGAACAGCAGGGCGCAGATCCAGATCGCGGCGGGCACGCCGAACCAGCTCGCGCTGCCCAGGTAGGTGAAGGACGACGGCAGGTTGATGATCGACTGGCCCTGCGAGATGCCGATCTGGAGGCCGCGCAGCAGGGTGAGCGCGCCGAGCGTGACGATGAAGCCGTTGAGCCGCAGCTTGAGGATCAGGAAGCCGTTGACGGCGCCGATCGCCGCGCCGACGGCCAGGCACAGCGGGATGACCGTCCAGGCGGGGAACAGGCCGAGGCCGTTGAAGCGGGCGCCGTGGTCGGGGAGCACCAGCCACACCGCGATGACGGGGGCGACGCCGATGGTGGACTCCAGCGAGAGGTCCATCCGGCCGGCGATCAGGATCAGCGCCTCGGCGAGCACGAGCACGCTGAGCTCGGTGGCCGACTGGCCGACGCCGAGCAGGTTGGCGGAGGTCAGGAACGCCGGCGAGACGGCGAAGCCGATGACGCAGAGGACCAGCAGGACCGGGACCAGGGACAGGTCGCGGTAGCGGGCCAGTTCGAGGCGGCGGCCTGCGGGGGCGGCGGTGGCCGGGCGCGGGCGGGCCTCAGTGGTGGGGCTCATCGGGTTTCCTCCGGGTCGTTCGGGCCGGCCATGCCCTCCATGGCGGCGACCAGTTGTTCGTCGCTCCAGCCGGGTGCGAATTCGGCGACCACCCGGCCGTGGAACATGGCCAGGACGCGGTCGCAGACCCGCAGGTCGTCGAGTTCGTCGGACACGATCAGGGCGCTGCGGCCGCGGTCGGCGACCTGGCGGATCGTGCCGAGCAGGGATTCCTTGGACTTGATGTCCACGCCGTTGGTGGGCCGGATGGCGACCAGGACGTGCGGCTCCGCGGCGAGCGCGCGGGCGATGACGACCTTCTGCTGGTTGCCGCCGGACAGTGCGGAGACCGCGGTGCCGGGGCCGGGGGTCTTGATGTCGAGTTCGCCGATCATGCGCTCGGCGAACTCCCGGGTGCGCGAGGGCAGGACGGTGCCGAACGGGCCGAGCTGGTCGGTGACGGTCAGGGTGGCGTTCTCGGCGACGCTGCGCTGCGGGACGAGGCCCTGCAGGTGGCGGTCCTCGGGGACGAAGCCGATGCCGGCGGCGAGCGCGGCGGGCACCCTGCCCGTGCGGACGGGCTGGCCGGCGACGGTGACGGTGCCGTCGGCGGGCTTGAGCAGACCGGCCAGGGTCTCGCCGAGCTGCACGTTGCCGCTGGCGGCGGAGCCGGCCAGGCCGACCACCTCGCCGGGGCGGGCGCTCAGCGACACGTCCTGGTAGCTGCCCTTGAGGCTCAGCCCGGCGACCTCCAGCAGCGGCGCACCGTCGCCGACGGTCCGGCCGGTGACCGACCAGGAGGGCTCGGTGCCCTTGGAGCGCTCGCCGGTCATCGCCTCGACCAGCGCCTGCTGGTCGAGTTCGGCGACCGGAGCGGTGACGATGTGCCGCGCGTCGCGGTAGACGGTGACGGTGCGGCAGAGGTCGTAGACCTCCTGCAGGTGGTGCGAGATGAACAGGAAGGCGACGCCCTGCGCCTGGAGTTCGCGCAGCTTGTCGAAGAGCCGCTCGATGCCGCGGGCGTCGAGTTTGGCGGTCGGCTCGTCGAGGATGATGAAGCGGGCGCCGAAGGACAGCGCCCGGGCGATCTCCACGAACTGGCGCTGCTCGACGCCGAGGTCCTCGGCGCGGGCGGTGGGGTCGACGTCCACGCCGTACTCGCCGAGCAGCTCGCTCGCCCTGGTGCGCAGCTGCTTCCAGCTGATCGGGCGCAGCGGGCCCTGGGACTGCCGGTTCAGGAACAGGTTCTCGGCGACGGTGAGCGCCGGGATGATGGTGGAGCGCTGGTAGACGCAGGCGACCTTGGACCGCCAGGCGTCGGTGTCCCCCGGGGCGGGGGCGGGTTCGCCGTCGAACCGCAGGGTGCCGGTGTCGGCCGGCTGAAGGCCCGTCAGGATCGAGACGAGCGTGGACTTGCCCGCGCCGTTGCGCCCGACCAGGGCGTGCGATTCGCCGGGGGCGACCGAGATGCGGGCGTCGCTGAGGGCGACGGTGGCGCCGAAGCGCTTGGAGATCCCGTCGGCCTCGACGACGGGGCCCCGGACGGGGCTGGGGTCCGCCATGGCGGGGAGTCCTTTCGGAACCGGCCCGGTGCCGCGGCCGGCGCCGGCCGGCCGCGGCACCGGGTGCTGACGGGTCGTCACTTGCTGATGTTGTTGCCCCACAGGGCCTTGTCGTCGACGTTGTCCTTGGTCACCAGCGGGGCGGACAGCTGGTCCTCCAGGCCGTTGGGCAGCTGGATGATGGTGGACTGGTGGTCGGTGGCGCCGGGCTGGAAGGTCTTGCCGTCGGCGGCGGCCTGCGCGTAGAACAGCGCGTACTTGGCGTACAGGTCGGCGGGCTGGGAGACGGTGGCGTCGATGTCGCCCTTGCGGATGGCGTCGAACTCCTGCGGGATGCCGTCGTTGGAGATGATGGCGATGTGGCCGGGCTGCCCGGCGGGCTTGAGCAGGCCCTTCTGCTGGAGCAGCGCGAGGGTCGGCTGCAGGAAGACGCCGCCGGCCTGCATGTAGATGCCGCCGAGGTCGGGGTTGGCGGCCAGCGTGGTCTGGAGCTTGGCGGAGGCGACGTCGCCCTTCCAGTCGGTGGCCAGCTCGATCACCTGGATGCCGGGGAACTGCTCCTTCATGCAGGCGGCGAAGGCCTCGGAGCGGTCGCGGCCGTTGATGGAGCTCAGCGCGCCCTGGAGTTCGGCGACCTTGCCCTTGCCGCCGAGCTGCTTGCCGAGGAACTCGCAGGCCTTGGTGCCGTACGCACGGTTGTCGGCGCGGACCACCATGTAGACGTTGCCCTTGTCGGGGCGGGTGTCGACGCTGACCACCGGGATCTTCTTCGCGGACAGCGCGTCCAGCGTGGAGGCGATCGCGCCGGTGTCCTGCGGGGCCATCACCACGGCCTTGGCGCCGGTGTTCTGGAACACCTGGACGTTGGCGACCAGCTTGGTCACGTCGTTCTGCGAGTTGCTGATCGGCAGCGTGTTCGTGCCCGCGGCGGCGGTGTCCTGCTTGATGTACTGCGCGTAGGAGTTCCAGAAGTCGGAGTCCGCCCGGGGCAGGTCGATGCCGATGGCCGGCTTGCCGGACGCGGACCCGCCGGAGTCGCTGCCGCGGTTGCAGGCCGTGGCGAACCCGGCCATGAGGACCACGGCAGCGGCGGTCGCCGCGATTCTGGAGGAGCGAGGCTTCATGGTGCTGGTCTCCTTGGCTGGGCCAACTTCGGGGAAGTCATCGGATGGCTTGCGGTGCGGAGGACTTTACGAGTCCGCAATCCCCCTGACAAGAGAAGAGCTCGGATGAATTCCGGGTCGTTACTCCCGCGTGTCCGTCCGCCCGGCCCGGCCCCGCCAAGGCCCGCCCCGACCTGCACACATCGACGGGTCACGGCTCCGACCAGCCGCAAACATCGGAGGACTTCTTGCACCGGGCCGCCCTTCGCCGTATGGTCAGCACACCGCTGATTCATCCGATGAGTTTGGGAGCCCGTCATGAAGCTGCTTCGAGTTGGCGAACCGGGCGCGGAGGCGCCCGTCGTCCGTGACCAGGACGGAAGCGCGTACGCCCTCAGCGGCCTGACCGACGACCTGGACGGGGCGTTCCTCGCCTCCGGCGGGATCGACCGGGTCCGGGCGGCGCTGGCGGAGGGCTCGCTGCCGAGCGTGGACGTGGCGGGCCTGCGCGTCGGTGCGCCGGTGGCCCGGCCCGGCAAGGTGGTCTGCATCGGCCTCAACTACCGCGACCACGCGGCGGAGACCGGGGCGGCCGTCCCCGAGCGGCCGGTGGTCTTCATGAAGGACCCCTCCACCGTGGTCGGCCCGTACGACCAGGTGCTGATCCCCCGGAACTCGGTGAAGACCGACTGGGAGGTCGAACTCGCCGTCGTCATCGGGCGCGAGGCCCGCTACCTGGAGAGCCCGGCCGAGGCCGCCGCGTGCATCGCCGGCTACACGATCAGCAACGACGTCTCCGAGCGCGAGTTCCAGATCGAGTACTCCAGCCAGTGGGACCTCGGCAAGTCCTGCGAGACCTTCAACCCGCTCGGCCCCTGGCTGGTCACCCCGGACGAGGCCGGCGACCCGCAGGCACTCGGCCTGCACCTGGCCGTCAACGGCGAGGTCCGGCAGGACGGCACCACCAAGAACATGATCTTCGACGTCGCGTACCTGGTCTGGTACCTGAGCCAGTACCTGGTGCTGCGCCCCGGCGACGTCGTCAACACCGGCACCCCGGCCGGCGTGGCCCTCGGCCTGCCCGGCACGCCCTACCTGCGCGAGGGCGACACCGTCGAGCTGTCCATCGACGGACTCGGCACCCAGCGCCAGACCTTCCGGAACGCGTGAAAGGCACTCACTTGTCCACCACCGTCGCGCGAATCACCGCCGTCGACACCTACGACGTCCGGTTCCCCACCTCGCGGGAGCTGGACGGGTCCGACGCGATGAACCCGGACCCCGACTACTCGGCCGCCTACGTCGTGCTGCGCTCCTCGGACAACGGCCACGAGGGCCACGGCTTCACCTTCACCATCGGCCGCGGCAACGACGTCCAGGTCGCCGCGATCGACGCGCTCGCCCCGCACGTCCTCGGGCGCCCCGTCGCCGAGCTGTGCGCCGACCCCGGCTCGCTCTACCGCGACCTGATCGGCGACAGCCAGCTGCGCTGGCTCGGCCCCGAGAAGGGCGTGATGCACATGGCCATCGGCGCCGTGGTCAACGCCGTCTGGGACCTCGCCGCCAAGCGCGAGGGCAAGCCGCTGTGGCAGCTGCTCGCCGACGCCGACCCGGCGTGGCTGGTCTCCCAGGTCGACTTCCGCTACATCGCCGACGCGCTCACCCCCGACGAGGCCCTCGAACTCCTCACCAAGGGCAAGCAGGGCCACGCCGAGCGCACCGCCCACCTGCTGCGCACCGGCTACCCCGCCTACACCACCTCCCCGGGCTGGCTCGGCTACTCCGACGAGAAGCTCACCCGCCTCGCCCAGCAGGCCGTCGCCGACGGCTTCACCCAGATCAAGCTGAAGGTCGGCGCCGACCTCGACGACGACATCCGCCGCTGCCGCGCCGCCCGCGCCGCCGTCGGCCCGGACATCCGGATGGCCATCGACGCCAACCAGCGCTGGAACGTCGGCGAGGCCATCGAGTGGACCAACGCGCTCGCCGAGTTCGACCCGTACTGGATCGAGGAGCCCACCAGCCCCGACGACGTCCTCGGCCACGCGTCCGTGCGCCGCGGCGTCCACCCGGTCAAGGTCGCCACCGGCGAGCACGTGCAGAACCGCATCATCTTCAAGCAGCTGCTCCAGGCCGGCGCGATCGACGTCCTCCAGCTGGACTCCGCCCGGGTCGGCGGCGTCAACGAGAACCTGGCCATCCTGCTGCTCGCCGCGAAGTTCGGCGTCCCCGTCTGCCCGCACGCCGGCGGCGTGGGCCTGTGCGAACTGGTCCAGCACCTGTCGATGTTCGACTACGTGGCGCTGACCGGCACCACCGAGGACCGCGTCATCGAGTTCGTCGACCACCTGCACGAGCACTTCCTCGACCCGGTGGTCATCGAGGCGGGCCACTACCGGGCCCCGACCACGCCGGGCTTCTCGGCGGCCATGCACCAGGCGTCGCTGGACACCTACCGCTACCCGACCGGCGGCTTCTGGCGGGCCGAGCTGGAGCAGGAGACCCGGGCATGAGCGGTGACCTCGCCGGGCTCAAGGCCCTGGTCACCGGCGGCGCCTCCGGCATCGGCCTCGCCACCGCGCGGCTGCTCGCCGAGCGGGGCGCCGAGGTGGCCGTCCTCGACCTCGACCCGTCCCCGGTGCAGGCACCGCTGCTCGGCTTCACCGCCGACGTGTCCGACGACGCCTCGGTCCGCGCCGCCGTCGAGGCGGCCGCCGAGGCACTCGGCGGGATCGACATCCTGGTCAACAACGCCGGGATCGGCGCGGTCGGCACCGTGGCGGACAACCCCGACGAGCAGTGGCACCGCGTGCTGGACGTCAACGTGCTCGGCCTGGTCCGCACCACCCGCGCCGCCCTGCCGTACCTGCGCGACTCCGCCCACGCGGCGGTGGTCAACACCTGCTCGATCGCCGCCACCGCCGGGCTGCCGCAGCGGGCCCTGTACTCGGCCAGCAAGGGCGCCGTCCTGTCGCTGACCCTGGCCATGGCCGCCGACCACGTCCGCGAGGGCATCCGGGTCAACTGCGTCAACCCCGGCACCGTCGACACCCCGTGGGTCGGCCGGCTGCTCGACTCCGCCGCCGACCCGGCGGGCGAACGCGCCGCCCTGAACGCCCGTCAGCCCACCGGCCGGCTGGTCCGCGCCGAGGAGGTGGCTGCCGCCGTCGCCTACCTCGCCTCACCCGCGGCCGGCTCCACCACCGGCACCTCCCTCGCGGTGGACGGCGGCATGGCCGGCCTGCGCCTGCGGCCGGTGCCGACCTCATGACGCCGCGTCAGCTACCGCTCGGGCGCAGCGCGGTGACGGTCAGTGAACTGGCCTTCGGCGCGGCGGCGATCGGCAACCTGTTCACCGCGGTGAGCGACGCCGAGGCCGAGCGGGCCGTCACCGCCGCCTGGGAGGCCGGGGTCCGGTACTTCGACACCGCCCCGCACTACGGCCTCGGGCTGTCCGAGCGCCGCCTCGGCGCGGCGCTGCGCGGCCTGCCCCGGGACGCGTACGTGCTGTCCACCAAGGTCGGCCGGCTGCTCGACCCGCTGCCGGCCGCCGCCGGCGACGACCTCGCCGACGGCTTCGCCGTCCCGGCGACGCACCGCCGCCGCTGGGACTTCAGCGCCGAGGGCGTCCGGCAGTCGATCGAGGAGAGCCTGAACCGGCTCGACCTGGACCGGATCGACGTGGTCTTCCTGCACGACCCCGACGACCACGCCGACCAGGCGATCGACGAGGCCTACCCGGAGCTGGAGCGGCTGCGCGCCGAGGGCGTGATCGGGGCGATCGGCGCCGGGATGAACCAGTCCGGACTGCTCGCCCGCTTCGTCCGCGAGACCGACGTCGACACCGTCCTGCTGGCCGGCCGCTACACCCTGCTCGACCAGGGCGGGCTCGCCGAACTGCTGCCGCTCGCCCACGAGCGGGGCGTCGGCGTCGTCGTCGGCGGCGTGTTCAACTCCGGCCTGCTGGCCGATCCGCGCCCCGGCGCCACCTTCGACTACGCCTCCGCCCCCACCGAGGTACTCGAGCGCGCCCTCGCCCTCAAGGCCGTCTGCGAACGCCACGGCGTCCCGCTGCGCGCCGCCGCGCTGCACTTCCCGTTCGGGCACCCGGCCGTCGCGTCCGTCCTGGTCGGCACCCGCAGCGCCGCCGAGGTCCGCGACGCCGCGGCCGCGCTCGACCGCCCGGTGCCCGCCGCGCTGTGGGCCGAGCTCCGCGAACGCGGGCTGCTCCCCGCGCACGTCCCCGTCCCCGCCGCCTGAGCCGCGGCCCCACCCCGACCTCCCCGTCATTGGAGCAGTCATGAGGATCGCCCTGCACACCCGGGTCCGAGCGGACCGGATCGAGGAGTACGAGGACGCGCACCGCTCGGTGCCCGCCGAGCTGACCGCCGCCATCAGCGCGGCGGGCGTCGCCGAGTGGACGATCTGGCGCAGTGGCTGCGAGCTGTTCCACCTGCTCGAGTGCGAGGACTACGGCCGGCTGCTCGCGGAGTTGGAACACCTGCCGGTGAACATCGCCTGGCAGGCCCGCATGGGCGAGCTGCTCGACGTGGTCCACGACTACTCGGCGGACGGCGCGGCCGCGGGGCTGCCCGTGGTCTGGAAGCTCTGACCCCACTTATGCTGCATGCCACCGGATGACCAGGAGGACGAAGCCGTGCCAGTGACCGACGAGGCGATCGAGAAGATCAAGGCCATGATCGTGAGCGGCGAGCTGCAGCCCGGCGCGCGGCTCCCGAAGGAGGCCGACCTCGCCGAGCGGCTGGGACTCTCCCGCAACTCGCTGCGCGAGGCGGTGAAGGCGCTGTCCCTGATCCGGGTGCTGGACGTGCGCCAGGGCGACGGCACGTACGTGACCAGCCTGTCGCCCGAGGTGCTGCTGGACACGCTGGGCTTCCTCGTCGACTTCCACCAGGACAGCACGGTGCTGGAGTTCCTGGAGATGCGGCGCATCCTGGAGCCCGCCGCGACCGCGATGGCCGCCCGGGTGATGTCCGACGAGGACGTGACCGCGCTCGGCGCGGTGCTGGACAGCCTGGGCGAGGACGCCACGCTGGACGACCTGATCGCCAACGACCTGGAGTTCCACCGCCGGATCGCGGCCGGCTCGGGCAACGCCGTGCTCTGCTCGCTGATCGAGGGCCTGTCCGGCCCGACCGTGCGGGCCCGGATCTGGCGCGGCCTCACCGAGGAGGGCGCGGTCCCGCACACCCGCCAGCAGCACCGTGCGATCTTCGAGGCCATCGCGGGCCGCCGCCCTGAGGTCGCCCACGCCTGGGCGACCGTGCACGTCGCCGGCCTCGAGCAGTGGCTGCGCGAGACGCTCGGCGAGGCGGGCTCCGCGCTGGCCTGATCCCGCTTCGGTCCGAACGCCCGGTGCCGCCCGTCCCTCGGGACGGGCGGCACCGGCGTTCCCGCCGGTGGATCAGCCGACCTTGACCAGACTCCACTGCTGCTGAGAACCCCAGTTGACGGTCCATTGGATGGCCGTCTGGCCGTCCGCGGTGCCGTTCCCGTTGTCCAGCGCCATCCCGCCGGCCCGGTCGGTCAGCTGGTACACGCCGCCGCCGAGCGCGACGATGCTCCACTGCTGCTGGTTGCTCCCGTTGTCCGGCTGCTGGGTCAGCGCGCTGCCCGCACCGGAGCTGCCGCCGTTGTCGAGCGCCAGCCCGCTGCGCTGGGACACCAGCTTGTAGCGGCCCGCCTCCAGGGCGGTGAGCCGCCACTGCTGCGGCGAGCCGCCGTTGACGGTCCACTGCATGACCTGGCTCCCGGCGGTGGCGGTGTTGCCGTTGTCCAGCGCCTTGCCGCTGCGCGCGCAGACCAGCTGGTAGACGCCGTCGGCGACCACGGCCGGCGTCCCGGAGACCTCGACCACCACGACCGAGTCGGCGGCGTCCGGCGCGGTGCTCGGCACCGACACGTTGATGGTGCCCCCGCTGACGCTGTAGTTGAGCGAGGCCCCCGGGTTGCTCATCAGGTAGACGCGGCTGATGGTGTTCTGCACCAGCGGGATCGGCAGCACGCCGTTGCCCGGCCAGGTGAACACGTGCGCGAACAGCTTGCCCGGCTTGCGGGTGAACCTGCCCCAGGACGGCTCGGCGGTGAACGGGCTGCCCTGGGTGCCGTAGATGCTGTCGCCGTTGACGGCCATCCAGTTCCCCAGCCCCTGCAGGACGGTGACGGAACCCGGGGTGGGCGTGCCGTCCCCCTTGGGCCCGATGTTGAGCAGGTAGTTGCCGTCCCGGGAGGCGACCGTGACGAACTCCTGCAGGATGGTCGCCACCGACCGGTACGAGTTCTCCGCCCACGAGGTGTAGCCCCAGGCCCCGTTCATGGTGGCGCAGGTCTCCCACGGCCGCCCGAGCGGCTCGGCCGGCACGGTCTGCTCGGGGCAGGCGAAGTCACCGAGCCCGACGTCCCGCTTGACCCGCTCGTTGACGATCAGGCCGGGCTTGCGGGCGATCAGCCAGTTGTAGAGGTCGACGCCGTCCGCCTGGGTCCACCAGTCGGTCAGGGTGGGCGTGGCGGGGTTGGCGCACCAGTCGCCGTCGAACCACAGGATGGCCGGGTCGTACCTGGTGAGCAGTTCCTGCAGCTGCGCCTTCATGTCGGTGATGTAGGCGGACCGGGCGGCCATCGACGTCATGTCGGTGTAGTTCGTCGAGTGGTTGCTGTTCTGCGAGCGGTGGTTCCAGTCCATGATCGAGTAGTACAGCCCGAACTTGATGCCCCGGGCGTCGCAGGCGCTCTTCAGCGCGGCCAGCAGGTCGTTCTTGTAGGCGGTGTACTTGGGCAGGGTGTACGGCGTGTTGCCGGTGGTGTCGGTGAAGCTCGCCACCGCGGAGTCGTACATCGCGAAGCCCTCGTGGTGCTTGGCGGTGATCACCAGGTACTTCATGCCGGCCTTCTGCGCGAGGTCGGCGATGGTGTCGGCGTTGAAGGCGGTCGGGTTGAACGGCGCCGTGACCTGGGTCTGGTAGTTGGCCTTGGTCCAGTTCTCGGTCGAGAACACCCACTCGCCCGTGCCGTGGAGGCTGTACGAGCCGAAGTGGATGAACATGCCGAAGCGGGCCTGGTACCACCAGTCCATCTTGGACGGCACGGTGTACGCCTGGGCGCTCTCCGCGAGCACGAGCTGCGGCAGCCCGAATGCGACGGCGCCGCCGGCGAGGGCGGCTGCCCGGATCAGTTGACGGCGGCTCAGGTGGGGGGACATGCGTGACTCCTCGCGTGGGGTGGTGCGCGGACCGGTCTGCGGTCTACTTGCCGACGGTGTTGCCCCACAGGGACTTGTCGTCGACGTTCTCCCTGGTCACCAGCGGGGCGGACAACTGGTCCTCCAGGCCGTTGGGCAGCGAGATGATGGTGGACTGGTGGTCGGTCGGGCCGGGTTGGAAGGTCTTGCCGTCGGCGGCGGCCTGCGCGTAGAACAGCGCGTACTTGGCGTACAGGTCGGCGGGCTGCGAGACGGTGGCGTCGATGTCGCCCCGGCGGATCGCGTCGAACTCCTGCGGGATGCCGTCGTTGGAGACGATCGCGATGTGGCCGCTCTGCCCGGCGGGCCTGAGCAGCCCCTTGCGGCGCAGCAGGGCGAGGGTGGGTTCCAGGAAGACGCCGCCGGCCTGCAGGTAGACGCCGCCGAGGTCGGGGTTGGCGGCCAGGGTGGACTCGAGCTTGGCGGCCGCCACGTCGCCCTTCCACTCGGTGGCCAGCTCGATCACCTTGATGCCGGGGAACTCGCTCTTCATGCAGGAGGCGAACCCCCGGCTGCGGTCGTAGGCGTTGATGGAGCTCAGCGCGCCCTGCAGCTCGGCGACCTTGCCCCGGCCCTTGAGCTGCTTGCCGAGGACCCGGCAGGCCTTGACGCCGTACTCGACGTTGTCGGCGCGGACCACCATGTACACCTCGCCGTGTTCCGGTTCGGTGTCGACGGTGATGGTGCTGATCCCGTGGCCGTAGAGGCCGTTGAGGATGCCGTCGGTGTCCTGGGTCGCCTGCGGGGCGATCACCACCACCTTGGCGCCGGCCTTCTCGAAGCCGTGCAGGCTGTCGCGCAGCCCGTCCTCGCTGTTGTGGGAGTTGGTGATCGGCAGGGTGCGGACGGACCCGTCGGCGAGCTCGGCCCGCAGGTAGCGCTCGTACGACGTCCAGAAGTCCGAGTCGTCGCGGGGCAGGTCGATGCCGATCACCCCCCGGCCGGCCGTCTCCGGTCTTCCGGTCTGGCCGCTGCCGCAGCCGGTGGTGCCGACGAGCAGGACGGCGGCGCCTGCGGTCGCGGCGACTCCCGAGGAGCGAAGCCTCATCGTGCTGGATCTCCTTGGTCCAGAAGGCCGCCCTGACATCCCGGGGGCCTGCGGTACCGAGGACCTTATGAGCCTGTAACCTCCCCGACAAGAGTTGAGGTCGGATGAATCTGAAAAGTAACTCGGTTATTTCCACCCATAGTTGCGACTCGAGAGTAGCTATGACGCAAAGTCATCCCATGTCTTGGGGTCGCTCGTGGTTGAGCCGCCCGGAGGCGAAGCCGTCGACCTCGACCCGCGCCGCACCGAACCCGGCCTGCGCCACGGCCTCCCGCAGCGCCGCCAGTTCGGCTGCCGCCGGCACCGCCTCGGCGTCCAGCTCGACCCGGACGCTCTCCCCGAGGTCGCGCACCCGCAGCTGGACCGAGCGCAGCCCCGCTTCGTCGAGTGCGACCCGCACGGCCGTCTCCGCCCGGTCGATCCGGGCCAGCCGGTGGCCGGTGACGGGGATGCCGTAGCGGATCCGGCTGGCCAGGCAGGGGGTGGCGGGCTTGTCCCAGGTGGACAGGCCCCACAGCCGGCTGACGGCCCGGACGTCCGCCTTGCTGAGGCCGGTGTCGCGCAGAGGTGTCAGGATCGCGCGTTCGCGGCCGGCCCGGATGCCGGGACGGAACGGGTCCGCGGCGTCGTCGGCGTTGGTGCCGGTGGCGACCCGGGCGAAGCCGTGCTCGCGGGCGACCGCGGCGATCGTGTCGAGCACCTCGGACTTGCAGAAGTAGCACCGGTCCTGGGTGTTGGCCCGGTAGCCCGGGCTGCCCAACTCCTCGGTCCGGGCGGCCACATGGGTCACGCCGAGGTCCAGTGCGACGGCTCGCGCCGCGGCCAGCTCCCCCGCCGCCAGGCTCTCGGACACCCCGGTCACCGCCAGCACCCCGGCCGGCCCGTGGGCCCTTACGCCCGCGGCCACCACCAGGGCGGAGTCGGCCCCGCCGGAGTACGCCACCGCGACCGGCCCCGCCTCCCGCACCACGGCCAGCAGCGCGGCGGCCTTCTCCTCGACCGTGTCAGCGCGCGTCATCCCGGTCCTCCTCCCACCCGGCCGGGGCGTTCTCCGCGGCCAGCAGCCGGGCGCGCTCGGCGACCGTGCCCAGCGACCGACCCGTACGGGCGGCGGCGGCCGCCGTGTCCTCGTACTCGGGCTTGATCCCGTACGGGCCCTGCTTGACCCGGATCGGGCTGCCGTCGAGGTCGACCGTCCAGCTCCGGCGGGGGGCCACGACCCGGGTGTGCCGGGTCTGCCGGACGCCCAGAGTGCGGGTCTCGGCGAGAATCAACTCCCGTAGCCGCTCGGTGTCCTGAGGAAGCGTCAGAACGTGTAGCACGTGCGCCGGGCGGCCCTTCTTCATCACCGCGGCAGTCGTCCAGGCGTCGATCGCGCCCTCGGCGAGTGCACGGGCGACGGTGTGCGCGAGGGTCTCGCCGGTGACGTCGTCGAGGTTGGTCTCCAGGGTCACCACGTCCTCCACCCACTGCTCGGCCGCCGGCCGGCCCAGCGTCACCGCCACCACGTTCGGGCGGTCGGCCAGCACCCGGGTGCCCGCCCCGTACCCCGTCGCCGTCACGGTCATCGGCGGCAGCGGGCCGTAGCCCGCGCCCGCCGCGCGCAGCAGCGCGGCGCCGGTCGGGGTGACGGTCTCCCCGCGCAGGTCGGTGCCGGTCACCACCGCGCCGGACAGCAGCCGGACGGTGGCGGGAGCGGGGCAGGGCAGCAGCCCGTGCGCGGTGTCGACGCCGCCGGTGCCCAGCGGCAGCGGCGCGCAGACCACCTCGCTCACGCCCAGCGCGTGCAGCGCGGCGGCCACCCCGACGATGTCCACCAGGGCGTCGTGGCCGCCGAGTTCGTGCAGGTGCACGTCGGCGGGGTCGGTGCCGTGCAGGCGGCCCTCGGCGTCGGCGATCGCGTGCAGCGCGGCGAGGCTCAGGGCGGCCACCGGCTCGGGCCGGGCAGCGGCGGCCAGCCGGATCAGCTCGGCCGCCCGCCGCTCGGTGGCGTGGTCCGTCACCCGCACCCGGGCGCTGGTCGCGGTGAGGCCGTGCGTGACGACGCGCTCGGCGTCGAGTTCCCAGCCGGTGAGGCCGGTGGCGTCGATCGACGCCCGGACCTCGTCCAGCGGTGCGCCCGCGTCGAGCAGCGCACCGAGCAGCATGTCGCCGGCCAGGCCGGTGAACGGGTTGATCCAGCAGATCACGCCCGACTCCTCACCCAGGCCAGCCGGTGGGCGGCCATCGCCGCGCCGAAACCGGAGTCGATGTTGACCACGGTGATCCCGGCGGCGCACGAGGCGTGCATCGCCAGCAGCGCGGTCACGCCGTCCAGCGACGCGCCGTAGCCCGTCGAGACCGGCACGGCGATCACCGGGCAGCCCACCAGCCCGCCGACCACGCTGGCCAACGCGCCCTCCATCCCGGCCACCACGACGACCGCGTCGCAGGACCGCAGCCGGTCCCGGACGCGGAGCACGCGGTGCAGGCCCGCGACGCCGGCGTCCTGCACGGTGTCGACCTCCAGCCCGACGGCCGCGGCCACGGCGGCGGCCTCCGCGGCGACCGGCAGGTCGGCCGTCCCGGCGGAGATCACCGTCAGCGTGAAGCCGTTGCGGTCGGCCGGACGCCAGACCAGCAGCCGGGCCTGCGCGTCGTACGACCCGCCGGGGACGTGCCGCAGCACGTCGGCGGCGGTCTCGGCGTCCACCCGGGTGACCAGCACCGGGCCGGAGTTGTGGCGCAGCAGCTCGGCGGTGATCGCGCGGATCTGCTCGGACGTCTTGCCGGGGCCGTACACGACCTCGGGCAGCCCCTGGCGCTGCTCGCGGCCGATGTCGACCTGGGCGAAGTCGAGGTCGTGGACTCGGGTGGGGTGCATGCGGCTCTCCTCCTCGGTGGGCTGCGACGGTCGGGACGGGTGGCGGCCGTCGGGCGGGCTGTTGACGGCCGTCAGGACGGCGGCTGGCGGACCGTCAGGTGGGCGAGCTCGGCGCCGGTCTCGTGCAGCAGCCGGCGGGTCTCGCGCATCGCGGTGGCCGCGCTGCCCGCCCGCTCGGTGAGCGAGTGGGCCCGGCCGATGCCGTGGGCGGCCAGCTCGGCGGGCCCGGCCTCCACCCGCCCGGCGACCGCCACGACCGGGACGCCGGCCTGGCGGGCCCGCTCGGCCACGCCGATCGGTGCCTTGCCGCGCAGGCTCTGCGCGTCGAGGCAGCCTTCGCCCACCACGACCAGGTCGGCCGCGGCGAGGGCGGTGTCCAGGCCGAGTTCGGCCAGCAGCACGTCGACGCCGGGCTCCCGGCGGGCGCCCAGGTGCAGGGCCGCGAAGCCCGTCCCGCCGGCCGCCCCGGCGCCGGGGCGGCCGGACAGGTCGGCTCCGGTCCGCGCGGCGACGAGCCCCGCGAACCGGGCGAGCGCGGCGTCCAGCAGCGCCACCTGTCCGGCGTCGGCGCCCTTCTGCGGGGCGAAGACGGCGGCGGCACCGTCCGGTCCGAGCAGCGGGTTGTCGACGTCGGAGGCCAGCACCAGCCGGGTCTCCCGCAGCCGCGCGTCGAGGCCGGTCAGGTCGACCGCCGCGGCATCGGCCAACGCCGCGCCGCCGGGCGGGAGTTCGGCGCCCGTGGCGTCGGTGATCCGGGCCCCGAGCGCCTGCAGCAGACCGGCCCCGGCGTCGGTGGTGGCGCTTCCGCCGACCGCGAGCACCACGTCCCGGCAGCCCAGGTCGAGTGCGGCGCGCAGCAGTTCACCGGTGCCGCGGGTGGAGGCGGTGAGCGGTGCGGGCCGACCCGCGGGCAGCAGGTGCAGCCCGGACGCCTGGGCCATCTCGACCACCGCCCGCCGGCCGCGGACGGCCAGCACCGCGTCGACCGGCGCGCCGGTGGGCCCGCTCACCCGGACCGGCACGGCCCGGAACCCGGCCGCCAGGAACGCCTCCGCGGTGCCCTCGCCGCCGTCCGCGACCGGCGCCTCCCGCACGTCCAGCGCGGGATCGGCCGCCCGCAGGCCCTCGGCGAGCCACCGGCACGCCTCGACGGCGGTCGCCGAGCCGCGGAACTTGTCCAGGCACACCAGGACCTGTCGACGCGTCATGCCGTCCCCGCCCCGTCCCGCTCGCCGCCCGGCCCGCCGTCCCGGCGCAGGTAGGGGATGGTCATCGGCCCCTCGGGCAGCACGCACAGCCGGGCGCCCGGCCCGGCGGCGGCGAGGGCCTCGGCCACGGTCGCGGAGATGTCGGCGGTCTGCTCCAGGTGCGCGGTGGCGAGCTCGGCGTCGCTCAGGTACGAGGTGTGCATCACCACCCGGGAGCTGGACTGGATCCGGGCCTGGACCTGCACCTGCCACTGGTCGGGCACGGTGCGCGGCCGGGCCCGGATCGACTCCAGCAGCGCCTGCGGGGACGGCGCGGAGGCCAGCACCTCGCGGTAGGAGCCGTGGTCGGGGAAGCCGTCGCGGCACTCCGCCGCGCAGACGATCAGGCCGCCGGGCTTCACCACCGTGAGTGCGGCCGACATGCCCTTGACGGACTGGTAGAGGTTCTGGTCGAGCGGGTGGCCGGCGTTGGTGGTGACCACCACGTCGAAGAGCCGGTCGACCGGGCGCATCGCGATCCGCCGGGCGGCGGCGGTCGCCGCCGCGTGCATGGGCAGCAGGTCGCCGCCGAAGGCCGCGACGATCCGCTGCTCGCGGTTGAGCACCACGTCGAGGGAGAAGGTGACGCCGGTGCCGTCCGCGATGGCCCGGACGTCGTCGTGCACGGGGTTGCCGTGCGTGGTGCCCCAGGTGGCCCGGGGGTCGCCGATCCGCTTCGCGTCGTGCAGGACGAGCACGGTCTCCAGTCCGGCCAGTCCCGGGGCGACCAGCTTCGGGCCGCCCGAGAAGCCGGCGAAGAAGTGCGGTTCGACGAAGCCGGTGGTGATCCTGACGTCCGCCTCGACCCAGGTGCGGTTGAGCCACACCGGCACGTCGTCGCCCCAACGCCCCATCCAGGCCAGCTGGTCGGTGTCACGGGCGTCGTGGTTGACGATCCTGATCCGGTCGACCACCTCGTCCCCGAACATCCGGCGCAGCTCCTCGGGGTCGTTCCCGCGGTGCGTGCCGGTGGCGACCAGGATCACCACGTCCTCGTCCCGGACGATCCCGTCGAGCTCGGCGAGGACGGCCGGGATCATCAGGTGCCGCGGCTGCGGCCGGGTGCCGTCGCACGCCGAGATCGCCACGGTCTGCCCCGGCCGGACGCGTTCGCGCAGCGACGGCCCGGCGACGGGGCGGCGCAGCGCCTCGCGGAGCACGGCCATCGGGTCGGCGGCGCCAGCGGTGTGCAGCGGTTCGACCACGGTGGTGACGGCCGGGTCGACGTCGAGGTCGAGCCCGGTCTCCCCGTAGGCGAGTCTGATTCTCATGGGGTGTCCTCACCGGCGCCGGGCTCGGTCGCCACGCCGAGCCGGTAGACCCGGTCGGCGGTGCCGCCGAACACCTCGGCGCGCTCACTCGGCGCCAGGCCCTCGGTCAACTCGTCGGCGGTGTCCATGACTTGCCGGTAGTCGGCGGCCAGCAGGCAGACCGGCCAGTCGGAGCCGAACATCACGCGGTCCGGCCCGAACGCCTCCAGTGCCGTACCGGCGTACGGGCGCAGGTCGTTGACGGTCCATTCGGCGTGGTCGGCCTCGGTGACCAGTCCGGACAGCTTGCACGAGACGTTCGACTCGCGGCCCAGTTCCCGCAGCAGCCCGGCCCAGGGCTGCAGGGCGCCGCGGGCGATACCGGGCTTGGAGAGGTGGTCGAGCACGAACCCCAGCTCCGGTAGCGCGCGCACCGTCTCGATGGCGGAGGGGAGTTGGCGCGGCAGGGTCAGCAGGTCGTAGCGCAGCCCGGCCCCGGCGACGGCCCGCAGCCCGCGCCGCACCTCGGGCCGGGCCAGCCACCCGGGGTCGGCCTCGCCCTGGACGAGGTGGCGCACGCCGACGAGCAGCTCGCCGCCGGGCCCTTCCCGCAGTTCGGCGAGGGTCTCGGCGACGGCCGGGGAGGTCAGGTCGACCCAGCCGACGACGCCCGCGACCATGGGCTCGGTGGCGGCGAGGGCGAGGAACTCCCGGGTCTCCTCGACGTCGGGCAGCACCTGGACCAGCACCGTCCGCCCCACGCCCGCCGCCCGCGCCTGCCCGGCGAGCTCGGCCATCCCGAAGTCCCGCCGGAGGGCGGCGAGGCCGGGATCGTCCAGCCAGGCGTGTGGGCGCCTGCCCAGCTGCCACACGTGGTGGTGTGCGTCGATTCTCACGAGCGGTCGCTCCTTGGTGGGTGGGTGACGACGGGTCGGCGCTCAGGACTCCGGCTGCGGCTGCGGCTGCGGCTGCGCGACGTCGGAGACCGTGCCGCCGGAGCCCGTGCCGGCCGGGACGCGGTCCCCCGCGGCCAGGTGCGCGCGCAGCCAGCGCTCGGTGGTGGTGACGTGCAGGAGGGCGGCCGCCTGCGCGAGGTGCGGGTCGCGGGCGGTGAGCGCCTCGAGGATCGCCTCGTGTTCGGCGAGGGTCCGCCCGGCCGCGTCCGTGTCCGACTGTCCGCGCCAGATCCTGGCCCGCAGGGTGCGCCCCGAGATGTGCTCCAGCAGGGTCGCCAGCGTGGCGTTGCCGGTGGCGCGCACCACCGCGCGGTGGAAGGCCGCGTCGTGGCGGTTGAACTCCGCGACGTCGTGGCGCGCGGCGCGCATGGCCGCGAGGTGCCCGGCCACCTGCGCCAGGTCCTGGTCGGTGATCCGGGCGGCGGCCAGCGCCGTCGCGGCCGGCTCGAACAACCGGCGGACCTCGGTCAGCTCCAGCACGGTGTCCCCTTGCAGGAGTTCCACCGCGCCGCCGAGGCCGGCCAGCAGCACGTCCGGCTCCAGGCTGGTCACGTAGGTGCCGTCGCCGCGCCGGATCTCCAGCACGCGCGCCACCACCAGTGCCTTGACGGCCTCGCGCATCAGGTTCCGCGAGAGACCGAGCTCGGCGGCCAGCACCGGCTCCGGCGGCAGTTTCGATCCGGGCGGGAGGCTGCCGTCCCGGATCGACTCCCGGATGCGCGCGATGGCCTTGTCAGTCAGGGACACGGCGACAACCTAACAGGTGATCCCATGTCTGAGAAGCCCTCGCTTCCGCTCAAGCCATCTCGACCTGCACATTTCCCGCTCCAGGCAGGTCACTGCAACCCAAGACCTGACAATACATCGGATGTCTCAAGAGGCCGACAGCCGAGGACACTACGCGGGGAAGGCCAGCCGCAGGTGCTGACCGGCCGTCAGGCGCAGCCGCAGGCGCCGGCCGTCCCCGGTGAGGTCCCCCTCGCCGCACGCCACGGGCCGGCCTGCACCCGCGGGCAGGTGCAGCTCGACGTCGGCATCCCGATCGGCACGCAACTCGGCTTCCACCAAAGCGCCTTGATGCCACGTCAGGTCGACGGCGACCCCGCCGCGGGCACGCAGGCCGCGCACCTCGCCGTCGGGCCAGCCCGGCGGCAGCGCGGGCAGCAGCCGCAGGATGCCGTTGTGGCTCTGCAGCAGCGTCTCGGCGATTGCGGCGGCGATGCCGAAGTTGCCGTCGATCTGGAACAGCTGCGGCGGGTGCAGGTCGAACAGGTTGGGCGCGATGGAGGTGGCGAGCAGCCGCTCGACGGCGTGCCCGGCGAGCGGGCCGTCGCCGAGGCGGGCGGCGAGCGCCGCCACCCAGGCCAGGCTCCAGCCGGTGCCGCCTCCGCCGTGTTCCAGCCGCCGGTCCAGGGCGCGGCGGGCCGGCTCGACGTACGTCGGGTCGGTGAGCGGGTCGACGGCGCTGCCGGGGTAGAGGCCGTACAGGTGGGAGAGGTGCCGGTGGCCCGGGTCCTCGTCGGGGAGGTCCTGCGACCACTCCAGCAGTCGTCCGTCGGCGGCGATCGCCAGGGGCCTCAACCGGGCGCGCAGGGCGGCGAGTTCGGCCGCGAAGGCGTGGTCGACGTCCAGCTCGCGGGCCGCGGCCGCGGTGGTGTCGAACAGTTCGGCGGCCAGCCAGTGGTCCATCGCGGTGCCGGCGCCGACCGCCGCGAGCGTGCCGTCGGGGAGCCGGAAGTGGTGCTCGGGGGAGGTGGACGGGCAGGTCACCAGGGTGCCGTCACCGTCCTC
This sequence comes from Kitasatospora sp. NPDC002522, assembly GCF_053595195.1. NCBI lineage: Bacteria > Bacillati > Actinomycetota > Actinomycetes > Kitasatosporales > Streptomycetaceae > Kitasatospora > Kitasatospora sp. NPDC002522. The sequence continues at coordinate 45,175 of NZ_JBSFXE010000049.1, forward strand.
GACCAGCATGGCGGTGACGAACCGGGCGGCCTCCCGCATGACGGGGTAGGCGCGGTCGGCGAGGAAGGCGCGGTCGCCGTGGAACAGGTGGTGGTCCCACAGGTGGGCGGACAGCCAGGCGCCGCCCATCGGCCAGTGGAACCAGACCGGGAGGCCGCCGACGGGGTTGGTGGCGCGCCACACGTCGACGTTGTGGTGCAGGCACCAGCCGGGGGCGTCGTAGTAGGCGCGGGCGGTGTTCCGGCCGGCCTCGGCGAGGTCGGCGACCAGGTCGAACAGCGGCTCGTGGCAGGCGGCGAGGCCGGTGGTCTCGGCGTGCCAGTAGTTCATCTGGACGTTGATGTTGGACGTCCAGTTGGAGTTCCACGGCGGGGTCGGGAACGGGTTCCAGATGCCCTGCAGGTTGGCGGGCTGGGTGCCGGGCCGCGAGGAGGCGATCAGGAGGTAGCGGCCGTAGGCGAACAGCAGGGCCGCCAGGCCCGGGTCCGAGGTGCCCGCGTTGGCGGCGGCCAGCCGCTCGTCGGTGGGCAGGTGCGCCGCCGCGGCGGGTCCGGGCAGGGCCAGGGTGGCGGCGTCGAAGAGTCGCTGGTGGTCCGTCAGGTGCTCGGCGCGCAGCGCGTGGTAGTCCCGGCCGGCGGCGGCCTCCAGTCGGCCGCGGGCCGCGGCCAGCGCCGCCTCGGGGCCGTCGGGCTTCTCGCGCCAGTCCCGGATGCCGGTGCCGACGGCGAGCAGCAGCACCGCCTCGTCGGCGCCGGTCACCGCCAGGCCGTCGCCGTCCGCGGTGATCCGGCCGCCGGTGGCCCGCAGCCGGAGCGCGGCGGCGAAGCCGGTGCCCTCGCCCTCGGTGTAGGCGGCGTTCACGTCGGGCTCGTGTGGGACGCGCACCGGGGCGCGGCCGCTGATCGTCAGACCGCCGGGCTCGGCTTCCACGGTGGTGCGCGTCCCGTGGTGCGGCGTGCCGAGCCCGACCCGGAAGGTGAGCGCGCCGGGGGTGTCGGCGGTGAGCCGCACCGCCAGGACGCCCGCCGGGGCGGAGACGAAGCCCTCCCGCCGGTACCGGACTCCCCCGGCGGCGTACTCCACGGTGTGCACGGCCGTCCCGAGGTCCAGTTCCCGCCGGTAGTCGGCGCCCTGGTCGGCGCCGGGCGCGAACGCCAACTCCAGGGCGGCGAGCGGCTGGTACGCCTCGACGTCCGGGCCCTGGAAGTGCGCGGCGGCGAGCCGGTCCGCCTCGGCGGCGTCGTTTCGCTCCAGCACCGCGGCACGCAGCTCGGGCAGGTGGGCGGCGGCGCCGACCCGGTCGCGGGGCCCGGGGCCGCCGGACCACAGGGTGTCCGCGTTGAGTTCGAGCCGCTCGGTGTCCACCCCGCCGTACACCGTGGCGCCGAGCGCGCCGTTGCCGAGCGGCAGCGCCTCCAGGAAGGAGGCGGCGGGGCTGCGGTACCAGAGCAGGTGGTCGGGGTTGCGGTGAGCGTCAGTCAGCATGAGGTCCTCCACGCCGCCAACCTAACAGGTGATCCTATGTCTGAGAAGGAAACGGGAGCACTGCGGTCGATCGACCGATCCTCAACTCGCCTAGCTGACCTGCCTGTTTGGAACCTCTCTGGTCCGACCCCTGGACGAGGGCTGTCGCCCGCCCGTATAAATCCATCCCATGTATCCATCCGATCCGAGCGAGGGACCGTGAACGAACCAGAGTTCGCCGGCCTGGCCGCCGTCGTCACCGGCGGGGCCTCCGGGATCGGGCTCGCCACCGCCCGGCTGCTCGCGGCCCGCGGGGCCCGGGTCGCCTGCCTGGACCTGCGGCCGGACGGCGTGCCCGAGCCGTTGATCAAGGCGCACGTCGACGTCGCGGACCACGAGTCGGTGCGCGCCAGTGTGGCGTGGGCCGCCGAACTGCTCGGCGGCATCGACGTGCTGGTCAACGCCGCCGAGGTCGACGCGCAGGGCGGTATCGGGGACGACCCCGACGAGGACTGGCGCCGGGTGTTCGAGGTGAACGTGATCGGCGTGCTCCGCTCCACCCGCGCCGCCCTGCCCTACCTGCGGCGCTCCGCCGCCCCCGCGGTCGTCAACACCTGCTCGATCGCGGCCACCACCGGCGTGTCCGAGCGCGTCCTGTACTCCGCGTCCAAGGGCGCCGTCCTGTCGATGACCCGCGCGATGGCCGCCGACCTGGCGGGCGAGGGCATCCGCGTCACCTGCGTCAACCCGGGCACGGCCGACGCCGAGCAGGTGGCCGCCACCATCGCCCACCTGGCCAGTCCGCTCGCGGCTGCCGCCACCGGCACGGACCTGGTCGCCGAGGGCGGGACGGGCGGCCCGCGGGTCCGCGGCGACTGACCGACGGCCACCCCCGCACTCCGGGCCCCGCGCCCGCTCACCAAGGGACCACGATGCCGCACCAGACTCCGCCGGACCCGCGCCGCTTCCCGCGCCGCACCGTGCACCTGGACTTCCACACCTCCCCCGAGATCCCCGACGTCGGACGGGACTTCGACCCGGTGGCGTTCGCCCGGACGTTCCAGGAGGCGCACGTCGACAGCGTCACCGTCTTCGCCAAGTGCCACCACGGCCGCCTCTACTACGGCACCGACCGCCCCGAGCGCCACCCCGGCCTGTCCCCCGACCTCGACCTGCTGGCCGAACAGGTCCGGGCGCTGCACGCCGTCGGCATCCGCGCCCCGATCTACCTGTCCCTCCAGGTCGACGAGTACGCCGCCCGCGAGCACCCCGAGTGGCTCGCCGTGGGCGAGGACCTCAAACTGGCCCGCTGGAGCGCCTCCGCGTTCGAGGCGGCGTGGAGCATCCTCGACATGTCCAGCCCCTACGCCGACTACTTCGCCGACCAGTTGGACGAGGTGCTGCGGCGCTTCGCCCCGGTCGACGGCGTCTTCATCGACATGTGCTGGGACCAGCCCAGCGTCAGCCGCTGGGCCGTCGACGGCATGCGCCGCGAGGGCCTGGACCCGGCCGACGCCGACCACCGGGCCCGCTACGCCACCCTGGTGGCCCGCCGCTACATGGCCCGCTACTCCGCGATGGTGGAGAAGGCGCTGCCCGACGGCGCCGCCCAGGGCGCCTGGTTCAACAGCCGCCCGAAGGCGGGCCTGCCCGAGGAGCGCCCGTACGTCCGCCACACCGAGATCGAGGGCCTGCCCACCGGCGGCTGGGGCTACTCCTTCCTCCCGTACGTGGCCCGTTTCGTGCGCCCGCTGGGCCTGCCGACCCTCAGCCACACCGGCCGGTTCCACGAGAGCTGGGGCGACAACGCCGCGCTCAAGCCCCGGGCCGCGCTGCTCTACGAGACCAGCCAGATGCTCTCCAACGGCCTGACCAGCGGCATCGGCGACGTCCTGCACCCGCGCGGCGCGCTCGCCCCCGCCGTCTACGACCTGATCGGCTCGGTCTACGGGCACGTCGCCGCGTGCGAGCCGTTCGTGGACGGCGGGCAGGTCGCCACCGAGGTCGCGCTGCTCACCGATCCCGCGCTCGGCGACCACCCCGGCGCCGACTGCATGGGCGCGGTGCGGGCGCTGCAGCAGCTGCGGGTCCAGTTCGACATCGTCTTCCCGACCTCGGACCTCTCCGGCTACCGGGTCGTCGTGGTCCCCGAGTCGGCCCCGGTCGACGCCGAACTCGCCGCGTGCCTGCGGGAGTACCGCGCGGCCGGCGGCGCCGTGCTGCTGGTCGGCCGGTCGCTGCTGACCGACGAGGCGGCGCCGGTCTTCCCGGACCTGCCCGTCGAGGACCTGGCGCCCGCCCCGGACGGCGAGGTGTTCCTCGCCTGCACCGGTGTGCCCGGCGTCCCCGAGGACTTCCCCGTGATCAGCCACGGCTCCCGGCTCACCGCCCGGCCCCGGCCCGGCTCCGAGGTCCTCGCCCGGCTGGTGGCCCCCTACTTCCCGCGCACCTGGGACCGCTTCTGCGGCCACTCCTACACCCCGCCCGCCGACCTCACCGACGAGGTCGCCGCCGCCGTCGGCGACCGCGTCGCCGCGATCACCGTGCCGCTGCTGTCGGCCTTCCACGAGCACGGCCTGGAGGCCTACCGCCTGCTGCTCGGCGCCGTCCTGGACCGCCTGCTCCCCGACCCGCTGCTGCGCGCCGGCGGCCCGACCCACCTGGAGACCTCGGTCGTCCGCACCCCGGCCGGCACCGTCGTCCACCTCACCAGCTTCGTCCCCTCCCGCGAGACCCCCGGGCTCGACCTCGTCCACGACCCGTTCCCGCTGGTCGACGTCCCGCTCTCGCTCCGGCTGCCCGCCGCGCCCCGCGCCGTGCGGCTGCAGCCCGCCGGGCAGGACGTCGCCTGGGAGCACGACGGCGGGTACCTGCACGTCCGGGTGACCTCGCTGGACGGCCACGCCATGCTGGTCGTCGACCACGACTGACGGCGGGCGCCGCCGCGCTGCTGCCGGCCTCAGCCGGACGGCAGCAGCGTGGGGTCGGCCAGCAGCTGACGGACCGTCACCAGGGCGGCGCCGAGCACCGGTCCGCGCCGGCCGAGCGCCGAGGCCCGCAGGGTCTCCGCGGCCCAGGGACGGACGGTGATCCGGGCGGTGAGCTCGGCCCGGACGGACGGCAGCAGCCAGTCGGCGAGCTCCGCGTAGGTGCCGCCCAGCACGATCCCGTCGGGGTCGATCAGGTTGACCGCCGAGACCAGGGCCAGGCCCAGCGCCCGGCCCGCCCGGTCCAGGGCCCGCAGCACGGCGGCGTCCCCGGCGGCGGCCCGCTCGGCCAGCAGGGCGACGTGGTCCCCGGCCGATGCGGGAAGTCCGGCCTCGCGCAGCACGGCCGCCTGCCCGGCGTACTGCTCCAGGCAGCCGAGCGACCCGCAGGCGCAGCGCGGGCCCGCCGGGTCGACGGGGAGGTGGCCGAGTTCGCCCGCGAAGCCGCGCGCGCCCCGGAACAGGATGCCGTCGACCACCAGGGCGGCGCCGATGCCCGCTTCGGCGGAGATGTGCACGAGCGTGCCGGTCTGCCGTTCGTCGTGCCAGTACTCGGCGAGCGCGCCGAGGTTGGCCTCGTTCTCCACCGTGGGCGCGGGCGTCGGCCCGGGCCAGTGGTCCGCGGGGCGGACGGCGTGCCAGCCGAGGTTGGGGGCGTTCTCGACCAGCCCGCGCGGCTCGTTCGGCACCACGCCGGGCAGCGCGAGCACCCGGCCGGCGACGTGCAGGCCGAGGTCGGCCGCCTCGGCCTCGGCCTCGGCGGCGAGCGCCGCGACGTCGGCGAGCACTTCGGCGGCGGGGCGGCCCGCGTTGGCGCCGTCCACCCGCCGCCACACCCGCGCCTCGCCGCGCAGGTCGGTGACGCACGCGGCGAGGTGGGCCACGCCGATCTCCAGGCCGAGGCCGGCCGGGCCCCGGTCGCGGACGGCCAGGGCCCGACCGGGACGGCCGACCCGGCCGTCGGGCGCGGTCTCCACCTCGGTCAGGGCGCCGCGTTCGATCAGCTCGTCGACCAGCGAGGAGACGGCCGCCTTGGTGAGGCCGGTGTGCCCGGCGACGTCCGAGCGGGAGGGCAGGCGCTGCGCGGCGACCGAGCCGAGCACCAGCGCGAGGTTGCGCCGGCGGACGTCCTGCTGGGAGACGGGCTCGCCGCTCCGCTTGCGCACCGCCGCGCCGTCCGCCGCCATCTGCCGTCCCCGTTCCGCCGATCCCGGGCATCGCCGCCCACCGCAGCGTATCGCTGCGCCGCGACGGGCCGGGGCCGCGGCCCGTCGCGGGCGGTGAGCGGCGCCTCCGCTACCCGCCTGTCGTCACCCCCCGTCGCTCCCGGGCGTGTCGGTCTGGACCCCCGGGTAGGGCAGCTCGGCCTCCGCCGTTCCCGCCGGGTGGGCGTGCACCGGCCCGTCCGGTCCGCCGAGGCGCAGCGTCCACGCGGCGGGGCTGTCGGTGGTGACGTGCAGGCGGTCGCCGGTGCGGCGCAGGCGGAAGCGGGCGCTCTCGCCGGGGCCGTCGCTGCGCGGGATGACGACGGTGCGCTCCGCGCCGTCCGCGAACGCGTGCACCAGCAGGGTGACGCCGTCGGCCCAGTCGGAGACCGGGCGGGAGTCGTCGGCGGCGA
>NZ_JBSFXE010000050.1:0-46965 GCF_053595195.1 Kitasatospora sp. NPDC002522
CGCCACCGCGTAGTAGTCGTCCGCCACCGACCGCATCAGATCCTCATCCGCCTCCGGCCACGGCATCCCCGTCACGAACGAGAAGAACCCCGCGATCTCAGGCGAAGGATTGATCGACACGACAACAACCACCTATTCGACATCGCCACCGACCGCGGCAGACACCGGCCTTCCCCAACCGGCCTTCCCCAGAGGAACGACACCTCCATCGACCAGGGTTCACTCACAGACAGTGAACGACACCAGCGGATGGGTACGCGGACGCGCGCACCGCCCGTCGAACCGGCTGGATGCCCCGGGCCGTTCTCCCCGCCGTGGGCGGCCGGCGTTCGGGTGCGGCGCGCCACCGATTGGGAGGAGACCCATGGCCTGGTATCAGGGGCCGTGCCGGATCACGGTGACAGCGGTGGCGGCGGACTTTCCGCAGCGGGCCGTGGTGACGGTGCCCGGCGCCGGCGCACCGATCGTGATCGAGGGCACCGTGGGGGAGAGCCGCCTGATCGAGGCGCCCGGCTTCTCACTCGCCCTCGAACACCTCTACGAGGGCAACTGGCGGCCCAACATCCGTGCCGTGCAGGGCAAGTGGACGTACGTCGAGGGCGGCCGCAGCCAGATCGTCCGGAGCAAGGACGTCGACTGGCCGGGCGATCGCACCGAACGCAACCTGGTGCTGCGCGTCGACCGGCTGGAGAAGCCCGAGCAGACCCCGACGCCCACGCCCGCCCGCTCCGCCACCGTCTCCGCGGCGCTGCGCCGGACCACCGCGGGCGTCCCCACCTCCGGCACCCAGCGCACCGTCACCACCTCCGACGCCCCGACCCGCTACGGCGCCCCCACCACCTCGGGCGGTCCCGCGACGCCCGACTACGGCACCACCACCGGCGACTCCGCCACCCCGCGCAGCACCAGCTCCGGCTGGGACTCCGCCTTCGGCTGAGCCACCAGGGCCACTGACGGGCCGTCATCGCGTGCTCGCCGCCCGGGCCTGCCGGTGGCCGTCGAGCCCTGCCTGCCGGCCCGACCCGTTCCCACCGATGTCGACGGTCGTGCCAGGCATCCCGGTTCACCCGGAGAAGGAGTGAACTGCGGGCGCGGTACGGCCCGTTCCGCCCGGTGATCGCCGCCACGCGGGCACGGTGAGCACTCCGTGGCCCGCCGACGAGAGGAGAGCCGTATGAGAGTGGACCGCGGAGCGTACCGGCGCCCCGAATGGCCGAAGGAAGCTTCCCCGAGGGACTCCACGAGGCCGGACTGCGGCTGCGCGCCCGCGTCGCCGCCCGGATCGACGCCGACGGCACCCTGCGTGACCCCTGCCGCAGCCGTGTCCTGGAGACCGCCCTCGCGCTGCGCCTGCTCGACCGCACCGGCGAGCCCTCGCCCTGCCGCCCCGGCCTCACCGCCTACCTGAGGGCCGCCGCGACCGGCCCCGGCGGCCCCGGCGACATCGACCGGCTGCTCGCGACCGCCGCCCTGGACGGCGCCGGCACCCTCCCCGCCGACATCGTCGCCGACACCCTCGCCCGGTCCCCCGACTTCACCGGCTCCCGCAAGCGGGCCCTCCTGGCCGCCCTCTGGTCACTGTTCGGTCCCCCCGGCACCGCCGGCACCCCCGGCACCCCCGGCACCCCCGGCACCGCGGACGCCGGCCGGACAACGCCCGCGCCCCTCGCGTTCGACCCCGCCGCGTTCGCCGCCGACGGCCTGCACAGCTGGGCCGAGGTCCAGAACACCGCCGTCAAGGTGATCCTGGCGACCGCCACCGACCACCCCGAGGCCGTTGCCGAGACCGACCTCGCGCTCCTCGCGGCCACCCTCACCGGCCAGGACGGCATCTGGGAGGGCAACCTGCTCATCCACCTCTCCGTGCTGCACGCCCTCGCCCCGCTGCCCGGCTTCCGCGACCTGGTCGCGGACGGCATCGCCCGGCTGACGCCGCATCAGCGTGCTGACGGCGGGCTGCCGTTCGTGACCGACACCGACACCTGGTGCACCGCCACCGCAGTCCTCGCGCTGCACGCCACCGGCCTGCCGGACGCCGAACTGCGGCGCACCGCTGACCGGTTGGCCGTTCTGCAGCGCCCCGACGGCGGCTGGTCCTACACCGAGCGGGCCGAACTCGCCGACGTCGACGACGTGTCGGTCGCGCTGGAGGCCCTGCAGGCGGTCGATCCCGCCCGGTACGCCGTGGACATCCAGACCGGGCTCGGCTACCTCACCGCGATCCGGGGCGCCGACGGCGGTTGGCCCACCTACGTGGCCGGCGCGCCGTCCGAAGCGTGCATGACGGCGGCCGCGCTGAACGCGCTGTCCGCCCGGCCCGCCGACCACCACGAGCTGCTGGCCGAGGGCCTGCGGTACCTCGCCGACCGGCAGCGTCCGGACGGGTCGTTCCCGCCCGACTGGAGCGCCAGCCGCCACCACACGCTGTTCCGCGCCCTGCTGGCCACCGCCCGGGCCGGCCTGCCCGACACCGCCGCCCGCCGCCGGATCGCCGCCCGCGCGCTGGACGCCGTCCGCGGTGCCCAGAACCCCGACGGCGGCTGGGGCATGCAGCCCGGCGAGCCCAGTGACGCGGTCTCCACCGCCTACGCGCTGATCGCCCTGTGCGTCCAGGACGACCCCGGGCCCGCCGCCCGCGGCGCCCGCTTCCTGCTCGACCGGATCGGCGAGCACGGCGAACTCGACGCCGTCTCCGACTCCATCGGCCCTCGCCCGTTCCGCTTCACGGTGCCCGCGCTCGGCGAGATCTTCACCCTGCTCGCGATCGGCCACCTGTGGTCCCGCCTGGGGCTGTACGGCGACGGCGACGGCGACGGCGCGCCCGCCGCGGGTCGGGGCACGCACTTCGGCATCCGTGTCCCCGAAGCCCCGACCGAGGACCTCGCCCCGGTGCGCGCCGAGGTGCTCGGCTGGGCCGAACACCTCGGCCTGATCCGCGATCAGGCGCAGCGGGACCGCGTCGATGCCGCCGGTTTCGAGCAGGCCGCCGCCCGGATGGTGCCCGGCGCGCTGCCCGGCCGCACCGCGCTGTTCGGCCAGTGGATCCTCTGGGTGTTCCACCTCGACGACCACTTCGACGAGCAGTCCGAACTCGGCCCCGCCGACGTCCGGGCCGCTTGGGAGCCCTACCTCGCCATCGTCCGCGGCGAGGGCCTCGCCGACCCCGCCGAGCCGGCCCAGCTCGCCCTCGCGGACCTGTGGCGGCGGACCGCGTCCGGCGCCTCCGCGCACTGGCGCGAGCGCTTCGTCTTCCACCTCGCCAAGCAGCGCGACGCCGCGGTCCGCCAGCACGAACTGCGCAGCCGCGGTGAACTGCCCAGCCCCGCCGAGTACCGGCAGCTGCGCCGGGACGCCAACTGCCCGGCCGCGTTCTACCTGCTGGAGCAGCTGTACGGCTGCGAGATGCCGCCGGAGCTGGCCGCCGACTGGACCAACCTGACCGACGCCGTCAACGACGTCACCGCCTGGTGCAACGACATCGCCTCCGCCGACCGCGAGTCGGCCTGCGGCGACCCCACCAACTACGTCGCCGTGGTGCGGCACCACCACGAGCTGGAGCCGGACCAGGCCGTCGGCCTGGTCCGGGCCGCGATCACCGAGCGGATGGCCGACGTGGAACGCGCCGAACGCGCCCTGCTGGCCCGGTCCGAGCGCGTCCTCGGCGCGGCCGTGTCCTCGGTCGGCCTGCTCGCCCGGGTCCAGGCCGAACTCCCCGGCACCCACCTCGGCTGGCTGCTCGCCTCCGGCCGCTACCGCACCCACACCACCGGCGCGCCGCTCGCCGCTGCCGCGCCGCTCGCCGCTGCCGCGCCGCTCGCCGCTGCCGCGCCGCTCGCCGCTGCCGCGCCGCTCACCGCTGCCGCGCCGGTCTCCGGCTGAAGGGAACCGCCACGATGACCTCGACCACCCTCGCCCGGCCGACCGCGCCGCTCGCCCCCGGCGGCCTGCCCGGCCTCGGCCACGGCCTGCGGATGCGCCGCGGCGGGCTGCTCGCCTTCCTGGAGTCACTGTCCGCGCACGGCGAGGTGGTGCGGATCGGCCTCGGCCCGCACCCCGCCTTCGTGGTGACCACCCCTCAGCTCGTCCGGCAGGTGCTGGTCGGGGAGGCCCGCTCCTTCCACAAGGGCCGGCTCTTCGACAAGGCCCGCCCGTTCCTGGGCAACGGCGTGATGCTCTCCGACGGCGACTTCCACCTCCGCCAGCGCCGCCTGGTCCAGCCCGCCTTCCACCGGCAGCGGATCGAGGGCTACGTGCGGATCATGGCCGAGGGCGCGGCCGCCACCGCCGACTCCTGGCGGGCCGGCCGACCGGTCGACGTGCCCGCCGAGATGTACGACCTGGTGATCGCGGTCCTCGGCCGCACCCTGTTCTCCACCGAACTCGGTGGGTGGGCCGCCCTGGAGGCCCAGCGGTCGATGCCGGTCATCCAGGAGGTGATCGCCCGCCGCACGGTTTCCCCGCTGACCTTCCTGGAACGCCTGCCCACCCCCGGCAACCGCCGCTTCGACCAGGCCATCCACCGGCTGCGCGGCGTCCTCGACCGGGTGGTCGCCGAGGCCCGCGCCGATCGGACCGACCGCGGCGACCTGTTGTCCATGCTGATCGCCGCCCGGGACGCCGAGACCGGCGAGGCGATGCCCGACGAGCAGCTGCGCGACGATCTGGTCAACATCCTCGCCGCGGGCATGGAGTCCACCACCCACTCGCTGGCCTGGGCCCTGCACCTGCTCGGCGCCCACCCCGAGCACCAGCTCCGCGTCCGGGAGGAGATCGACCAGGTGCTGGCCGGGCGCGCGCCCGCCGTCGCCGACGTCCCGCGCCTGCACCACCTCGGCAACGTGGTCAAGGAAACCCTGCGCCTGTACCCGCCCGCCGGCCTCTTCATGCGCCGCGCCATCGCACCCGTGGAACTGTCCGGCATCCCGTTCCCGACCGGCACCGAGGTGATCGTCAGCCCCTACCTGATGCACCGTCACCCGGGGCTGTTCCCGAACCCCGACCGCTTCGACCCCGACCGCTGGGACCGTCCCGAGACGGCCGACCTCCCGCGCGGCGCGTACCTGCCCTTCGGCATGGGCAACCGGCTCTGCCTCGGCGACACCTTCGCGATGACCGAGATCCCCGTCGTCCTCGCGACCCTCCTCGCCCGCTGGCAGCTCACCCCCAGCCCCGGCTGCGACGTCCGTCCCGTCCCGGCCGTCACCATCTCCCCGTCCCCGTTCACGATGCTTCCCCACGCCCGCACCTGATGCCCGGTCCGGGCGCCTGACGCGCCGACAGCGGCGGCCCCGAACCCCCTGGGCAGGGAGTTCGGGGCCGCCGCTGTCGAGGTGTCAGCGCACGGGAGAGGCCAGCAGGTCCTCCAGGTAGCCCGGGCCGTCGGCGGGGAGTTCGTGGGCGCGCTGGTAGCGGATGGTGCGGCGTTCCCAGTGGTAGTAGCCGTCCATGATGGTGCGCAGGTGGACCGAGACGTACTCGTCGAGGGCCGCCACGCCGCCCAGCAGGCCGGCCAACTCGGGTATCTGGTCGGAGAGTTCGGCGTAGTCCTCGAGGGCGCCGGTGATCATGCCGCCGGCCGTGTCCAGGGCGCGGACGCGGTCGCAGGCGAGCTGGTGCTCGATCACCAGGACCAGGTTGGCGGTGTCGCCGCGGGCCTCCTCGCGTTCCAGGGTGTAGACGTCGTTCAGCCAGACCGGGACGTCCATGGCGATGCCGCGCAGGCGCTGCAGGAGCGGACTGAAGCGGACCGACGCGGGCAGTTCGACGCCGCGGATCCGGTCGATCATCTCGACCACCATCTCCATCGCGCCGGACTCGCGGCGCAGTTCGACGAAGTCGTCCAGCGTCGGCGGGCGGCGCTCGACCCGGAAGACCGCCTCGTGGGCCATCGACGCGTAGAAGCGTTCCCACAGGTGGGTCATCCGGCCGCACCAGGACGGCGACATGCCGTGGCGCAGCCGGGGCCACAGCTCGCCGAAGGCCCGGGCGAGCGGGAAGTCCGGGACCGGGGCGCCGGCCGGCAGGTGGAGCAGCGCGATCAGCTCCTCGCCGACGGCGGCGGCGCGGGCCGGATCGGCGCCGAGCGGGCCGTCGAACTGGTCGTCCAGCAGGAACCAGTAGCCCAGCAGGTCGGTGTAGAGCTGCAGGCCCTCCTCGTCGGCCGACGGGAAGAGGTAATAGGAGAGCGCGGCGATGTCCCAGGCGTCGTAGCGGGCGCGCGCATCGGCGCCGGTGAGCAGTCCGTGCGCGGTCGCCCACGCCAGCGAACGCGCGTTCAGCCGGTCGACCAGCTCGTCGGCGCGCGGCGGTGCCGGCGGGAACGGGTAGTCGATGTCCTGCGGCACGGTTCCTCCAGCAAGGTGAAGCGTCGGATCAGGGGTCCCGACCGGGAGGAACGGCCGACTCGCCGGGCCGGTTCGACGCGCCGCCCCCGCCCGGTGAACCGCCGCCCCGCGGGCCCCGTTTGTCCGGAGGAGTGCTCCACCGTCCCGCCGCACCGAGGAGGAACCCGGCCGTGACCGTCTCCGCGCTCCCCGCCGCCCTGCTGGACCCCGCCGTGATCCGCCGGGAGGTCGATGCCCGGCTGGACGCCTTCATGGCCGACAAGGTCAGGGCTGCCGACAGCCTCCGGCTGCCCGCCGAACTCGCCGGGATGCTCCGTGAGTTCCTGCTGAACGGCGGCAAGCGGGTGCGGCCGCAGCTGTGTGTGATCGGCTGGCTCGCCGGTGGCGGCGACCCCGCACCGCCCGCCCGGGTGGTCCAGGTCGCCGCCTCGCTGGAGATGTTCCACGCCTTCGCACTGATCCACGACGACGTGATGGACCGCTCCGCCACCCGCCGCGGCCGCCCCAGCATCCACCGCGCCCTCGCCGCCCTGCACGGCGCGGACGTCAACGGCGCGGACGTGCCCGGTGCCGACCGGATCGGTGAGAACGGCGCCGTCCTGGTCGGCGACCTCGCCCTGGTCTGGTCCGACGAACTCCTGGCCGGCGCCGCCCTGACGGCTGATCAGCAGGCCCGCACCCGGCCCGTGATCGACGCGATGCGCGCCGAGGTGATGTACGGCCAGTACCTCGACGTGGTGGCCGGCACCGCGCCCGCCGACGACACCGAACGGCCGCTCACCGTCATCCGCTACAAGACCGCCCGCTACACCGTCGAACGCCCCCTCCAGCTCGGTGCCGCCCTGGCCGGCGGCGGCCCCGCCGTGGCCGCCGCGCTCACCGACTACGCGCTGCCGATCGGCGAGGCCTTCCAGCTCCGCGACGACCTGCTCGGCGTCTTCGGCAGCCCCGACGAGACCGGCAAGTCCAGCCTGGACGACCTGCGCGAAGGCAAGCACACGCTGCTGCTCGCCCTCGCCCTGCAGCGCGCCGACGCCGACCAGCGCGACACCCTGCACACGCTGGTCGGCGACCCGGAGCTGGACGAGGAGGACGCCACGCGGGTGCGGGCCGTGCTGGAGGCGACCGGTGCGCGCACCGCGATCGAGCGGCGGATCGACGAACGCCGCGCCGAGGCGCTCGCCGCACTGGTCGCCGCGCCGATCCCCGCCGCCGCGGCGCAGGCGCTGGTCGACTTCGCCGACACCGCCACCGTCCGCGTCGTGTAGCCACGCTGACCGACCGTCACATCCCAGCGCGCCGGAGGATCCGTTGCCGAAGAGGAAGCCCACCCGCGGCAACCGCAAACCCGCCCGCAGCACGCCGCAACGGCGACCCGCCGCCGCACGACCCGCACCGCCCGCCGCTCCCGCACCGGTGCGGGCCGCCGTCGCGGTGGAGGAGCCGTGGCAGGAGGCCCGCAGCGCGGTCCGGCCGACCGGCGGGGACGCGGCGCGGACCAAGGTCGAGGACGCCGTGCTGGTGCTGGTCAACGAACGGCGCCGCCGCGCGGGCCTGGCGGTGCTCACCGTCGACGAGCGGCTGCGCACCTCCGCCCGCCGGCACAGCGCCGACATGGCCGCCCGCCGCTACTTCGCGCACGTCGCCCCGGACGGCGCCACCCCCAGCGACCGGATGCGCGCGGCCGGCTACCCGCAGCCCGCCGCCGAGAACCTGGCCATGGGCCAGCGCACCGCCCACGAGGTCGTCCACGCCTGGTGGAACAGCCCCGGCCACCGCCGCAACCTGCTCCACCCCGAGGCCCGCACCCTCGGGGTCGGCCTCCACCACGGACCGGACGGCACCCCCGAAGGCCCGTGGTGGACCCAGCACTTCGGCTACCCGCTCTGATGAACGCCCACCGCGGGCTCGAGGCCCTCGACGGAAAGGAACGCGATGTCCGACTCTGACTACGAGGTTGCCGTCATCGGTGGCGGACCGGCCGGTTCGGCCATGGCCTCGTAACTCGCCAAGGCCGGCATTCGCTGCATCGTGCTGGAGGCGGAGCGATTCCCGCGGGCCCACGTGGGGGAGTCGCTGGTGCCCGCGACGACCCCGGTGCTCTCGGAGATCGGCGTGCTGGAGAAGGTCGACAAGGAAGGGTTCCCGCGCAAGTACGGCGCGGTCTGGACGTCCGCGCTCGACGACGAGGTCCCGGAGGCCGGGTACCGCGCGCGCCGGCGCCGCTTCCGGCTCTCGGTGGCCGAGGTCCAGTTCGCGGAGCGGGAACAGCCGGGCGTCCAGCTCGACTACACCTTCCACGTGGACCGGGGGCGCTTCGACGAGCTGCTGCTCGACCACGCGGCGGAACTCGGCGCCACGGTGCTCCAGGGCGCACGCGTCCAGCGGGTGGACCTCGACGGCGAGGTCAAGGAGGTGGTCTACCGGGCCGACGGCGCGGAGTCGACGGTCCGGGCCCGGATGGTCGTGGACGCCAGCGGCCGCGGCACCCTCCTCGGCCGGCAACTCAGGCTGAAGACGGCCGATCCGGTGTTCGACCAGTACGCGATCCACGCCTGGTTCGAAGGACTCGACCGGGAGGCCGTGAACGGCACCGACGGGGCGGGCGAGCACATCGTCATCCACTTCCTGCCGATGACCGACACCTGGGTGTGGCAGATCCCGATCACCGACACCGTCACCAGCGTGGGCGTGGTCACCCAGAAGAGCCGGTTCAAGGCGGCCGCGAGCGACCTGGAGAGCTTCTTCTGGGAGTCGGTCGACTCGCGGCCCGCCCTCGGGGACGCCCTGCGAGCAGCGTCCCGGGTGCGCCCCTTCAAAGCCGAGGGGGACTACAGCTACTCCATGCGGGAGCTGACCGGGGACGGCTGGCTGCTGATCGGCGACGCCGCGCGGTTCGTCGACCCGATCTTCTCCAGCGGCGTCAGCATCGCGCTCAATGGAGCCCGGCTGGCCGCGCAGGACATCATCGCCGCGGCCCGGGCCGGCGACTTCGGCCGGGCCCGGTTCTCGGCGTACGAGACGACACTCCGCTCGGCGGTCCGCCACTGGTACGAGTTCATCTCCGTCTACTACCGGCTCAACGTGCTGTTCAGCGCCTTCCTGCACGACCCGGAGCACCGGGTCGAGGTGATCAAGGTGCTGCAGGGCGACGTCTACGACGGCGCGGAGCCCGCCGCGCTCGCCGCGATGCGCGAGGTCCTCGCGAAGGTCGAGCAGAACCCCAACCACCCGTGGCACAAACACCTGGGCTCCACCAGCGCCGGGTCGATGTTCGCGCGTACCTGAGACCCCGTCAGCGGTTGGAGATCCCGTGCCGTCGAACCTTCTTCCCGTCCCTCCCCTGCCGGCCCATCAACTCCTGCTGTTCCTCCTGCAACTCGGCGTCCTGCTGCTCCTGGCGCTGGTCCTGGGCCAACTGGCGGGCCGGATCGGACTGCCGGCGGTGGTCGGCGAGCTGGCGGCCGGCGTGCTGGTCGGGCCGACCCTGCTCGGCCGCGCCGCCCCGGAGCTGTCCCGGTGGTTCCTGCCGCCCGTGTCCGACCAGTTCCACCTGCTGGACGCGGTCGGCCAACTCGGCGTCATCCTGCTGGTGGCGGTGACCGGCACAGAGATGGACACGGCCCTGGTGCGCCGCCGCGGCGCGGCGGCGCTCGGCGTCGGCGTGGCCGGCCTGGTCGTGCCACTCGGCCTCGGCATCGCGGCGGGCTACCTGGTGCCGCGACCGCTGCTGACGGACGGTGCGGACCGGCTCGTGTTCGCGCTCTTCCTCGGCGTGGCCCTGTGCGTGAGCGCCATCCCGGTGATCGCGAAGATCCTCGCCGACATGGATCTGCTCCACCGCGACGTCGGCCAACTCACGCTCGCCGCCGGGATGATCGACGACGTGATCGGCTGGCTGCTGCTCGCGGTGGTGTCCGCGATGGCGACCGGCGGCGTGGACGGCTCGGCCGCGGCCTGGTCGGTGGTGCGGGTCGCCCTGGTCCTGGCACTCGCCGCCACCCTGGGCCGTCCGCTGGTGCGCGGTCTGACCCGGTGGGCCGCCCGCCGTGCGGGCAGCGCACCAGCGGCGACCGCCGTCGCCCTGGTCGTACTGTGCGCGGCCGGCACCCACGCCCTCGGCCTGGAGGCCATGTTCGGCGCGTTCCTGGCCGGCCTGCTGCTCGGCGGCGCGGGAACGGCCGGGGCGGGCGGCGTCGCACCGCTGCGCACGGTGGTCCTGGGCGTCCTCGCGCCGCTGTTCTTCGCCTCCGCCGGGCTGCGGATCGACCTGGCCGCGCTGGCCCGGCCGACGGTGCTCGCCACCGCGACCGGCGTCCTGCTGGTCGCCGTGGCCGGCAAGTTCGCCGGCGCGTTCCTCGGCGCCCGGGCCGGGCGGCTGGGGCGGTGGGAGGCCCTGGCGGTCGGGGCCGGCATGAACGCCCGCGGCGTCATCCAGATCATCGTGGCGACCGCCGGGCTGCGCCTGGGCATCCTGACGCCGAGCGTCTACACCATCGTGATCCTGACGGCGATCCTCACCTCCGTCATGGCCCCGCCGATCCTCGGGTACGCCACCCGCCGGATCACACCGACCGCCGACGAGGAGGCCCGCCGCCGGCGCGCGCTCGCCGCGCAGAGCGACCTCCCCTTCACTCCCGCGAACTGGCGCACGCCCGTCGCACCGCAGCAGAGGTGACCCGCCGATGGACTTCGCCCTCACCCCGGACCAGCGCCTGCTGGCCGAACGCACCCTGGAGTTCTGCACCAAGGCGCTCAACGCGAGCACCGCGCAGCGCGAACCCGAGCACCGGTTCGGCGCCGAGGAGTGGCGCCGCTGCGGCGAGTTCGGGCTGCTCGGGCTGAGCGTTCCGACCGGCCACGGCGGGCTCGGCCTGGACTCGCTCGACACCGCACTGGCGATCGAGGCGTTCGGGAAGGGCTGCACCGACACCGGCCTGGTCTTCTCGGCCTGCGCCCACCTGCTGGCCTGCGCGATGCCGATCGCCGAACACGGGGACGAGGCGCTCAAGCAGCGCTACCTGCCCCGGCTCGCCACCGGCGAGCTGATCGCGGCGAACGCCATCACCGAGGCGGAGGCTGGCTCGGACGTCTACGCCCTGCGGACCTCGGCGGTGCGCGACGGCGACCACTACGTGCTGTCAGGTACCAAGAGCTTCGTCACCAACGCGCCGGTGGCGGACGTCTTCCTGGTGTACGCGATGACCGACCCGGCCGCCGGCTACCTGGGCATCAGCGCCTTCCTGGTGGACCGCGACACCCCCGGACTGCGGATCGGAGCGCCGTTCGCGAAGACCGGCCTGACCACCTCCCCGGTCGCCGCCGTCTACCTGAACGACTGCCGCGTGCCGGACTCGAACCGGCTCGGTCCGGAGGGCGCCGGGCGGAGCATCTTCGCCCGCTCGATGGAGTGGGAGCGGTCCTGCCTGTTCGCCGCCTACGTGGGGGTGATGGACCGTCAGCTCGAGCACACCATCGCCCATGTGACCACCCGCCGGCAGTTCCGCAAGCCGCTCGCCAGGCAGCAGGCGGTGGCCCACCGCATCGCGGACATGAAGCTCAGACTCGAAACCTGCCGGCTGCTGCTGTACCGCGCCTGCTGGCGCCGGGACCAGGGCGAGGACGCCACCCTCGACGTGTCACTCGCCAAGCTGGCGATCAGCGAGGCCGCCGTCCAAGGCGCGCTGGACGCCGTGCAACTCCACGGCGGCAGCGGGGTGATGCAGGAGACCGGCATCGAACAGCAGCTGCGGGACGCCGTCGCGGCCCGGATCTTCTCCGGCACCTCGGAGATCCACCGCGACCTGATCGCCCGGAGCGTCGGCCTGTGAGACTCGAACAGCTGGTCATCGACGCCGCCGCCGCGCACCCCGACGCACCGGCCGTCAGCGGTCCCGACGGCACCCTCAGCTATCGCGAACTCGACGCGCTCGCCGACCGCATCGACGCCGAACTGCGCGCCCTCGGCGTGTGGCCCGGCGACCGGGTGGCGGTCTGGCTCGACAAGAGCGCACACACCGTCGCCGTGCTCCAGGCCGCACTGCGGACCGGCGCCGCCTACGTGCCGCTCGACCCCCTGGCCCCCGCCCCGCGCGCGGCCGCCCTGATACGCGACTGCGCCCCGGCGGCACTGGTCACCACCGAGGAGCGGCTCGCCCGGCTCGACGAGGCACTGCCCGCCGAGCACCGGCCGGCCGTGCTCACCACGCCGCCCGGCGGCCCCGGCCGGTCCGGCTACGGCCGCCACCCGGGCACCGGCAACGGCGGCGGCCCGGCGCCGCAGGCCGACGGCGGAGCCGAGGACCTCGCCTACATCCTCTACACCTCCGGCTCGACCGGCCCGCCCAAGGGCGTGCACCTCATCCCGCCGGGAACACCGGGCCGTGCGCTGGTCGACCTGGTCCACCGGCACCGCCTCACGGTCTGGTACTCGGTGCCCTCCGCGCTGGTCCTGATGATCGAGTACGGCGGGCTGCTGACCCGCGGCAGGCTGCCGCTGCGCGCCGTCGTCTTCGCCGGCGAGGTGTTCCCGATCGGCCCGCTGCGGGCGCTCCAGAACCACCAGCCGGACCTGGAACTGCTGAACTTCTACGGCCCCACCGAGACCAACGTGTGCGCCTACCACCGCGTCACGCCGCTCCCCGCCGACCGCACCACCCCGGTCCCGATCGGAACCGCCTGCTGCGGCAACCGGATCCGGGCGGTCCGTCCCGACGGCCGCGAGGCGGCCGTCGGCGAGGAGGGCGAACTGCTGGTCGACGGCCCGACCGTGATGGCCGGCTACCACGGCCGCCCGCCGCACCGGGGCCCGTACGCCACCGGCGACATCGTCCGCCGGTGCGCCGACGGCGCCTACGAGTACGTCGGACGGCGCGACCACCTGGTGAAGGTCCGCGGGCACCGGATCGGACTCGGCGAGATCGAGAGCGCCCTGCTCGCCCACCCGGCGATCACCGACGCCGCCGTGGTCGTGGCCGGCGAAGGACTCCGCGCACGGCTGCACGCCTTCGCGGTGGCCCGGCAGACGGCCGGGCCCGGCGTCTCCGCCACCGACGTCAAGCGCTTCCTCTCCGAACGGCTCCCGCGCCACCTGGTCGTCGACCGGCTCGACTGGCTCGACCGGCTGCCACGCACCCCGAACGACAAGGTCGACCGCCGACAACTGCTGACCCTCTGCACACCACCACAGGAGGACTGACCACCGTGAACGACATCGAACGCGCAATCCACCGTTTCATCGCCGAGAGCCTGCTGGAGGACGAGGAGTTCGAACTCACCGTCGACACCCCGCTGCTGGAGTACCGGATCATCGACTCGCTGAGCGTCGAGGAACTGCTGGTGCACGTCCACGACACCTACGGCGTCCTGATCGAGGACCTGCCGCCGACCGACTGGGACACCATCGGCAAGCTCGCCCGGATCATCGCCGCCAGGAGGGTCGCCGGTGTTTGACACCTCGTCGGCCCCGCTCTCCGAGCACTCGGGCTACCGCCGCTCGGCCGGCTCCTACCACCTGGTGCACCCCACCAGCGGAGCGGAGGTCAGCGACGCGGTGCTGGCGGCCAGGGCCGCCGGACTCGGGGTGCGCGTGCGCGGCAACGCCTGCGCCATGAACGGCACCAACATCCCGCTCCCCGGCGAGCTGCTGATACCGACCACGGCACTCGACGGCTACCACTTCGCGGCCGAGGGCACCATCACGGTGGGCGGAGGGGCAACCGTCCTGAACGTCAACTCCCTACTGAACTCCCTCGGTTACACGCTACGCATGCACAACGAGGGCGGCCCGGCGGCCACCGTGGGCGGGTACCTCAGCGCCGGCGGGGTCGGCCCGGGCGCCGAGCAGTACG
This sequence comes from Kitasatospora sp. NPDC002522, assembly GCF_053595195.1. NCBI lineage: Bacteria > Bacillati > Actinomycetota > Actinomycetes > Kitasatosporales > Streptomycetaceae > Kitasatospora > Kitasatospora sp. NPDC002522. The sequence goes on from NZ_JBSFXE010000050.1 coordinate 14,195, forward strand.
GCGGCTTCTGGGAACAGGTCACCGAAGTGGTGCTGGTCACCGGCACCGGCGAGCCGATCACCGTCCGGCCCGGCGACGAGCTGTTCCGGTGGCTGTTCGGGTCCATGGGCCAGCTGGGCATCGCCGTCCGACTCACCCTCACGATCGCGCCCCGCGAAGGCGCCACACCCGTCTACCCGCTCGGCCGCACCGGCCGGATCGAACCCCGGGTGCCGGACACGCCCAAGCGCGTGTGGCTGGAGACGTACGTCCCGGCGGAATGTGCGGCGGAGGCCAGGATGGCGCTACGGAGGATCGGCATGCCCTATCGACACCTGTGGCAGCCGCGCCTGGCCACCTTCGAACGGCGGATCCGGTTCGTCTCCTTCACACCCCCGCTGCTCTCCGCCCACCGGGGAGACCTCGCCCTGGTCGGCGAGTGGGGCGACCTCCCCGAGCACCCCGACTGGCAGGCACTGCGCGGCCTGAGCCGGGAGATCTCCACGTGGACCGGCTCCGACCACCGCTTCCGGCGCTACGCCTCCGCCGACCTGGTGTTCGAGGACTTCGACTACCGGAGCCACTACGGCGAGGCGACCCTGCGCGACTTCGCCGCGCTCAAACGGCGCTTCGACCCCGACGGCATCCTGGTGCGCGGCCCGCTGTCCCGCGCGCTGGCGAGCGCCTGACCGCGGGAGACCGGATGGAGACTCCTGCACCGACCATGGTCCAGTACGGCGAGTCCCGGGTCCGGGCGCTGTGCGAGGCCGCCGGTCTCGCCGCCCGGGCACCCGAGATCGTCGACAACTACCGTCTGCTGAGCGGATCGTGGGGCTCGCGGCGGATCGACCGGCCACCCCGGTGGTCGTACGCGACCGCTGACAGCACCCCGCTGGAGCTCTCGGTGGTGCTGGAGGACCGCCTCACCGGTCTGGGCGTCGCGGTGGAGGCCCAGGCTTCCCCCGCGACCGCACCCGCCTACTGGCGCAGCGCGAGCGACCTGACCGAGCGGCTGGGCAGCCGGTTCGGCCTCTCACTGGAGCGGCTGCGCCGGGTGGAGGACCTGTTCCGGGTGGACGGGCCGCTGCCTCGGCACCAGTCGATGGCGACCTACCACGCGATGGGCTGGTCCGAGCGCGGCCGACCCGCCGTCAAGCTCTACTTCTGGGCGGGGAGTTCCGGTGCCGGCCTGCTCGGCCCGGTCGGCGCCGAGGCCCTCGACCGGCTGGGCCTCTCCGCACAGCGGCAGCGGATCAGCGCCGCCCTGCACCCCGAGGACACCGTCTCCTACCTCAGCCTCGACCTCACCGAGACCGGTGCCGCGCGCACCAAGCTGTACGTCCAGCACCGCGGCGAGCTGACCGCCGACCGGCTGGAGCGGCTCGGCCGCCTCGCCGCCGACCACGCTCCCGGGGAGGCGGCCGCGCTCGTCCGAGCGGCGGTCGGGGCGGCCGCCGCCTCGAGCTGGCCCCCGGGCACCTCCGCGCGAGACCGGATGCAGTGGCTGTCCAACCGCCGTCGGCACTGGCCGGCCGGCACCTACCTGTCCATGACGGACGGGGTTCCCGGCGCCATCGAATCGGCGGTCCACCAACTCGCCCTGCCGCCGCTGTGCCGCAGCGACGCCGAGGCCGCGGCCCTGGTCGAGCGGATCCTGACCGAGTTCGGCGTCGGCGCCGAGGCCGCAGCCGCGTACCGGCGCTGCCGTGACGCCCTCACCCGGCGGCCGCTGGCCGCCGAGCGGTACGCGCACACCTTCGTCAGCGCCAAACGGCGCGCCGACGGACGTCCGCGCGTGGTCGTCTACTTCAACCCGCGGATGTTCCTCGCCCGCCACGGCCTGTCCAACGGTGACCTGCGTCAGGCGCTGCGGTGGGCCGGTGCGGACGGTGCGGCCGGTGACGTCGGCACGGACGGCGGGGTGGCGCTCCCGTCGAGCAGCGCGTGGAGCGCCGCGGAGAACGCCCTCGGGTGAGTCAGGTAGCCCTCGTGGCCGCCCGGGAACTCGACCGGCTCGCACGCGAGCAGGCCGGCCAGCGCGACGGCGCCCTGGTACGCCGTCGACCGGGCCGAGCTCGCCCCGACGGCCGGGACGATCCGCACCGGTGACGTCCGCAGCGCCGCACGGCCGACCCGGGTGAGGCTGTAGCGGCAGGTCGCGCCCGCGTCGTGGGCGAGGAAGCGGTCCATGTTGGCGATCTCCCGCGGACCGGGCCGGGACCACACCACCCCCGGCTCACGGTCCATCAGACCCCCGCCGAGCGCCTTCGCGTACGTCCGCAGCGCCGAGATCCGCCCTTCGGCCCGATAGGTGGCCTCCATCCGCTCCTGGAGGCGCAGTGCGGCCTCCCGCTCCGCCGCGTCGAGCAGCGTCACCGCGGGCGGCTCGTGCGCGACCAGGGTGCGCACCCGCCCGGGGTGACGCAGTGCCAGGTCGAGCCCGATCACCGCGCCGGTGCTGCAACCGAACACCAGCGCCCGGTGCTCGGTGCGGGAGGCCAGCAGCCGCTGTGCGTCGTCGCTGTGCGTCTCCAGGCAGGGCGGCGGGGCGTCGTCGTCGAGCCCGCTGCGCGAGAGGCCGCGCCGGTCGTAGCTCAGCACCGTGTACCGCTCGGCGAGCACGTCGGCGATGCCGTCCGGGGTGTCCGCGTCGCCGCCGCCGCTCGGCAGCAGCAGGAGCAGCGGGCCCGACCCCCGGACCTTGTAGTGGAGGACGGCTCCGGGCACCCGGAGCCGTCCGGTCTGCGAAGCGCTCATCGCTGCCTCCCGGCGGGTTCCCCGGCCGGTCGACCGGCCGACGGCCGGGCCCCTGGGCGCAGTGCCAGTGGCACCGGCTCCCACCAGGTGACGCAGCGCCAGAACCACTCCAGCGGGCCGTAGCGGTGCCCGGCCAACCACGCGCGGCTCGCCGCCGCCTGGACGGCGAGGACGGCCACCGCCAGGCCGAGCGCCCGGTACCACCGGTCGGAGCCGTGCAGGCCCAGAAGCGGGGACGCCGCGAGCACCAGCACCGTCGCCGACACGTAGTTGGTCAGCGCCATCCGCCCCAGCGGGGCGAAGAACCCGGTCAGCGCGGGCCGCAGGGGGGTCCGCAGCCACAGCAGGAAGCCGGAGGTGTAGGCGAGCGCCGTCAGGAGGCCGGCCACGGTGGCCGAGCGGGAGGCGACGGCGTCCAGCCAGGTGCGGTGCTGCCAGACGGTGGCGGCGACGGCCGCGGGCGCGGCGAGTGCGAAGACCACGGTGAGCTGGCGGGTGCGGGCGGCGATGGTCTCGGCGATGCCGTAGCGGGCGGTGGCCGAGCCGAGCAGGAACAGGCCCGGGATCAGCGCCAGGCCGCCGCCGGCCAGCGTGCACCCGGCCAGCGTGAGCGCGGCGCCCGCGTAGAGCGGTGCCGGGCGGGGAAGCCGGGCGGTGGGCAGCAGCACCAGCAGGCCGGCGATCGCATAGGGCAGCAACGCCTCGCCCGGGTGCAGCAGTTGGTGGGCGGCGCCGAGCAGGCCGAGGGCGAGCAGCCGGCGGGCGACGACCGGGAAGGGGAAGCCGGTCCGGGCGGCTGCGCTGTCGAAGAACAGGGCGAAGCTCAACCCGAAGAGGAAGGAGAAGATCGGGAAGAACCGGTACTGGACCGTCAGGTCGAGCGCCTCGCGGACGGGGTGGAGCCGGCCGGGCTCGACGGCCCCGGGCATCCGCGTGAGCTGCGGGACGTTGACCAGCAGGATGCCGCACAGGGCGAATCCGCGCAGGGCGTCGAGGTCGTCGATGCGGGGCCGTCGCAGGGTCGGCTGCACGCGGAGGTCTCCTCGGGTGTCGGGAACGCGTCGCTTCGGAGTACGCGCCCCGCCCCCGCCCGGGTTCACCGCCCGCGGCGCCGCAGCACCGCCACGGCCGCCACGGCGACGGCCAGCAGCACGGCCGAGGCCGCCAAGGGCCAGATCGCGTCCCCCTCGGACGGCGACGCGGCGGCCGGAGCGGACGGCGCGGCGCCCGGCCCGCCCGACGGTGCGTCAGGAACCGGCTGTGGAGCACCGGCCGAGGTCCGCTCGGCGAGCTGCTGGGGGTACAGGCAGGCCGGCTCGACCGGTGCGCCGTCGGAGACGCGGATACCGTCCGCCTGGTCGGCCACCGGTGTGCCGCGGGTGCCGAAGGCCCAGTTGTGGGCGGTGGGCGGCTGCTGGATCGCGAAGTAGTCGACGTCGGCGTTCCACATCACCTGGTTGGCTCCGGCCCAGCCCTGGCCGGAGCCGGCATTGCTGCGGTCGGTGAGGGCGAGGTCGTCGGCGGGGCCGCGGGAGCCGCGCATCGTGAGGCAGTCGTAGAGGGTGCCGGTGGCCCAGCGCTGGTGCGGACCGGCGTCGAGGCGGAAGCGGCCGGTGTTCTCCGAGGTGCACCGGGTGAAGACGTTGGGGCCCGCGACCCGGGGGCCGGTGGTCCAGGCGTGCAGGTTGCTGCCGGTGACGCGGCAGCCGGTGACCAGGTTCTGCTGGCCGTCGACGGAGTACGCGGCAGGCTGCGCGAACGGGGCGCGCTGCGGGATCGCCTGGTCCATCCGGGTCGCGGCGGTGTCGGCGAAGGTGATGCGGGAGGCGCTGTCGCCGATGGAGCCGATCCCGGCGCCGAACCGGTCGGCGGTGACATCGCGCAGCCAGCCGTCCTGGACGGCCGAGAAGCGGGCGAGGGCGGCCTTGAAGTACCCGCCGGTGTCGTAGCCCGCCGCCTCGGTGAAGGCGAAGCCGTCCGCGCTCAGCGACTCCACCCCGACCTGGGAGATCCGGCCCGGAAACGCGTACGGCCAGACCACCGCGTGGGTGTACTCGCGCTCCAGGGCGTTGGTCAGCGGCGCATCCAGGGTGATCCGGTTGCCGTCGACGGCGGTGACGGTGCGTCGGAACTGCAGGCCCGCGCCGGCCGGCCAGGGGTGGGACGCGGTGCCGTCGTCGCGGGCCGGGATCGCGTCCATGCCGATCGCGTGGATCCAGCCGTCCTCCTGCGGCCGCTGCACGACCACCTGCTGACCGGGCGTCAGGCCGGCCGCCGAGTCCAGGGTGAGCACGCTCGCGCCGACCGGGACGTAGGCGTCGGCGACGGCGTGCGCCGGGCCGGAGCGGGTCGGCTCGCCGGTGCCGGCCAGCTCGACCAGGGCCCGCGGGTCGCCGGAGGCGAGCAGGAGGGTGCCGTCGGAGCCGCTGCCCGCGCCGCGCAGCACCACGCCCGAGGCGGTGATCCGCAGCGGGTTGCCGACCCGGTAGCGGCCGGCGGCCAGCCGGACGGCGCCGCGCAGACCGCCCGGGCCGGGCGGGAGCGCGGCCACCCGGTCCAGGGCCTGCTGGATGCGCGCCGTGTCGTCGCCGGACGCCGCGGGCTGCAGGGTGACCGCATCGGCGGCCGTCGGCAGCGGACGGGTTCCGCCCGCGTACCCGGCGGACGAGAAGTCGGGGACGCGATTGCCCCGGGCGTCCTGCCCGTACACCAACCGCCCGCCCGTGAACGCCAGCCAGCTGGCCGGGTCGCCCGCCGCGTCGCGGCTCGCAGCCGGCTTCGGGGAGGCGGCGGGGGCGGGCGGCACCGGCACCGCCAGCAGGCAGCACAGGACGGCGGCGGCAGCCGCGGCACGCCGGCCGGGACGGGGCGGACGCATGGCACTCCTCGCATCGGGTCGCCGGTCTTCGACACCTGGAGGACGGCTCCGCAACGAATCGGGTTCAGGGTGAACCGGGACCACCGCCCGGGCCGTAGTCCTGGCAGAGCCCGCGCGAAGCGCGCGGTCCCGACGGAGGGCGCCGCAGAGATGACCACCCCCTCGCATCCGACCGACCGGGGCGTCTTCCCGGAACCGCGCGGCGCCTGCCCGTTCGCCCCCGCACCGGCCTACGAACAGGCCCGCGAACAGGACCCGGTCCGCCGGGTCACCCTGCTGGACGGTTCGCGGCCCTGGATGGTGACCCGCCATCAGGACGTCCGCAGCGTCCTCGCCGACCCGAGGTTCTCCGCCGACGCCCGCGAACCCGGCTTCCCGTTCCCGTTCGCCGCCCGCAAGTTCGTGCTCACCGGCGAGCCCCCGTTCGTGCGCCTCGACGGCGCCGAACACACCCGGCAGCGCCGCATGGTCACCCGGCACTTCACCGCCCGCCGCACCGAGGAGCTGCGCCCCAAGGTGCAGGAGATCACCGACCGGGTGGTCGACGCGATGCTCGCCGCCGGCGACGGCGCCGACCTGATCACCGCCTTCGCGCTGCCCGTGCCCTCGCTGGTGATCTGCCACCTGCTCGGCGTCCCGTACGAGCAGCACGACTTCTTCCAGGACCGCAGCCGCACCCTGGTCGACCACTCCGCCACCCCCGAGCAGACCGCCGCCGGCTGGACCGACCTGGTCGGCTACCTGGAGGAACTCGCCGAGGCCAGACTCCGCGAACCCGACGACGGCATCGTCTCCACCCTGGTGAACGAGGAGGGCCAGACCCCCGCCCAGGCCGCCGCGATGGCCCGCGTCCTGCTGGTCGGCGGACACGAGACCAGCGCCAACATGGCCGCCCTCGCCGTCCTCGCCCTGCTCCGCCACCCCGACCAGCTCGCCGCGCTGCGCGCGGAACCCGCCCTGCTGCCGAACGCCGTCGAGGAACTGCTGCGCTACGTCACCGTGGTCGGCGACCCCGGAATCCCGCGCGTCGCCGTGGTGGACGCCGAGATCGGCGGGCAGCCGATCCGGGCGGGGGAGGGCGTGCTGTGCATGCTCCCCGTCGCCAACCGCGACCCCGCGGTCTTCACCACACCCGGAGCCCTCGACCTGCGCGCCGACGCCCGCCGGCACGTCGCCTTCGGCGTCGGTGCCCACCAGTGCCTCGGCATGCCGCTGGCCCGGCTGGAACTGCAGATCATGCTCGGCACCCTGCTGCGCCGCCTGCCCGGCCTGCGCCTCGCCGTGCCGTTCGAACAACTCCGCTACCGGGAGCGGGCGTTGATCCACGGCCTGGTGGAGCTGCCCGTGATGTGGTGAGCCGACCGCGCTGCCCCGCGGGCCGACCGCCCCGGCGCTCGGCCGGTCGCACTGCCCCCGGTCGGCGTCGTCAGCGCTCGGTGCGGGCCACGGTGTCGAAGTGCGCCGAGACGGTCTTGCCGCCGCCCACCCGGGGCGCCCAGCACAGGTGGTCGGACAGCTCCCGGACGATCTGCAGCCCGCGCCCGCCGCAGGCCAGCCGCCCGTCGTCCGGGGCGGACTCCGCAGCGCCGGTCGGCAGCGGTACGGCGCGCGAGTCCTGGTCGGTGACGTCCAGGAAGAGCCAGCACGGGCGGGTGCGCAGCGCCACCGTGACCTGCCGCTGCACGCCGGAGCTGACCAGTCGTTCGTCCGGCGCGGCGTGCCGGGCGGCGTTGCCGACGAGTTCGGAGACGCACAGCTCGACGTCGTCGGCGAGCTCGCCGAGGCCCCAGTCCGTCAGTGCGCGGCGCACCATCTCCCGCGCCGCCCGGGCGCAGGACGGGTCGTCGCTCAGGACGGCCAGCGAGCGCCAGCGGGTGGGCAACGGGTCGAGGACGAGGTCGAGGTCGAGGTCGACGCCGCGGTCGGTGCGGCGATCTGTGCGGTGATCGGTGCCGTTCATGGCGTGCTCCTACGGGGTGCGGCCCGGGTGGACGTGGCCGCGGAGTCGACGCGCGGCACACGGTCCTCACCGGAGTACAACGGACGGACCCCGTCCGGCGGTTGATGATCCTTCCGCCGGAGGCGAACGCCGACCCTAGGGCTTGTCTGACAATTCGCGTCGCATCAGCGCGCGGCGTTGGGCGCCCGGCTGGGCGTGCGCCCGAGTCGCCCTCGTACTGGACGTACTTGGGTGATTCGGGCGTGCGTCCAGGCGGGATGCCCGGCGTCGCGCGCGCGGCGGGAATTGTCAGACAAGCCCTAGCGGGTCAGGTAGACCAGCGCGCCGACGAGCGGCGGCAGGATCAGCAGCGCCGCGACCATGACGAGGCCGCGCAGGACCCAGATGCCGACTCGGTGCTTCGTGGGCGGTGTCATCGCAGGTGGTTCCCCTTCGTGGTGTGTAGTGCCCCGGAGGGAACGGCCGTGGCGGCCGGGCGGGTTCAGTTCCGTGAAGGCCAACTCACGCGTACGCCTTGACCGGGTCCGGCCAGGGCTCTAGCTTTCCTGGCTTAGTAAGGAACTCTTCCTAACTATGGGAGCAGCTGATGGTCACCCCCACGAAACCCTCCGGCAGGCGCACCGCCCTCACCGCCCTGCTCGCCACCGCGCTGGCCACCGCCCCGCTCGCACTCGCCGCCGCCCCCGCGCACGCCGCCACCACCGGTCTGGTCCGCATCGACCAGACCGGCTTCCTGGCCGGCGAGACGAAGCAGGCCTACCTGATGACCTCCGCCGCGGTCTCCTCCGCGAGCTACAGCGTGGTCGACTCGACCGGCGCCACCGTGAAGACCGGCACCGTCGGCACCACCAGCCTCGGCTCGTGGAACACCGCGTACCCCGCCGTCTACCCGATCACCATCGGCGGGCTCACCACACCCGGCACCTACCACGTGGTGGTCACCGGCGGCGTCAGCGCCTCCTCGCCGAACTTCAAGGTGACCGACGCGGCGGGCCTGTACGGCAAGTTCGTCGCCGACGGCCTGACCTTCGTCCAGGGCCAGCGCGACGGCGGCAGCGTCATCGCCGGGCCGCTCGGCCGCAAGCCCGCCCATCTCAACGACGCGACCGCCAACGTCTACGCGACGCCGTCGTTCCAGAGCGGCGGCTCCGACGTCATCACCAACAGCGACCTGTCCAAGGTCGGCGGACCGGTGAACGTCGCCGGCGGCTGGTCCGACGCCGGCGACTACCTCAAGTTCACCCACACCACCGCCTACGGCGACGCCGTGCTGTTCGCCGCCCAGCGTGCCCTCGGCGCCGCCGCGCCCGCCGGGCTCAACGCGGAGGCGCACTTCGGCGCGGACTGGCTGAACAAGATGTGGGACCAGTCCACCAAGACCCTGTACCTGCAGGTCGGCGTCGGCTCCGGCAACGCCTCCGGCAGCTTCGTCGGCGACCACGACCTGTGGCGGCTGCCCGAGAAGGACGACGGCGACACCGCCACCGCCGACCGCTACGCCGCCGCCCACCGCCCGGTGTTCCGGGCCGCCAACCCCGGCGCGCAGATCAGCCCCAACCTGGCCGGCCGGGTCTCCGCCGCGTTCGCGCTCGCCGCCCAGGTCGACGCGACCGCCAACCCGACCCAGGCGCAGGCCTACTATCAGGCCGCCACCTCGCTGTACGCGATGGCGAACACCTCGGCCCCGCCGAGCACCCTCACCACCGCGGTGCCCAACGACTACTACCCCGAGTCCACCTGGCGCGACGACATGGAGTTCGGCGGCGCCGAACTCGCCCTCGCCGCCCAGGCGCTGGGCCAGAACGCCACCCCGTACCTGACCGCCGCCGCCGGCTACGCGAAGGGCTACATCGCGACCGACACCGGCGACACCTTCAACCTGTACGACACCAGCGCGCTCGGCCACGCCGACCTGATCCAGGCGATCAAGAACGCGGGCAACCCCGGCGGCCTGGCCGTCACCACCGCGGACCTGGTGAACGACCTCAAGCGGCAGACCAAGGTCGGCGCCGACCACGCGGCGAGCGACATGTTCCACGCCGGCGCCAACTATGCCGACTTCGACGTCGACTCGCACAGCTTCGGCCTGCTCGCCGTCGAGGCCCTGTACAAGCAGGCCAGCGGCGACGGCAGTTACGACGGCTACGCCACCCAGCAGCGCAACTGGCTGATGGGCGCGAACCCCTGGGGCACCAGCTTCATGGTCGGCGAGGGCACCACCTTCCCGCACTGCATCCAGCACCAGATCGCCAACATCAACGGCTCCACCGACGGCACCGGCGCGATCCCGGTCGGCGCGGTGGTCAACGGGCCCAACGCCTCCAGCATCTTCAGCGGCGGACTCGGCAGCTACCAGACCGGCATGAAGGCCTGCCCGCCCGGCGGCGCCGACCCGTTCAACGCCTACACCGGCCACAGCAGCCGCTACGTCGACGACGTCCGCTCCTGGCAGACCTCCGAGCCCGCGCTCGACATGACCGGCTCGGCGATCATCGGCGCGGCGCTCCAGCAGGCCGCCAACGGCACCACCACCCCGCCGGCGGACGACTTCTCACTGTCCCTCAGCCCCGCGAGCGGCAGCGTGCAGCAGGGCGGCACCGCCACCGCCGCGCTCACCACCGCCGTCACCACCGGCAACCCGCAACAGCTCACCCTCACCACCAGCGGCGCCCCCAGCAGCGTCGCCGTCTCCCTCAACCCCGCGACCGTGACCGCCGGCTCCGGATCCACCCTCACCGCGACCGTCAACGCGACCACCGCGCCCGGCAGCTACCCGATCACCGTCACCGCCACCGGCCCCACCGGCGGCACCCACACCGCCGTCTACACCCTGACCGTCACCAGCAGCGGCGGCGGGACCTGCACCGCCACCCAACTCCTCACCAACCCCGGCTTCGAGAACACCACCCCCACCTGGACCCAGACCTCCACCCTCGGCTTCCAACCCATCACCACCGCCACCACCGCCGAACCCGCCCACACCGGCTCGAAGATCGCCTGGTTCAACGGCAACAGCACCGCCGACACCGACACCATCGCCCAGACCGCCACCCTCCCCGCCGGCTGCACCACCACCCTCACCTACTGGCTCCACGTCGACACCACCGAGAACACCACCACCGCCACCCCCGACACCCTCAAAGCCCAACTCCTCGACACCAACGGCACGGTCATCACCACCCTCGCCACCCACACCAACCTCGACAAGGCCACCGGCTACACCAAGCACACCGCCGACCTCACCCCCTACGCCGGACGCACCGTCACCCTCAAATTCACCGGCACCGAAACCGACACCAACGGCGGCACCACCAACTTCACCCTCGACGACACCACCCTCGATGTCGCTGCCTCGACCGCCCCGGCGGACGACTTCTCGCTCGCCCTGGCCCCGGCCAACGGGACGGTGACGGCGGGTCAGTCCGCCACCGCCACCGTCTCCACCGCCGTGGCCTCCGGCGCGGCGCAGACGGTCGCGCTGACCGCGAGCGGGCTGCCCGGCGGGGCGAGCGCCGCGTTCAGCCCGGCCTCGGTGACCGCGGGCGGCGGTTCCACGCTCACCGTCACCACCGCGGCGAGCACCCCGGCCGGTACGTACCCGATCACCGTCACCGGCACCGGGGCGTCCGCCACCCACACCGCCACCTACACGCTCACCGTCACCGGCAGTGGACCCTCCGGCGGCAGCTTCGAAGCCGAGGCCGCCGGCAACACCCGCACGGGCCGGGCCACCGTCGTCGCCTGCGTGCCCTGCTCCGGCGGCAACCGCGACGGCTACCTCGGCACCGTCACCGCCGGAACCGGCGCGCTGACCTTCAACGGCGTCACGGTCGCCACCGCGGGCAGCTACCAGGTCCAGGTCGCCTACACCAACGGCTCCGCCTCGGCCCGCAACGCGGACATCTCGGTCAACGGCGGGGCCGCCCAGACCGTTTCGTTCGCGCCCACCGGCGCCTTCACCACCGTCGGCACCGTCACGGTCACCCTGACCCTGACCGCCGGCACCAACACCGTCACCTTCGCCAACCCCTCCGGCGCCGCCCCCGACCTCGACCGCCTCGTGGTCCCCGGCACCCCCGGCTGACCCACCCCGGCAAGCACTGCCCCGCGGTGATCGGCTCGGCCATGGTCTACCGCGACGGCTCGCACGTCGCCGCGACGTACGACAAGATCACCTGGAAGTGGTCAGTCGAACGCGGCGGGCCCGGAGCTGTCGGCTCCGGGCCCGCCGCGTTGTCCGGCCGGTCGCGTTGTGCGGGACCGTGCGGGTTCAGCTGACGGGGGACCAGGTGCCGAACCACTGCTCGGCGTCGTACTCCTCGAAGCGCTCCACCTCGGTGAAGCCGAGCTTCGCGGCGAGGCGCAGCGACGGGCCGTTCGCGAGCTGGCTGGAGAGCACCACCGGCTCGTCGGGACGCGCGGCGGCGACCCAGGCGAGGGCCGCCGCGCAGGCCTCGGCGGCGTAGCCGTGCCCCCACGCGTGGGGCAGGAACAGGTAGCCGAGTTCGGTCTCGTTGCCCTCGGGGCGGACGTGGCCCGGGCGTTCCGGGTCGCGCCGGTCGAGGGTGACCAGCCCGATCATCGCCCCGTCGAGCTCGACCACGAACAGTCCCGGACGCGACCTGGGCACCTCCGGCACCGCTCGCTCCAGCTCGTCGCGCGGGCGGGCCCCGCCGACGTAGGTGCCGACCTCCGGCGAGGCGAACAGCTCGATGACCGCGGGCCGGTCCCGCGCCTCCGGCGCGCGGAGCACGAGGCGCTCGGTCCTGATCGGGGTGCGGATCTCCTGAGCTGACATCCGAACAGGCTAGCCGGTACCCGAACCGCCGCGAGCGGGCCGGGAGATCAGGCCGGGATGGTGTACGCGTCGCCGTAGACGTGCCAGCGCAGCGGCGGGAGCAGGTCGAGGTTGCCGGCCTGGAGGAAGACGCGCTGCGCGGTGTCGATGCGCGAGGTGTCGTGGCGGGCGGGGTCGCGGAGCATCGCAGCCTTGCGGGCGTCCAGGAACGCCGCGATGTAGGCGCTCTCGTCGCCGCCCTGGGACGGGGGCTTGGCCTTGCGGAGGGCGGCGGTGCGGATGCCGCCGAAGCTGTCGGGGTCGGTGCCGGGCCCGTGCATGACCATGGCGTCGTAGTAGGCGAACTGGCCGAGGGCGTGCAGGCCGTCGGCCTTGGCCTGGCCTACCGCGGGGTCGAAGTAGAACCGGTCGCGTTCGGCGTCCTGCGCGTGCTGGAGCTTCGGGTCCTGCGCGGCGCGCCGCCAGTCGGCGACGAAGTCCGGGTCGAGGCCCTGGTGGGAGGCGGTGCCCTCGACCTTCGCGAGGGCGGGGAGGTACTTGACGAGGGCGTTGTCGGGGGCCGCGTCGCGGTAGAGCCGCAGGACGTGCGCGAGGTCGCCCGTGCCGGAGCAGAAGCCGATGATGCCGGCGGTGTAGCCGCGGCCGTCGCCGATGTCCTCGATGTACCGGTACTGGGATCGCCAGTCGAGGGTGGAGTTCTCGGCGCTGGAGACGAGTTCCTGCGCGTACTCCTTCCAGCGCGGGTCGCTCAGGTCGGGGTGGAACACGGGTGCCGGGGTCGGTGTGTGCGCGGTGGGCGTCGTGGCAGCGGGCCGCGGAGCGGTGGTGCCGGCCGGGGCGGCGAGCGGCGAGGCGGTGGTGACGGTGGCGGTGACGGAGGGGTCGGTGACGGTGACGGTGGGGGAGGGGGTCGGTGAGGGGGTGTCAGAGGCCGCGGGAGGCACCCCGGGTGAGGTGAGCGACCGGGCGGGCGTGGCGGCGGAGGAGGGCCGCTGGGCGGGCGCCTGGCGGGTGCCGACCACGGCGAGGCCGGAGCCGACGGCGGCGGCCACGGCGACGGCGATCGCCACCTGCGTGGGACGCGGTCGGCGGCGGGTCGGTGGGCTCTGCATGGTGGGGCGCTCCTGTCGCTCGACTCGGGCTCGCCGCCGGCTGGGCAGCCGGGGACGCGGTCGATAGAACGCGGCGCGTGAAGGGCCGGTTCAGTGGGACCGGCCACAATGGGAAGGTTTCTTAACTAAAGCTCTTGACGGCCTGTCGTCAAGGCCGGGATGCTGCTTCTCCCGCCGACGACGAGGAGTTGCCCATGTCCAGCAAGCGCCCGCCGCTCGCCCGGTGGACGGCCACCACGACCGCCGCCCTGGCGCTGGCCGCGCTCGGGGCCCAGAGCGCGGCCGCCGTCCCGATCGGGGAGAGCCGCACCGGCAGCATGACCTGGTACGACGACGCCGGGTACGGGGCCTGCGGCACCCGGATCGACGCCGCCACCCAGGACCTGGTCGCGGTGCCCGCCGCCTGGTGGACCACCGCCAACCCGAACGACGACCCGCTCTGCAAGGGCGTCTCCGTGCAGGTGACGTACCGGGGCGCCACCATCACCGTCCCGGTGCGGGACAAGTGCCCGAGCTGCGCGGCGGACCACATCGACCTGAGCAGGACCGCCTTCGCCAGGCTGGCCGACCTCGACCTCGGGGTGGTCTCGGGCATCACCTGGCAGTTCGTCGGATCCGGCGGTGGCGGCGGCCCGGTGGTGCTGCCCGCCCCGGCCGGGCTGAGCGTCACCGCGGTGACCGCCGCGAGCGCCTCGCTGGCCTGGAGCCCGGTCTCCGGCGCCGTCTCCTACGCGGTCTACCGGGACGGCACCCGGATCGGCACCGCCACCGGCACCGGCTACACCGCGAGCGGCCTGTCCGCCGCCACCGCGTACCGCTTCAACGTGGCCGCGGTGGACGGTACGGGCACCCTCGGCACCCTCTCCGCCGCGGTCGCCGCCACCACCAGCGCCTCGGGCGGCGGGGGCGGCGGGGCGTGCAACACGCCCTGGAGCGCGGCCACTTCATACGGGCCGGGGACCAAGGTCTCCTACGCGGGCCACAACTACACCGCCACCTACTACTCGACCGGCGCGGCGCCCGACGACCCGGCGTCCTGGGCGGTCTGGCACGACGACGGGTCCTGCTGACGGAGAGCGGGAGCCGCGCAGCGGCCGCGCCCGGGGGCGAGGAGGTCACCCGGGCGCGGCCGGCTCATGAGGTCGGACGGTCAGCCGGTCAGGTGGCCGTCCACTGCTGGTTGGTGTGGCCGTTGCAGGTCCAGATCTCGACGCCGGTGCCGTTGACGGTCTTGTTGCCGATCACGTCCAGGCACAGGGTCGAGGCGATGCCCACGATGCTGCCGTCGGCCCCCAGGGTCCACTGCTGGTTGGTGTGGCCGTTGCAGGTGTAGACGTCGACCTTCGTGCCGGCCGCGGTGGCCGCGCCGACCACGTCCAGGCAGCGGCCGCCGCTCTTCAGCTCCTTGGTGGCCGCGTTGTAGCTCCACTGCTGGTCGGCGCTGCCGACGCAGTCCCAGATGACCTGCGAAGTACCTGACGGGCTGCTCGCGTTGGCGTCGCCGAGGCAGCGACCGGAGGCGGCGCTGACGTAGGTCGTCGAGGCGGGTGGCGGGGGAGCGGTGCCGGTGACGTCGAGGGTGGTGTCGTCGAGGGTGAAGTTGGTGGTGCCGCCGTTGGTGTCGGTTTCGGTGCCGGTGAATTTGAGGGTGACGGTGCGTCCGGCGTAGGGGGTGAGGTCGGCGGTGTGCTTGGTGTAGCCGGTGTTCTTGTCGAGGTTGGTGTGGGTGGCGAGGGTGGTGATGACCGTGCTGTTGGTGTCGAGGAGTTGGGCTTTGAGGGTGTCGGGGGTGGCGGTGGTGGTGTTCTCGGTGGTGTCGACGTGGAGCCAGTAGGTGAGGGTGGTGGTGCAGCCGGCGGGGAGGGTGGCGGTCTGGGCGATGGTGTCGGTGTCGGGGGTGCTGTTGCCGTTGAACCAGGCGATCTTCGAGCCGGTGTGGGCGGGTTCGGCGGTGGTGGCGGTGGTGATGGGTTGGAAGCCGAGGGTGGAGGTCTGGGTCCAGGTGGGGGTGGTGTTCTCGAAGCCGGGGTTGGTGAGGAGTTGGGTGGCGGTGCAGGTGCCGCCGCCGGTGGTGGTGACGGTGAGGGTGTAGACGGAGGTGTGGGTGCCGGTGGGGCCGGTGGCGGTGACGGTGATGGGGTAGCTGCCGGGTGCGGTGGTGGGGGCGGTGGTGGCGGTGAGGGTGGATCCGTTGCCGGTTGTGACGGTGGCGGGGTTGAGGGTGAGGGTGACGTCGGCGGGGGCGCCGCTGGTGGTGAGGGTGAGCTGCTGCGGGTTGCCGGAGGTGACGGCGGTGGTGAGCGCGGCGGTCGCGGTGCCGCCCTGCTGCACGCTGCCCGTGGTGGGGCTGGCGGACAGTGAGAAGTCGTCCGCCGGGACGCCGGTGCCCAGGCGGTCGGCGAGCTGCTGGTCGTACAGGCTGCGCGGCAGCACGTTGGCGCCCGCGCTCTGGAGCTCGCCGTCGCTGCCGGAGGTGACGGTGCCGGTGCAGCCGATCGCCCAGTTGTGCGCGGTGGGCGGGGACTTGACCAGGTAGCTCTGGGTGGTGCAGTTCCAGGCGGTCGAGTTGGCGTCCGCCCAGCCGTGGCCGGTGCCCTGGCTGCCGTAGTCGGTCATGTTCAGCGAGCCCTCCAGCGACACGTTGTCGTAGAGGGTGCCGCCGCCCCAGCGCTGGTGGCCGCCGGAGTCGTAGGTGACGCCGCCGGGCAGCACGGTGGCGGTGCAGTCGGAGAAGACGTTCGGGCCGGACTGACGGGCCTCGGTCTCGAAGGCGTGCACCTTGGTGGCGGTCAACGTGCAGTCCTTGACCAGGTTCTGCTGGCCCTGGAGGGTGTAGCCGTCCGAGCGGGCCGAGGTCGCGTCGTTGACCACCATGTCCAGGGCGCCCGTGTGCAGCACCGAGATCCGGCGGCTCTCCGGGCCGAGGCCGGTGACGCCGTCCTGGCCGAAGTGGTGGGTGAAGACGTTCTGAACCCAGCCGTCCTCCACCGCGTTGAACTCGGAGAAGGACGAGTTGTAGAAGCTGCTGGCGTAGTTGGGGTCGGCGGTCATCGCCTGGCCGTCGGAGCTGAGGTTCTCGATGCCGACGTGGTTGATCCGCGGGTAGGTGTACTCGTAGACCAGCGCCTGGGTGTACTGCTTCTCCAGCGCCGTGGTCAGCGGCACGTCCAGAGTGACCTTGTTGCCGGAGACCGCCGTGATCCGCCGCTCGGAGCGCAGGCTCCAGTTGGGGCTCCACAGGCCCGTCATGCCGAGCGCGTCGATCCACGCCTGGGTGGTCGGCCGCTCCACCACGACCTGGTCGCCGACCGCCAGGCCCGTGGTGCTGCCGAGCGTCAACTGCCGCGCCCCGACCGGGACGTACGCGTCGGTGACCTGCTGCTGGGCACCCTGCACGGTGTACGAGGCGCTGCCGCCGACGGTGACCAAGGTGCGGGCGGTGGCACCGGTGGCGACCAGCGAGGTGGCGGTGGAGTCCGCGGAGGCGCCGCGCAGGACCACGCCGCTCGCGGTGATGCTCAGGGTGCCAGCCAACCTGTACTGCCCGGCGCGGAGTTGGACGGCGCCGCGGAAGCCCTGGGCATCCAGCGGCAGGGCCGCGGCCTGGTTGATCGCGGCCTGCAGCGCCGCGGTGTCGTCGCCGCCGCTCGGCGCGGGCGCGGTCACCCCGGTCGCCACCTGCGGCAGCGCCACCCCACCACCCGCGTACCCGGCGTACGAGTAGTCGGGCACCCGGTTGCCCTGGCCGTCGCTGCCGTAGGACAGGTGCCCGCCGCTGAAGGTGACCCACGGCCCGGCTGCCTCGACTGCGGCCGGGGCCGCCGAGGCGGTGGAGCCGAGGAGGAGCGCCGCCACGGCGAGGAGGGGGAGCGCGCCGCGCCCGATACGTCGTCTCATGCCAGCCGTCGTCCTTAACTGCCGCGGGTGTGATCCGAGTTGACTCGAGTGGACTGGAGTTAGGAAAACTTCCTTACTATGAACTGTCAAGACTCCAGGCAAGCTTGACCAGAGGTATTGACCACTGGTCTGCTATTGGTAAGGATCGCCGACATGACCTCCAGAACCCTCCGTTACCTCGGCTGCCTCGCCGCCGCCGGGGCCCTCACACTGGCCGGCACCCTCTCCTTCGGGTCGCCCGGCCACGCCCAGGCGGCCGAGACCGCCTCCGCCACCCCGCTGAACGTCCAGGAGTGGCTGTACCCGAAGGCCACCGGCTCGGTGGCCTGCTCCGCCCCGGCCGAGTACGCCGACGGCCGGGTGCAGACCGGCGTCCTCAAGCCCGAGTACTACGGCATCGACACCACCGGCACCGCCGTCCTGCTGCCGGCCACCGACCCGCGCTACGCCTGCAACGGCTACAGCGCCGCCAACGCGGCCGACGTCAAGGCGCACTCCGCCCAGCAGTACATGACCGTCTCGCTGGCCGACCTGCCGTCCGAGCGGCTGCTGACCGGCAACGCCGCGCGGAAGGCCGCCGCGATCACCAAGGTGGCCGACTTCACCCGGCAGATCGGCTTCACCGGCGTCGACATCGACTTCGAGAACTACTGGGACTGGACCGCCCAGGACGCCGACAACTTCTTCTCCTTCCTCCAGGACCTCGGCACCGCGCTGCACGCCCGCGGCTTGAAGCTGCAGGTCGAGGGCCCGCCGGACACCACCACCGCGTTCGACTACGGCCGCGCGCTGGCGGTCGGCTCGGACCAGGTCGTGATGATGGTCTACGACCTGGAGTACCAGTCCCCGAAGGGCGCCACCTGCCTGCCGTTCGCCCCCTACGACTGGATGACCGACCTGATCAAGGGCGCACTGGCGCAGATCCCGGCCGCCCAGCGCTCGCGCTTCGTGGCCGGCCTGCCGTCCGAGGCGTACGCGGCGACCAACCAGTGCCAGGACATCACCGGCAACCTCACCGTCGCCGACATGAAGAAGGCCCCCGGCTACTCCGAGGACCCGGCGGTCATCGCCCAGCGCCGCGACCCGGACTCCGGCGAGATCCGCTGGAGCTCCGGCGGCACCTTCTACGACTACGTGGACCAGGTCGCCCTGGACCAGAAGCTCAAGCTGGTGCGCGGCCTCGGCGTGAACGACGTCTCGGTCTGGGTGCTCGGCGGCGGCAACGCCTGGTTCTCCCCGGCGGCGGTGAACGGCACCACCGGCGGCCTGGTCTCGCGGGCGAGCGGCCGCTGCGCCAACGCCCCGAGCTCGGCGAACTCCACCAGGGTGGAGGTCCGCGACTGCGACGCCACCGCCGGCCAGGTGTTCCGCCCGCAGACCGACGGCACCCTGAAGGTGCTCGGCAAGTGCGTCGACGCCTCCGGACGGAAGACCACCGCCGGGACGCCGGTCATCCTCTACACCTGCAGCGGCGCCACCAACCAGCAGTGGACCTTCCAACCGGACGGCTCGATCGTCGGCGTGCAGTCCGGCCTGTGCCTGGACGTGACCGGCGGCAACGTGGTGGCCCCCAACGGCACCAAGCTGGAGCTGTGGCCGTGCACCGGCCAGGACAACCAGCGCTGGACCCGGGTCTGACGGGGCGTCGGGCAGGAGCCGCTGCGCGGACCCCGTCCCCGCTCAGCCGAGGAAGGGGTCCGCGGAGCGCGCGTCGGGGCCGGGCCCGGCGGTCGCCAGGCGGCCGGCCAGGACCCGGCCCCGGCCGCGGTCCCGGGCCAGCGACAGTTGGGAGACGATCTTGTAGCGGTCGCCGCGGTAGACCGAGCGGGTGTACTCCACCACCGTGCCGCGTTCGTCCTCGGTCACCCGCTCGAACAGCAGCGCGGGGAAGTAGGCGGGCACGTCCAGCAGTTCGGCCTCCGCCTCGTCGGTGACGGTCGGCTCGATGGTCTGCACCGCCTCCGCGACGCCCACCGCGTACCGCTGCTCCAGCAGGGCGTAGAAGGAGTTCAGCTCCAGGTCGCGGGCGGTCAGCCCGGGTGCGACCGACTCGGGGACGTGCAGCACCTCCACGCACATCGGCTCGCCGTCGACCAGCCGCAGCCGGGTGATCCGCAGCACCGTCGAGGTCGGCGCCAGCCGCAGGCGGCGGCCGATCCGGGTGCCGGCGGCGATCCGGGTGAAGTCCACGGTGCGGCTCGCCCACGTGCCCTCCACCGGGGTGACGCCCGGTGCGTCGGCGTCCGGCAGCAGCGGCTGGGCGATCTTCGGCCGGGCCACGAAGACGCCCTGCCCCTGACGGCGGGTCAGCAGACCGTCCCGGACCAGCTCGTCGACCGCGGCGCGCAGCGTGGGCCGG
Organism: Kitasatospora sp. NPDC002522; assembly: GCF_053595195.1. Classification (NCBI taxonomy): domain Bacteria; kingdom Bacillati; phylum Actinomycetota; class Actinomycetes; order Kitasatosporales; family Streptomycetaceae; genus Kitasatospora; species Kitasatospora sp. NPDC002522. The sequence continues at coordinate 33,935 of NZ_JBSFXE010000050.1, forward strand.
GAGACGTCCAGTTCCGCGCAGAGTCGCCGCTCGGAAGGCAGCGCGTCGCCCTGATCGAGGGAGTCGACCAGCTCGAGCAGATGGTCGCGGACGCGGGCGCGCTTCGGGGAGGTCACGGGCCGGATCTTACCACTGGTAACCATCCGAGAGTGCGGTTCACATATGTGTTCGCCAGATGTATTTGCGAACAAGTCATTGACCTCGATGCCGACCAGTCAGCACGATGGGCGCCGTCACCCGCACCCACCACCCCTCCAACTCCCCCTCTTTGGAGGAACGTTGACATCCCGTTCGATTGCCGTGGCGGTCGCCTCGGCCCTGCTGCTCGGTGCCGCGGGCGCCGTCGCGGCCGGCTCCCCCACGTCGGCCGCGGACCGGAGCGTCGTGACGGCGAGCGCCTCGACCGCGCTCACCGGGCTCGACCTGTCGGCGGCCAACCGGCGCGCCCCGGTGGCCGGCCTGTACGACTGGTCCAAGGCCGGCTACCGCGGTGGCGCCGACCTGCCCGGACCCGCCCAGACCAACCCGGCCGCCGGGTGCCGGATCACCGCCGCCGACCTGGCGAGCACCTACCAGGTGCGGCCCGACGACAACGCGGACGACTCGGCCGGACTGCAGGCCGCCATCGACCACATCCGCACCAGCTGCTCGCCCGGCGCGTCCTACGACAGGCTCTCGCTGATCACCCTGCCGGCCGGCGTCCTGAACGTCTCCCGCCAACTCGGCGTCGACGCCGACTACCTGATCATCCGCGGCGCGGGCAGCGGCACCGGCGGCACCCGGATCGTCTTCCGGCCCGACGCCGACACCGTCTACGACACCCTCACCCCGGACGGCTCGGACTGGGACGAGGACGGCATGACCTCCGGCTCCGCCAAGGGCGGCTGGATCTGGCCCGGCCGCGGCCTGTTCCGGGTCCAGTCCCGAGCGGTCGACCCCAGCTACGCCGCCGAGTACGCGGCCGCCCCGGCCAACCGCAAGGACCTCTTCGAGGGCACGGTCAACGTGCACTGGAAGGCCGGCCTCAAGCTGCGCGAGAAGACCGGCGACCCCGGCTTCGCGGCCCGCACCGGCGACACGGTCGTCCCGCTGGCGAGCTCCGGCGCGCTCACCAACCTCAGGGTCGGCGGCCTGGTCAACATCCGCGCCGCCAACTCCCTGAAGTTCTACGCCCAGCAGGACATCCAGCCGACCGACGGCACGCTGCAGAACATCCACATGCGGCAGCAGATCTTCACCGTCACCGCGGTGGACTCCGCCAACCGCACCGTCACGCTCGACAAGCCGCTGGAGTACGACGTCCCGGTCGACTCCACCTCGGACGGCTCCGCGCCGATCGACGGCACCGTCTACGCCTCCAAGGCCTCCCCGTTGGTCGACCCGGTGGTCGGCGTCGGTTTCGAGGACTTCGCCCTCACCCAGGACATGCCCGGCCTCAACCCGGCCGACGCCGTGCACAACTACGGCAACATGGCGCCCACCCAGGAGATGCACGGCATCGTCTTCAAGTGGGCCGCCGACTCCTGGGTGCGCGGCATCCGCACCGAGATGACCGGCTCGCACCCGATCGTCACCGAGGAGGCCTACCACCTCCAGATCGTGAACAACCAGCTGGACGGCTCCTGGAACAAGGGCAAGGGCGGCAACGGCTACTTCCGCGGCTCCCGGGTCTGGGACTCCCTCTACGCCGGGAACACCTCCCGCAACCTGCGGCACTTCACCTTCCAGTGGTCGTCCTCGGGCAACGTCGCGATCGGCAACGACTTCGACTCCGACGTCAACCTGCACGGCGGCTGGGAGCGCCACAACCTGATCGAGAACAACACCTCCGCCGTCCCGTTCGAGCACCGCTCCGCCAACTGCCGCTCCAACTGCGGCGAGGAGGGCGGCGGCGCGCCGGACGACTCGACCTGGTTCCCGATCTGGTGGGCGGCCGGCAAGAAGGCCGTCAAGTGGTCCGGCTCCAGCGGCCCGCAGAACGTCTTCTTCGCCAACACCATGACCAAGCAGGTCACGGCCGGCGCCGCGTACACCCCCTTCTATCCGGACCACCAGCGGATCTACCAGTTCGGCTGGAACGGCACCGCCTGGCACCACCTCGACGTCGGCGGCACCGCGATCCCGGACTGGGCGAGCCGCGAACAGCTCGACTACACCGGCGGCCACGGCGTGGACGCCACCCGCACCGACGCCGGGCCCTCGCTGTTCCTGAAGACGCTGAACGGCGCCACCACCTCGCCGTCGCCGAGCGCATCGCCGTCGCCCAGTGCGTCCCCGAGCGTGTCGCCGAGCGCGTCGCCGTCGCCGAGCAGCTCACCGTCGTCCTCGCCGAGCCCGTCCTCCAGCCCGTCGTCCAGCCCGTCGCCCAGCCCCAGCACCGGCTGCCTCACCGCACGGACCGTCAAGACCTCGTCCTGGAGCAGCGGTTACGGCATGACGGTCTACGTCAGGAACGGCTGCGCGAGCCCCACCACGGCCTGGACCGTCGGGTTCGACCTGCCGGGCGGGACGACGGTCTCCAACAGCTGGTCGTCGACCCGGACGCAGAACGGGCAGCACTACAGCTTCGTCAACGCGTCCTACAACGGGACGATCGCGCCCGGCCAGGAGCAGAGCTTCGGGTTCAACGCCGCCGGCACCGGACTGCCCGTCAACCTCAGCGCCCGCTGAACGGAGGAGAGCCATGCGCAGATCAGTACTCGGGGCCCTCGTCGCGGCCTCGCTCGCCGTCACCGCCGGCCTGGTGGCGCTGCCCGCGCACGCGGCGGCCGCGCGGCTGACCGCCTCGTTCGCCCGGACCTCGGTGTGGAGCAGCGGCTACGGGGCGCAGTTCACCATCGCCAACGGCGGCGACGCCGCGGCGAACGGCTGGAAGCTGGAGTTCGACCTGCCGGCGGGGACGACGGTCTCCAGCAGCTGGTCGTCGACCCGGACGCAGAGCGGACAGCACTACACCTTCGTCAACGCGAGCTACAACGGGACGGTCGCCGCGGGCGGCTCGACCGGCTTCGGCTTCAACGCGGCCGGGCTCGGCGTGCCGCTCAACTGCACGCTCAACGGCGCCCCGTGCGCGGGGGGCCCGAGCCCGACGCCCAGTCAGAGCCAGACCAGGAGCCCCTCGCCGACACCGTCCCCGTCGCCCACGCCGAGCCCGTCGGCCAGCGCCTCGCCCAGCCCGACCGCCAGCCCCAGCCCGACCGCCAGTCCGAGTCCGAGCCCGAGTCCGTCAGGTTCGACCGGTCCGGTGGTGGACGTCTCGACCGCCGGGCAGCTCTCCGCCGCGCTGGCGGCGGCCGTGCCGGGGCAGACCATCCGGCTGGCGGCGGGCGAGTACCACGGCGCGTTCCTCACCCAGCGGGCCGGCACCGCGAAGGCACCGATCACGCTGACCGGGCCGCGGACCGCCGTGCTGGTCAACGACGGGCCGCTCGGCAACGCGCCCGACTGCCCGACGCCGACCGCGGGTTGGGACTCCGGCTACGGCCTGTGGCTGTCCGGCGCGCCCTACTGGAACCTGACCGGGTTCACCGTGAAGGAATCCAAGAAGGGCGTGGTGCTGGACGACTCGCCGCACGTGGTGATCGACGGGCTGTACGTGCACCACACCGACGAGGAGGGCGTGCACTTCCGGCGCTCCTCCGCGGACGGGGTGATCCGCAACTCGGTCATCGAGTACACCGGCCTGGTCCAGCCCGGCTACGGCGAGGGCCTGTACCTGGGCTCGGCGAACTCCAACTGGGCCTGCCACGGCAACACCGGGGGAGTGGACCGCTCCGACCGGGTGCTGGTGGAGAACAACCGGATCGGGCCGTACGTCGCCGCCGAGGCGATCGACGTCAAGGAGGGCACCTTCGGCGGGACGATCCGCGGCAACACCTTCGACGGACGCGGCGTCAGCGGGCAGAACTCCGCCGACTCCTGGATCGACGTCAAGGGCATCGACTACCTGATCGAGGACAACACCGGAACCTTCTCGGCGCCGGGCACCTTCGCCAACGGCTACGAGACCCACAACCCCGGGACCACCCCGTCCTTCCCGAACGGCTGCGGCAACGTCTGGCGGGGCAACCGCTCCGACCTGGGCGGCGTCGGCGCCTACGCCATCAAGATCACCTCCCCGTCGTCCTGCACGGCGGACCCGAACGTCGTGTACGCCTCCAACACGGTGGCGCACGCGGTGTCGGGACTGACCAACGTCCCGGTGACGCCCTGACCCCCGGACGGGCTGCTCCGGCAGCCCGTCCGGCAGGCCTAGTACGGAAAGCTAACTTTCCCTACAAATTGGTCACATACAGAGAATCCGTCCACATACGTAGACAGGCAGGTCTGATGCCCACCCGCACCGCTCGCACCTTCGCCGTCCTCCTGGCCTGCGCCACCGCCCTCACCGGACTCGCCGGCTGCTCCGGCTCGGGCGACCAGAGCGCCGACGACAAGGCCCAGTTGGAGATCTGGGTGCGCAAGCCCCCCGGCTCCAACACCGAGAAGACCCACCAGCAGCTGGCCGAGCGGTTCACCGCGCAGACCGGCATACCCACCCACGTCACCGCGCTCTTCGACGACTTCGAGACCAAGCTCCAGCAGGCCGCCGCGCAGAAGAAGCTGCCTGACCTGATCGTCAACGACACCGCCCAGCTCGGCACCATGCTCAAGCAGGGCCTGCTGCGCAGCGTCGACAGGAAGTCCCTGCAGGGCGGGGACCAGCTGATCCCCGCCACCTGGGACGCCGCCAAGGGCCCCGACGGCGCGTACTACGGCGTGCCGTTCTCCGCGCAGAGCTTCGCGCTCTTCATCCGCAAGGACTGGCGCGAGCGGCTCGGCCTGCCGCAGCCCACCAGCTGGGACCAACTCGACGCGCTGGCCACCGCGTTCACCACCGGCGACCCCGACGGCAACGGCAAGAACGACACCTACGGGTACGTCGTCCCCGGCACCACCAAGCGCGGCTACCTGGACTGGTACTACTCCAGCTTCCTGTGGTCCGGCGGCGCCGACTACTTCACCGGCACCCCCGGCAAGCTCAAGCCCGCCGTCGACAGCCCCGCCGCGCTCGCCACCGCCCAGTGGCTGAAGAAGCAGTTCTGCACCGACAAGAGCGTCGTCCCCGGCGCGGTCACCGCCGAGACCACCCAGGCCCACCCGATGTTCGAGACCGGCAAGGGCGGCATCTACCTCACCGGCCCGTACAACATGGCCCGCTTCGACAAGAGCCTCGGCAAGGACAAGTACGAGGTCGTCCCGCTGCCCGCCGGGCCCGGCGGCCAGGCCGCCGTGCTCGCCGAGGGCGAGAACACCTACCTGATGGCCGGCTCGCACAACCCCAAGGGCCAGCAGAAGTACGCCGAGTACCTGATCAGCGCCGAGGGCCAGACCCTCGGCATGGCCGGCGACACCGACGGCAACGTGGTCCGACTGCCCGTCAACAAGCAGGTCGACCTGGCCAAGGTGCGCACCGACCAGCGCTGGCAGGTCTTCGACCAGGCGTTCCGGCAGGCCGGGCGCTACACCCCGGTGGTGCCCGAGTGGACGCCGTTCCGGCAGGCCTCCGCCGACGCGCTGAACGGCCTGGTCGCCGACTGCGGCTCCGACCCGAAGGCCGTGCTGGGCAAGCTGGCCGGAACCTTCGCCGAGGAGCTCAAGAAGCAGGGGGCGGGGTCCTGATGGCCGCCCGCGGCACCGGGGCGGCGGCACTGCGCCGCAGCCTCAGCCCCTGGCTGTTTCTCGCCCCGGCGCTGGTGCTCTTCGGAGCGTTCAAGTTCCTGCCGATGTGGCGGGCCGTCACCATGAGCGTCCACCAGGTGCGCCCTTACCTCGGCGACCGCTGGGTCGGCGGCGACAACTACCACCAGGTGCTCACCGACGACGCCTTCCTCGGCGCCATCGGCCGCACCCTGCTGCTCGCCGTGGGCCAGACCGGCGGCTCGATCCTGCTAGGACTGGCCCTCGCCCTGCTGCTCGAAGGCACCGCCCGGCACCTGTGGATCGTCCGCACCGCGGTCTTCCTGCCCACCGTCACCGCGATGGCCGTGGTCGCCGAGGTCTGGCGGATCCTCTACTACCCGGCCGCCGACGGCGCGGTGAACACGCTGCTCGGCTACGTCGGCGTCGGACCCTCGCAGTTCCTCAACAGCCCCGACAGCGCCCTGTGGTCGGTGATGGGCGTCGGAATCTGGCGCGGCGCCCCCTACGACATGATGATCTTCGTCGCGGCGCTGGCCGGCATCGACCGCACCCTGTACGAGGCCGCCGCCGTCGACGGCGCCGGCGTGCTCCGCCGCCTCGGGCACGTCACCCTGCCCGCGCTGCGCCCCGCCTTCACCATCCTGCTCACCCTCGCCGCGCTGCGCGGGCTGCGGGTCTTCACCGAGATCTACCTGCTCACCAACGGCGGCCCCAGCGGCTCCACCGAGGTCCTGATGACCCTGGTCTACAAGCTCGGCCTGGAACGCGGCGAACTCGGCGTCGCCTCGGCCGGATCCATGGTCCTGCTCGCCGCCTCCGTCCTGCTCACCCTCGCGCTGCGGCTGCGGCGCGACCGCACCGGAAAGGCCGCCCCATGACCCGCCGACCCGCACGGCGCGGGCCCCGGCTGGACACCGCGCTCGGCCTGGAACACGCCCGCGGACCGCTCGCCGTCCTCGCCAGGACCGTCCTGTACGCCCTGCTGGTCCTGGTCTTCGCCGGACCGCTGCTCGCCGTGCTGGCCGGCTCGTTCAGCAAGGTCAACGACCCGACCGCGCTCAGCCTGCTGCCCGACCACCCCACCCTGGCCAACTTCCGGGCCGCCGCCGACCGGCACGTGCTCGCCTACCTCGGCAACTCCTTCCTGGTGGTCGGCGGAGGGCTGCTGCTGCAGATCGCCGTCTCGCTCTCCGCCGGCTACGCGCTCTCCCGCCGCCGATTCCCCGGACTGCGGCTGGTCTTCCTGCTCGTCCTCAGCACCATGATGCTGCCCGACGAGGTGCTGGCCATCCCGCTCTCCCTGGTGCTCTCCGACCTCCACCTCACCGGCAGCCTCTGGGGCATGATCGTGCCGGTCGGCGCCTGGGCGTTCTCCATCCTGATCACCGCCGAGTTCATGAAGGACATCCCGGTCGAACTCGAGGAGGCCGCCCGGATCGACGGCGCCGGGGAACTGCGGATCCTCTGGTCGGTGATCCTGCCACTGAGCAGACCCACCCTCGGCGTCATCGGCATCTTCGGCTTCACCATGATCTGGGACCAGTACCTGCTGCCGCTGCTGGTCGCCACCGACTCCCGGCAGTTCACCCTCCCGCTCGCCCTGCGCACCCTGCGCTCCGACGAACAGGTCGGCACCGGCGTCCTGCTCGCCTCCGCGCTACTCGCCCTGCTGCCCAGCGTGCTGGCCTTCCTCGCCATGCAACGCCAGTTCATGCGCGGACTCACCTCCGGCGCCGTCAAGGGCTGACCGCCCCCGGCACCGTCGAAGGCCCCACTCCGCCGTCCCGCAAGGAGACCCCACCACCATGCCCGGCCTGCTGTCCTTCCCGCTCACCCCGTTCACCGCCGATGACCGGCTCGACCTCGACGTCTTCGCCGAACACCTGGAGCGGCAGATCGCCGCCGGCCCCGCCGCCCTCTACGTCGCCTGCGGCACCGGCGAGTTCACCGCGCTCGCCCCCGACGAGTACCGCCAGGTGGTCGCCGCCGCCGTCAAGGCCGCCGACGGCCGACTGCCCGTCATCGCGGGCTGCGGCGGCGGCCCGCAGATCGCCCGCGAGTTCGCCCGCGCCGCCGCCGACTGCGGCGCCGACGGCCTGCTCCTGCTGCCGCCCTACCTCACCGCCTCCACCCCCCGCGGCCTGGTCGGCCACGTCCGCTACGTCGCCGCCGCCACCCCGCTCCCGCTGACGGTCTACCAGCGCGCCAACGCCGTCCTCGACGAGGCCGCCGTCCTCGACCTCCTCGACCTGCCCACGGTGGCCGGCGTCAAGGACGGCCGCGGCGACGTCGACGCCATGCTGCGCCTGGTCACCGCCGTCCGCAGCTCCGGCCACCCGCGCGCCGAGGAGTTCGGCTTCCTCAACGGCCTGCCCACCGCCGAACTCTCCGCCCAGGCCTACCGCGCCATCGGCGTCCCCAGCTACTCCTCCGCCGTGCACTGCTTCGCCCCCGACCTCGCCACCGCCTTCCACCGCGCCCTGCACGCCGACGACCACCACGCCGTCCGCCTGCTGCTCGCCGAGTTCTACCTGCCGTTCGCCGCCCTGCGCGACCAAGTCCCCGGCTACGCCGTCGCGTTGGTCAAGGCCGGGGCCCGGTTGAGCGGCCTCGCGATGGGACCGGTCCGCCCGCCGCTGGTCGACGCCACCCCCGACCACGAGCGGCAGCTCGAAGCCCTCGTCGCACGCGGCCGTACCGCGCTCGCCGTCCTCGCGGCCCGGGAGGCGTGATGCGGATCCGCGAAGCCGTCGTCACCCCGATCGCCTTCCCCGACCCGCCACTGCTCAACTCGGCCGGTGCCCACGAACCCTGGGCCCTGCGCGCGATCGTCGAACTGCACGGCGAGGACGGCCTGGTCGGCCTCGGCGAGAGCTACGGCGACGCCCCCCACCTCGCCCTGCTGCGCCGCGCCGCCGCCGCGCTGCCCGGCCTCGACGCGTTCGACACCAACGGCCTGCTGCGCCGCGTCGCCACCGCCCTCGGCGACGCCGACACCCCCGACCGGCACGGCCTCACCGGTCCGTCCAGCACGCAGAAGACCACCCTGCGCGTCCTCAGCCCGTTCGAGACCGCCTGCCTCGACCTGCAGGGCCGAGCCGTCGGCCGGCCCGTGGTCGACCTGCTCGGCGGCCGGGTCCGCGACGAAGTCCCGTACTCCGCCTACCTGTTCTACAAGTGGGCGGCCCACCCCGAGGCGCCCGGCGACCCCGACCCGTACGGCGAGGCGCTCGACCCCGACGGCATCGTCGCCCAGGCCCGCGCGCTCGTCGAGCGCTACGGCTTCCGCTCGATCAAGCTCAAGGGCGGCGTCCTGGCGCCCGAGCAGGAGATCGACGCCGTCCGCGCGCTGCGCGCCGCCTTCCCCGACCACCCGCTGCGGCTCGACCCCAACGCGGCCTGGACGGTGGAGACCTCACTCGCCGTCGCCGCCGAGACCGCCGGACTGCTGGAATACCTGGAGGACCCCACCCCCGGCATCCCCGGCATGGCCGAGGTCGCCCGCAAGGCCCCCATGCCGCTCGCCACCAACATGTGCGTGATCGCCCCCGACGACATCCCCGAGGGCTTCGGCCGCCGCGCCGTCGGCGTCGTCCTCGCCGACCACCACTACTGGGGCGGGCTGCGCCGCTCGGTCGAACTCGCCGGGATCTGCCGCACCTTCGGTGTCGCCGTCTCCATGCACTCCAACAGCCACCTCGGGATCAGCCTCGCCGCGATGACCCACCTCGGCGGCGCGTTGCCCGAACTCACCCACGCCGCCGACACCCACACCCCCTGGCAGCTCGGCACCGACGTGGTCACCGCGCCGCTGCCGATCACCGACGGCGCCGTCCGCGTCCCCGACACCCCCGGCCTCGGCGTCGAACTCGACCGCGACGCGCTCGCCCGGCTGCACGAGAACTACCGCCGCTGCGGCATCCGGGAACGCGACGACACCGCCTACCGCCGCCGCTACGAACCGGACTTCAGGAAGCGCCGACCGCGGTGGTGAGAAGGGAAGGAGAGGCAGGGGAAGGCGAAGGGAGGGGCGGGAGGTTGGTGGGTGGCGCGCCGGGGCGTCCGTGCTGACGGAGCGTCAGGCCAGGCCCACCCAGCCCGCCGTCAGGTTCTGCACGGCCGAGCCGTCCGCGTCGGCCAGCTTGGTGCCGACGAAGCCGCGGGCCCACTCCGAGGTCTGCAGGCGGAACGGCGGCCGCTCGGCGGTCAGCGCCTCGACGATCGGGGCGACCGCGTCCGCCGGGCTCTGCGCGTTGCCGAACGAGGCCAGGGTGCGCTCGATGTACGCCTTCATGGCCGGGGCGTACGGTCCGGCCGCCGCCAGCAGCGCGGGGATGTCCAGCTGCTGGCTGGCCACGAACTCGCTGGCCACCGCGCCCGGTTCGACCACCGTCACGCTGACCCCGGTGCTCGCCGCGACCGGGGCCAGCGACTCCAGGAAGCCCTCGGCGGCGAACTTCGCCGCGCAGTACGCCTCGTTGAACGGCTGACCGACCACGCCGCCGACACTGGTGACGGTGACCAGTCGGCCGCCCGAGGCCCGCAGGTGCGGCATCGCGGCGCGGGTGACCTCCACCACGCCGAAGAAGTTCACCTCCATCGCCCGGCGGAACTGGTCGGTCCCGCTCTGCTCCACGGTCCCGACCACGCCGGCGCCCGCGTTGTTGACCACCGCGTCCAGCCGCCCGTGCGCGGCCACCACCTGCTCGATGCAGTCCGCCACCGAGGCCGGGTCGGTGACGTCCAGCGCCCGCACCTCGATCCGCTCGGCCACGCCCGCGGCCTCGGCCGCCTCGCGCAGCCGGTCGGCCTTCGCGGTGTCGCGCATGGTGGCGACCACCAGGAAGCCGGCCTCGGCGGCGGCCAGCGAGGCGGCCAGGCCGATGCCCGAGGAGGTGCCGGTGATCAGGACGGTGCGGGTGTCGCTCATGGGGGTCTCCAGGCGTCGGGACTGCCGCGCGCCAGCTGCGTGCGTGCACACGCACTTTATGACCGTGTGCGCGCACACGCAAGTTGGTACGGTGGGCACATGACGCGCTCCGACCTCACACTCGGCGAACTCTCCGCCCGTGACCACGCCTTCTACGGCCTCGTGTGGGCCGGGGCCACCCTGACCGCGGCCGCCGACCGGGCGCTGCGCCGCACCCACGACCTGCCGCTGTCCTGGTTCGAGGTGATGCTCTGGCTGCACGGCCAGGACGGCCCGGTCGCCGCCACCGACCTCGGCGACAAGACCCTGCTCAGCCGCAGCCAGGTCTCCCGCGTCGCGGACGCCCTGCAGGCCCGCGGCCTGGTCGAACGCCACCCCTCGCCGACCGACGCCCGCTCCGTCCGGATAGCCCTCACCGACGCCGGCCGCCACGCCTTCGCCGAAGCCGACGCCACCCGCCGCGCCGCCCTCGCCGAAGCCTTCGACGACCGGCTCGACGACGCCGACATCCAGGCCCTGGAGACCGTCTGGGCCAAGCTCAAGCGCCGCGAGCCGTAGCGCCGCACCGTCCTGGTGCCGTTCAGGTGACGTCCCGTCAGGAGCCGGTCGGCCAGGTGATCTGCGGGGAGTGGTAGTAGTTGACGCCCATGGTCTTCCAGCGCGGGCCCTGCGCGCCGAGCCGCTGGTCGAAGGCGCTCACGCTGTGCGTGGACCACGGCGACCAGCCCAGTTCCGCCAGGGCGGGCAGGCGCGGGAAGGCCAGGTACTCGATGTCGGCGGAGGTCTTCACCGTCTCCGTCCACAGCGGCGCCTCGACCCCCGCCACCGAGGACTCGCCGACCCCGCTCAGGTAGGCCCCCGGGTTCCAGTCGTACGCGGTGTTGACCTCGATCAGCCCCGCCCACTTCTGCCCGATCGGCGTCTTGCGGGTGTACTTCATGTCCAGGTACGCCTTGTTCGCCGGCGACATCACCACCTTGGTGCCCCGCCCGGCCGCCGCCGCGGTCGGCGCGTCCGTGGTGGTCGTGCCCCAGAACTGCGCGACCGTCGAGGGCAGCAGCGAGGCCGCCGCGATGTTGTGCCAGCCGACCACCGTCTTCCCGTGCGCGGCGACCACCTGCTGCACGCGGTTGATGAACGACACGTAGTCCGAGGTCGAGGTCGAACTCGCCTCGTCACCGCCGATGTGGAGGTACGGCCCCGGGGTGAGCGCCGCCAGCTCGCCGACCACCTGGTCGACGAAGGTGTACGTCAGCTCCAGCGGCACGCACAGCGAGGAGAAGCCGACGTTGGTGCCGGTGTACAGGGCGGGCGCCGTCCCGTTGCAGTTCAGCTGGGCGTACGAGGCGAGGGCCGCGTTGGTGTGCCCCGGCATGTCGATCTCGGGCACGACGGTCAGGAACCGGGCGGCGGCGTAGGCGACGATCGCCGAGTAGTCCGCCTTGCTGTAGTACCCGCCCGGGCCGCCGCCCACCTGGGTGGAGCCACCGTACGCCGCCAGGTTGGGCCAGCTGTCGATCGCGATCCGCCAGCCCTGGTCGTCGGAGAGGTGCAGGTGCAAGTAGTTGACCTTGTACAGCGCCAACTGGTCGATGTAGCGCTCCACCTGAGCCACCGTGAAGAAGTGGCGGGACACGTCCAGCATCGCCCCGCGGTCGGTGAACCGCGGATAGTCCAGCATCGTCCCGCCGGGCACCGTCCACGGGCCGGACTGCACGGTGGTGCTCATCACCTTCGCGGGCAGCAGTTGCAGCAGGGTCTGCACCCCGTGGAACAGTCCGGCCGGCTGGTCGGCGCGGATCACCACGCCGGTCGGGCCCGCGGTGAGCTGGTAGCCCTCCGGTCCGACCTGGGCCGGCGCGCCGCTCAACTGCAGCGCGATGCTGCCGCCCGCGCCGGCCGACACCGGGAGCGCGAAGCCCGTCGAGGCGCGCAGCGTGGTGGCCAGGTAGCCGGCCACCCCCGCGTCGTCCGAACCGATCGTGGCCGCCGAGCCGAGCGTGAAGGTACTGCCGTCGGTGGTCGCACTGACCGGAGCCGGGACCACCGTGTTCGGGAAGGCCGCCGCAGCGGCCGGTCCGGCGCCGGCGCTGACACCGGTGGCAGCCAGGCCCACCACCGTCAGCAGCGCGAGCAGTAGTCGTCGCAGTCGCATGGGATCGTCTCTCCTCCGATGGTAAGGGAACCTTACTTACCGGGCGTGCGCGGGGAGAGTAGGACCGTAGGGTGGCGCCGTCAAGAGGGCGGGCGACCGGCAAGTTGATCGGTGCACCCCTTGACGAGTCAAGTAATGGTCCTTAACTTTATCGACACTACCCGTCCGCCCCCCCATGTCTGGAGTTGTTCGGTGTCTGCTGGGTTCACGCGAAGAATCGGTCTGTTCCAGGCCACGGCGATCAATATGAGTCAGATGTGTGGG
>NZ_JBSFXE010000051.1:0-38914 GCF_053595195.1 Kitasatospora sp. NPDC002522
GCGATCAGCGTCGCATCCGCACCCGGACGCACGACCCGCGCCGCGTGCAGCGGCAGCATCGCGTCCTCACCGACCTCGCCCTTGTCCCAGTACCGGCGCTTCGGCTCCAGGAACACCACCGGATCGTCCGACTCGATGGCCTGGCGCAGCATCCAGTGCGCGTCGTGCGCGTTCGACGGGCTCACCACCCGCAGACCCGCCGTGTGCGCGAAGTACGCCTCGTGCGACTCGCTGTGGTGCTCCACCGCCCCGATACCGCCACCGAACGGGATCCGCACCGTGATCGGCATCTTCACGTGGCCCAGCGCCCGGGCGTGCATCTTCGCCAGCTGGGAGACGATCTGGTCGAACGCCGGATACACGAACCCGTCGAACTGGATCTCCACCACCGGCCGGTAGCCGCGCAGCGCCAGACCGATCGCGGTCCCCACGATCCCGGACTCAGCGAGCGGCGTGTCGATGACCCGGTCGTCGCCGAAGTCCTTCTGCAGACCGTCGGTGATCCGGAAGACGCCGCCCAGCTTGCCGATGTCCTCGCCCATCAGGACGGTCTTCGGGTCGCTCTCCAACGACTTGCGCAGCGCGTCGTTCAACGCCTTCGCAATGCTCAACTGCCCGGCCATCAGTGGTGCTCCCCACCCTCGAAGGAGGCGGCGTACGCCTCGTACTCGGCGCGTTCCTCGTCCACCAGGGGGTGCGGCTCGCTGTACACGTGGTCGAAGATCAACGTCGGGTCCGGATCCGGCATCGCCCGCAGTTGGGTGCGCAGTCGGAGGCCGAAGCGCTCGGCCTCGGCGTCGATCTCGGCCACGAAGGCGTCGTCCGCCCAGCCCTCGTTCTGCAGGTGGGTCCGCAGGCGGAGGATCGGGTCCTTGGCCTTCCAGGCCTCGGTCTCCTCGGACTCCCGGTAGCGGGTCGGGTCGTCGGAGGTGGTGTGCGCACCCATCCGGTAGGTGAACGCCTCGACCAGGACCGGGCCCTGGCCGGTGCGGGCGTGGTCCAGCGCCCAGCGGGTGACCGCCAGGCAGGCCAGCACGTCGTTGCCGTCGACCCGGACACCCGGGAAGCCGAAGCCGGACGCCCGGCGGTACAGCGGGATCCGGGTCTGCACCGTGGTGGGCTCGGAGATCGCCCACTGGTTGTTCTGGCAGAAGAACACGACCGGCGCGTTGTACACCGAGGCGAAGGTGAACGCCTCGTTCACGTCGCCCTGGCTGGACGCGCCGTCGCCGAAGTAGGCGATCACCGCGTCCTCGGCGCCGTCCTTCACCAGGCCCATGGCATAGCCCGTGGCGTGCAGCGTCTGCGCGCCGATGACCAGCGTGTAGAGGTGGAAGTTCTTCTCGTTCGGGTCCCAGCCACCGTTGTTGACGCCGCGGAACATGCCGAGCAGGTTCAGCGGGTCCACGTCGCGACACCACGCCACGCCGTGCTCACGGTAGGTGGGGAAGGCGTAGTCACCCGGCCGCAGCGCCCGGCCGGAACCGACCTGCGCCGCCTCCTGACCCAACAACGAAGCCCACAGGCCCAGTTCACCCTGCCGCTGGAGCGAGGTGGCCTCGGCGTCGAAACGCCGCACCAGCACCAGGTCGCGGTAGAGCGAACGCAGCTCCTCCGGCGTGACGGTCAGCGGGAACTCCGGGTTCTCCAGCCGCTCACCCTCCGCCGTGAGCAGCTGCACGAACTCCGGCGCGGCTGGTCCTTCTGGTCGTGCTGCTGCTCGCACGGATCGTCACTCCTTCTGATTCCGCTGACGTGCCCGGGAGGTGCTTTAGGCGTACTCGTAGAACCCGCGGCCCGACTTGCGCCCGAGGTGGCCGGCGGTCACCAGGTCGAGCAGCAGCCGCGGCGGCCGGTAGCGGGTGTCGTCCGACTGCTCGTACAGCCCCTGGGCGACGGCGGCGAGGGTGTCCAGGCCGGTGAAGTCCGAGAGGGCGAGCGGGCCCATCGGGTGGCCGCAGCCCTGGGTCATGCCGGCGTCGATGTCCTCCGCCGTGGCGTGGCCGGACTCCAGCATGGTGATCGCCGACATCATGAACGGCACCAGCAGTGCGTTCACCACGAAGCCGGGCCGGTCGGGCGCGTGGACCACCCGCTTGCCCAGTCCCTCGGCGAGGAACCGCTCGGCCCGGGCCGCGGCGTGCGGCGCGGTGCGGGGCGAGGAGATCAGCTCGACCAGCGGCATCGTGGTGACCGGGTTGAAGAAGTGCGTGCCGACGACCAGGTCCTCGCGCCGGACCGCGGCCGCCACGTCGGCGACCGCCAGCGAGGAGGTGTTGGTGGCCAGCACGACGTCGTGGTCCTCGGGCAGCACCGCGTCCAGCGCGGCGAAGACCTTGGACTTGACGGCGAAGGACTCGGTCACCGACTCGATGATCAGCTCGCGGTCGGCGAGCTCGCCGAGCGTGTCGGTGAACGACAGCCGGCCGAGGGCCGCGTCCCGTTCGTCGGCGTCGAGCCGGCCCTTGGCCACCGCCCGGTCCAGGGAGCCGAGGACCCGCTCCCGGCCGGCCCGCAGCGAGCGGTCCGAGGAGACCGCGACCAGCACCTCGAAGCCGGAGCGGGCGGCCAGTTCGGCCAGTCCGGCGCCCATCAGGCCGCACCCGATCACGCCGACCCGGCGCAGTCCGCCGTTCGCCGCCCCGGTCACCGCGCGTCCCCGGACCAGGTGAGCAGGCAGGCGCCGAGGGTCATGCCGGAGCCGAACGCGGTGAGCAGGACGAGGTCGCCGTCCTTCAGCGCGCCGGTGCGGGCGGCGTGGTCCAGGGTCACCGGCACCGAGGCGCTGCCCGAGTTGCCGTAGACCGGCGCGGTGAGGTGGGTGGTGGCGCGGGTCAGCCCGGAGACCTCGGCGAGCCGGCCCACCATGACGCCGTTGGCCTGGTGCGGCACGAAGTGGTCGACGTCGGCCAGCTCCATCCCGTTGCGGGAGACGAACTTGTCGAGCACCCCGGGCACGTTGTCGAGGACGAACTCGGTGACCGAGCGGCCCTGCATGCGCACCGCGTGGTCGCGGCGGCCGATGGTCTCCGCGGTGGCGGGGTTCCGGCTGCCGCCGGCCGGGATGACGATCAGGTCGTGCGCGTCGCCGTAGCTGCGCAGTTCGATGTCGAGGATGCCGGGTCCGTCGGTGGGGCCGACCACCGCGGCGCCGGCGCCGTCGGCCAGCAGGACCGCGGTGGCCCGGTCCTCCGGGTCGGTGAACCGGGAGTAGACCTCCGAGGCGACCACCAGGGCGTAGGCGCCGGGGGTGGTGGCGACCAGGCTGCGGGCGACCGCGAGGCCGTAGACGAAGCCCGCGCAGGTGGCGTTGAGGTCGAAGCAGGCCGCCTCGGACGCCCCCAGCGCGTGCTGGACCAGGTAGGAGGTCGGCGGGGCGGGGAAGTCGCCGGTGCCGGTGGAGACGATCAGGTACGTGATCCGCTCGGCCGGGATGCCGGCCCGCTCCAGCGCGGCCCGGGCCGCGGGCACGGCGAGGTCGGAGACCGCCTCGTGGTCCTCGGCGAACCGGCGGGCGCGGATCAGGGTCTTGCGCTCGATCCAGTCGTCGTCCACGCCGAAGCGGGCGGAGAGTTCGGTGTTGTCGACCTCCCGGCCGGGCAGGTACGACCCGGTGCCGAGGATGCCGATGCCCGGGTTCGTCATGTCAGACCCCCTGCAGGAAGTTGATCTTGTCCTCGCCGACCCGCTCGCGCAGCCCGGGGTCGGTGATGCCGAGTCCGGGCCGCTCCGCGAGGCAGAGCACGCCGATCTTGCCGATGTGGTCGTTCACCTGGAGCAGCCGGGCGGCCTCGCCGAGCTCGTCCAGCCCGTAGGTGCAGGACAGCGCGGGCATCAACTTGCCCAGCGTGAGCAGCCGGTGGCACTCCCACTGCTCCTGCAGGTTGGCGCCGTGACTGCCGATCAGGCGCTTCAGCTTCATCCACAGGTACCGGTTGTCGTACCGGTGGTCGTAGCCGGTGCTGGAGCCGCAGGTGACCACGACGCCGCCGCGGCGGACCACGTACATCGAGATGCCGAAGGTGGCCTTGCCGGAGTGCTCGAAGACGATGTGCGGGTCCTCGCCGATCTCGCGGCGGATGATCCGGCCGAGCCGCTTGCCCGCCTCGATGACCTGCGCCGGGTCGTCGAAGTCGTTGCCGATGCCGATGTCGGTGCGGTTGACCACCAGGTCGCAGCCCAGGCGCTCCAGCGCCTCGCGCTTGCGCTCCGAGCTGACCACGCCGACCGCGATCCCGCCGCCGTTGCGGATCAGCTGCACGGCGTACATGCCGAGGCCGCCGGCCGCGCCCCAGACCAGGACGACGTCGCCCTGCTTCATCCGGGCGCCGCGGTCGCTGATCAGCATCCGGTAGGCGGTGCTCGCGCAGCCGGCCGTGGTGGCCGCCTCCTCCCAGGTCAGGTGCGGCGGCTTGGGGATCAGCTGGGTCGCGCGGACCACGCAGAAGTCGGCCAGGCCGCCGAAGTTGGTCTCGTAGCCCCAGGCGCGCTGCTGCTCGCCGAGCATGCCGTCGGCCTGCGAGGCGGCCTCCTGCTCGTCGACCTGCACCGGGCTGACCACGACGTGGTCGCCGGGCGTCCAGCGCCGCACGCCGGAGCCGACCCGGACGATCACGCCGGAGGCGTCCGAACCGAGCACGTGGTACGGCAGGTCGTGCCGCTTCTCCCAGTGGCCCTGGGCGCCGTAGCGCTTCAGGAACTCGAAGGTCGGCACCGGTGAGAAGGTGCCGGACCACACCGTGTTGTAGTTCACCGAGCTGGCCATCACCGCCACCAGCACCTCGTCCGGCGCCAGTTCGGGCATCGGCACGTCGCCGACCCGGATCGACTTGCGCACGTCCCGGTCGGACGCCGCGCCGAACATGTCGACGTCCTCGGCCCGGATGTAGGACGCCCGGTAGCGGCTCGGCACCTCGGCGGCGAGCAGGGACTCCGATCCGGCCCCGGCGCGGACCGCTTCGACCAGCGTGCTCATCAGGTGTGGTTCCTTCCTGCGGGGTTGGGGACGGCGTCGGCGGGCATCGCGGTGTGGAAGTCGCGCCGGAACCAGATCAGCGGCCGGGCGGGAGCGCCCGTGCGGACCTCCAGCAGCCCGGCGACCAGCAGGTCGTGGTCGCCGACCTGGATGACCTCCCGCGTCGTGCAGCGCGCCGAGAGACTGGCCGCCGGGAGGTAGGGCACCCCGTGCCCCGGCCACGGGGCGCAGTCGCCGTGGGCGAAGCGGTCGATGCCGGACGTGGCGAACCGGCGGGCGATCTCGCTGTCGCCCTCGCCCAGCAGGTTCACCGTGAACTCGGACGCCCCGCTGATCGCCTCGAAGCAGCTGGACCCCCGGCTGACGCCGAGCAGCAGCAGCGGCGGGTCGAGCGAGGCCGAGACGACCGAGCTGGCGGTGAACCCGTACGGGCGGCCGGCGGCGTCCTGGAGCGTCACCACCGTGACGTGCGCGGCGAGTTGCGACATGGTGTCCCGGAACTCCTGGCCGCCCAGCAGCTCCTGCGTCGGCGGCCGGGTCCGCTGGTCCAGCGTCATGTCCCCTCCTGCGTCGTGGGTGTCCGGGTCGGCGCGGGCGCCGACCCGGGTCGGGGCGTGCCGGGCACGCCCCGCGGATGGGTGCTACTTGGCGTCCGGCGCGGACTTCGCCGCGAGGGCCGCCTCACGGGCCTGGGCCGACAGGTCGCCGCGGCGCTCGGAGACCCACTTCTGGGACTCGCGCAGGCCGTCCACCGAGCCGGTGAAGTGCGGGACGACGTGACGGCGGATCAGCTCGAAGCTCCGCTTGACCTGGCCGCGGGTGGCCCAGTCGTGGGTGTTGACCAGCAGGGTGCCGAAGCCGCCGCTCTGGTCGATCAGCCGCTGGATGCCCTCGATGGCGTCCTCGACCGAGCCGACGATGACGGCCCCGCACTCGACGGCCTCGTCGACCTCGCGGCCCTCGGTGAGGTTCGCCGGGGCGCCGAAGGTGTTGACGACGTACTCGCGGAACCACTTGCGCATGCCCGGGCGGACCTGGTCGAGCGCCTCCTCGCGGGTGTCCGCGACGTGCACGCAGATCGCGATCCGCCAGTTCGCGCGGTCGACGGTCTGGCCGTTGCGGGCCGCCTCGTCCTCCGCCGCGGCCCACATCTGGTCGAGCGGCGCGTCGGGCATGCCCGGGCGGCCGGCGAAGGACAGCGTGCCCAGGCCGTACTGGCCGGCCAGCCGCATGCCGCGCTCGGAGCCCGCGCTGGCGACCACCATGTCGAAGCACGGCTGGGTGTACGGCCGCAGCTGGACCCGCGCGTCGCGCAGCTCGAACCAGTCGGTCTTCATGCTGACCCGCTCGTTGCCGCGCAGCAGGGCCACCACGGCCTCCGCCGACTCGGCCATCATCCGGCGCTGGTCGCTCGGCGCGATGCCCATCATGTGCGCGTCGGCCGGGGAGATGCCGGCGCCCATGCCGAACATCGCGCGGCCCTGGCTGAGGTGGTCGAGCAGCACCATGCGCTCGGCCACCGACAGCGGGTTGTGGTACGGCAGGCTGACCACGCCGGTGCCCAGCTTGATCCGCCGGGTGCGCTGCGAGGCCGCCGCCAGGAACAGCTCGGGAGAGGCGATCAGCGACCAGCCGCCCGAGTGGTGCTCGCCGATCCAGGCCTCGTCGAAACCGAGCTCGTCCAGGTGCTCGATCAGATCGAGGTCGAAGCGCAGCGCGGCCGTCGGGTCCTCGCCGAGCTCGTGGAAAGGTGCCATGAACGCACCGAACTTGAGGCTCACAGTCGACTCCGTCCGTAGTCCGGCCCGTGGTGCGGGCCGGGGTTGTGTGGTGGTTCGGTCAGGGGTGGCGGTGCGTCAGGAGAGCGGGCCGAGCTCCGCGCCCAGCCGCTCGGCCAGGACCTCGAGCTGCGGTGCGCGCATCACCGAGTAGTGCCCGCCGGGCACGTCGACGGCCTCGGCGTCGCCGGACAGCAGCGCCAGCCAGCGCTCGGTGGTCTCGGCGCTCGCGCCGCCGTCCGCGGCCCGGAACAGCCGCACCCTGCCGCCGTACGGGCGGGGGCGGTGCCGCAGCAGGGCGCGGGCGTTGCGCATGAACCGGGTGACGATCTGGCCCAGCGTGGCGGCGTCGAGGTCCGCGGGCAGCACGTCGGCGGCGCAGGCGAGTTCGTGGAAGACCTCCGGCAGCGGGCGGCCGGTGCCGTCGTGCAGGTCCTCGGCGGGCAGCTTCCACTCGCGCTCGGTCAGGCCCGCGAGGTCGCCGGCCAGCCAGCTCAGCAGGTCGGCGTCGGAGACCTCGGCGGTCTCGGCCGGGCCGGGCGGCTCCAGCAGGTCGACCGCGGCGACCAGTTCGACCCGGTGGCCGGCCTCCTCCAGCAGCGCCGCCATCTCCAGGGCGATGACGCCGCCCATCGACCAGCCGCCGAGCCGGTACGGGCCGCTCGGCACGGCCTCGGTGAGCGCCGCGGCGTAGTGCGCGGCGAGTTCGGCGACGGTCTCCAGCTCCGGGCCGTCGGGCACCTGCAGGGCGTAGAACGGCTGACCCTCCGGCAGCAGCCGGACCAGGTCGGCGTAGCAGAGCACGTCGCCGCCGACCGGGTGCACGAAGAACAGCGGCGTCGCGTCGCCCGCGGTGCGCACCGGCACCAGCGCCGAGCGGCCGGTGTGGGTCCCGCTCTCCCGCAGCAGGGCGGCGAGCCGCTCCACGGTGGGGTGGCCGAACAGCGCGGAGACCGGCACGGTCGAGCCGAGGTCGGCGGCGATCCGGGCCATCACGCGGACGGCGAGCAGCGAGTTGCCGCCGAGTTCGAAGAAGTTGTCGTGGATGCCCAGCGGCCGCTCGTCGAGCAGCTCGCCGAAGAACCCGGCCCAGATGTCGGCGAGCCGCCGTTCGAGCTCGTCGCGCGGCGCGACCTGCGCGGCGCCGTCGCCGCCGGCGCGGTCCGGCACGGGCAGCGCGGAGCGGTCCAGCTTGCCGTTGGCGCTGAGCGGCAGGGCGTCCAGGAGCAGCACCCGCGGCGGGACCAGGTAGCCCGGCAGCATGCCGTGCAGGGCGTCCAGCAGGTCCTGCTCGGTGGCCAGGTGGCCGCCGTCCAGGACGGCGTAGCCGACCAGCGACTTGGCCTCGTGGCGGCCGCCGACGACGTGCGCGGCGGCGCTGCGCACGCCGGGGATCCGCAGCATCGCGGCCTCGATCTCGCCCAGCTCGATGCGGTAGCCCTGCACCTTGACCTGGTGGTCCTCGCGGCCGAGGAACTCGATGTCGCCCGAGGGCAGGTACCGGCCGAGGTCGCCGGTGCGGTAGAGCCGCTCGCCGGTGACGGGGTGGCGCAGGAACGCGGCCCGGGTGCGGGCCTCGTCGCCGAGGTAGCCGCGGGCCAGGCCGGCCCCGGCGATGTACAGCTGGCCGGGCACCCAGACCGGGCAGGGCTGCATCGACTCGTTCAGCACGTGGAAGCGCTGGTTGCGCATCGGCTTGCCGTACGGGACGCTCGGCCACGCCGGGTCGACCTCGCCGATCGGGTACCAGATCGACCAGATCGACGCCTCGGTGGCGCCGCCGAGGCTCCACACCTCGGCGTCCGGCGCGATCCGCCGGATCCGGTCGGGCAGCGTGACCGGCACCCAGTCGCCGCTCATCATGACCACCCGCACCGGCAGGTCGCCGGCGCCGGTGGCGAGCGCGTGCTCGGTGAACATCTCCATCAGCATCGGGACGCTGTTCCACAGCGTGACCCGGTGCTGCTCGACCAGCTCCAGCCAGCGGGCCGGCTCGCGGTGCGCCTCCGGCGGCGGGATGACCACCGCGCCGCCGACGCTCAGCAGGCCGAACACGTCGTAGACCGAGAGGTCGAAGTTGAGCGCGGACAGCGCCAGCACCCGGTCCGCCTCGGTGACGCCGTACCGCTCGTTGACGTCCTGGACGGTGTTGAGCGCCGGACCGTGCTCGATCATGACGCCCTTGGGCAGGCCGGTCGAGCCCGAGGTGAAGATCACGTAGGCCAGGTCGTCCGGCGCGGTGCCGGCCGGCGCGGGCGCCGCCGGATCGGCCGCCGCGGCCTGCGGGCCGTCCACCGCCAGCACGCGCACGCCCTCGGGCCACGCGGTGTCGCCGAGCACCCGGTCCTGGGTCAGCACGTGGCCGATGCCGGCGCTGTCCAGCAGCACGGCGAGCCGCTCGGCCGGGACCGCGGCGTCGATCGGGACGTAGACGCCGCCCGCCTTCAGGATGCCGAGGACGGCCGCGACCTGCTCCCAGCCCTTGTGCATCACGACGCCCACCAGGGCGCCGGGAGCGAGGCCCTCGGCGCGCAGCAGGTTGGCGAGCCGGTTGGAGAGCTCGTCGAGTTCGCCGTAGCCGAGGGTCCGGTCGGCGGCGATCACCGCGACCCGGTCGGGCCGCTCGGCGGCCCGGGCCGTGAAGCCCTCGTGCAGCAGCCCGGCGGGCAGCGGGCCGGCGGTGGCGTTGGCCGCCTGCCGGACGTCCAGTTCGGCGGCGGGGGTGAGCAGCGCGCCCGGCCGGTGCCAGACCTGGTCGTCCGCGCAGAGGTCGGCGAGGAGGCCGGCGTAGGCCCGGAACATCTCGTCCACCATGCCGGGCGGGAAGACCGCGTCGACGGAGTCCCAGTTCAGCACCACGCCGCCGGCCTCGTCGAGGACCTGGTGGTCCAGCCAGACCTGCGGGGTGCGCACCGAGCTCCACTGCTCGCGGCCGTTGTCGGCCATCTGGATCAGCGGCTTGGCCAGGCCGCTCGCCGCGCCCGGGTTCTCGGCGGCGCCGAAGTTCACCGTGCTGGCGAAGACCACCGGCATGGTCACCGGGCCGGAGCCGGTCCGGGTGCGGCTCAGCTCGCGCAGCACCTCGACGCCGCTGACCCGGCTGTGCTCCAGGTCGGTCCAGAGCTGGTGCTGCAGCCGCGAGGCCCGCACGTCGAAGCTCTCGGCGGCGGTGCCGCGGACCTCCAGCAGCGTGGTCGCGGTGAAGTTGCCGACCACCTTGCCGACGTCCGGGTGCAGCGGCAGCCGGTTGAAGAACAGCACGTTCAGCGTGAACGAGGCCGACTTGCTCCAGGCGCCGAGCACCTGCGCGTACGCGGTGCAGACGGCCGCCGACGGGGTGACGCCGATCGCGGCGGCGCGCTCCTTGAACCGCGCCCACTGCGCGGCGTCCAGGGTGATCGAGCGGTGCGTGAACTCGGGCCGCTCGATCAGCGCCGGGTCGGTGCCCAGCGGCAGCTCGGGGCCGGCCGGCAGCGTCTTGATCCGGTCCCGCCAGTACTCCAGCGACGCCGCGTGCTCGGGGGTGTCCTCCAGCGCGCGCAGCGCCAGCACGTAGTCCCGGAAGGTGATCGGCACGTCCGGCAGCCGGTCGTACGCGCCCTCGTAGGCGGCGGCCCACTCGGCGAAGACCACCGAGGTGGACCAGGCGTCCATGGTGAGCGCGTCGGCGCCCACGTGCAGGCGGGTGGTGGTGTCGTCCAGCCGGCTGGCCCGGATGTCGAAGACCGGCCAGACCGAGGCGTCCAGCACCTGGTTCTTCATCTCGTCGTGGACGGCGGCCAGGTGCCCGGCCCGGTCCGCCTCGTCGAGCGCGCGCAGGTCGGCGACGTCGATCCGGTAGCGCGGCACGTCCGGCAGCACCCGCTGGGTGCCGTCCGGGTCGACCACCGCGCGCAGCATGTCGTGCCGGGAGACCACGTGGTTCCAGGCGTCGGCCAGCCGCTCCGGGTCGACGTTGTCGAGGTCGACCTCCAGGAAGAAGTAGGTCGAGATGTTGCCGAGCGCGTACGCGCCCGAGCGGCCCACCAGGTACGCCTGCTGAAGGTCCGTCAGGCCGAACGGCTGGTAGCGGTTCGCCTCGTCGTGGACCAGCTGCCGGGGCGCGCCGCCGGCCGGCACGAGTGCCGCGGAGTCCGCGTCCCGGCCGAGGTCGAGCAGCGGCAGGATGTGCTCGGCGAGCCGGTCGACGCTGCCGCCCTCCAGGAAGGCGACCAGCGGCAACTGGAGGCCGAACTGCACGGACAGCGCGTCGCGGGCCTCCAGTGCCATCAGCGAGTCCAGGCCCAGGCTCTGCAGCGACTCCGCCGGGTCCAGGGTGGCCGCGTCGGCGCGCAGCACCCGGGCCACCGTGCCGAGCAGCAGCTCGCGCAGCACGCCCAGGCGGTCGGCCGCGGGCGCCGCGGCCAGCGCCGCGAACCCGTCGGTGGCGCCCTGCGCGGCGGGGCGGGCGGCCGGGCGCTGCCGGACCGGCTGGTGGTGCGCGTGGTGCGCGGCGCCGTCCGCGGAGCCCTCGCGCAGCACCGCCGCGCGCCCGGCCCGCTTGGCGTACACGCCGGTGGCACGGGCCACCGTGCGGCCGCGGGCGTCCTCCACCCGGACCTCGGCGATCAGCGTCGACTCCGGGTTGGACTCCGGCGACAGCACCGCGTGGCAGTACAGCGGCCCGTCGCCCAGCGAGCCGTGCAGCTCGAACCGGTCGATGCCGACCAGCATGTAGGTCGCGTCCTTGGGCGCGTCCGGCGGCAGGCAGATGAACAGCAGCTGGAACATCGCGTCGGTGAAGCCGGGGTGCAGCAGGTAGCCGTCCGCCTCACCGGGCGCCGGCTCGCGCATCAGCGCGATCGCCTCGCTGCCGCCGTGCCACACGTGGTCGATCCACTTGGCCTCCGGGCCGAGGTACAGCTTGCGCCGCCACAGCCGGGTGTAGAACTCCTGGCCGCTCAGCTCCGAGCCGAGCGCGGCGCGGACGTCCTCGCGGTGCGCGACGCCGTCGGCCGCGGGGGCCGGGTCGGCCTCGGAGCGGACCGCGCCCTGGGCGTGCAGCAGCCAGCCGTGCTCGGGGTGCTGCGCGAAGTACTGGTAGCCGCCGTCCGGGTCGACGTGCAGCTGGACGTCGGTGGGCGTCTCCGGGTCGAGGATCAGGCCCTGCAGGACCAGGTTGGCCTCGGCGACCAGGGTCCCGGTCGCCGGGCCGAGCTCCAGCTGCCGGGCCGCCTCGAACGCGGACTCCAGGTACACGCCGATGTTGACCACCGGCAGCCCGTCGATCACGCAGTCGCCCAGACAGGGGTGGTGCTGCGGGCTGAGCCGGGTGGTGAACTGCGCGGTCTCCAGCGGGGACGGCAGCCGGCGGCCCAGCAGCGGCTCGGCCCGGCCGGGGTCGGCGGCGCCCGCCCCGGGCGCGGCCGCGGCGCGGGCCGCCGCGCCCACGGCGGTCGGCTCGAACCAGTGCCGCTCGCGCTGGAACGGGTAGGTGGGCAGCGCCACCCGCCGCCGCTCGAAGCCCGCGTGCAGCGCCGCCCAGTCGAGGTCGAAGCCCGCCGTGTACAGCTCGGCCAGGCTGCCGAGCAGCACGTCCGCGTCGTCCTGCCGGGCGCGCAGCGACGGGGCGAGCACCAGGTCGGCCGCCCGCTCCTCGGCGGGCAGCCGGCGGACCAGGCCGAGCAGGGTCGGCGCCGGGCCGACCTCCACCAGGGCCCGGCAGCCGCGGCCGAGCAGCTCGGCCATGGCCGCGTCGAACCGCACCGGCCGGCGCAGCTGGTCGCGCCAGTAGCGCGCGGTGAACTCGGCCACCGGCCGCCCGTCCATGCCGGAGACCACCGGGATCCGCGGCGCCCGGTAGGCGATCTTCGCGGCCTCGGCTTCGAAGCGGTCCAGCACCGGGTCCATCAGCGGCGAGTGGAACGCCCAGCCGGCCTCCAGCGCCTTGGTCTTCAGGCCCGCGTCCTCGGCGGCCCGCAGCACCTCGGCGACGGCGTCGGTGCCGCCGGAGACCACCACGCTGTCGGGGCCGTTGACGGCCGAGATCGACACCCGGTCCGCGAACGGGCGCAGCACCTCGGCGACCCGCTCGGCGGAGGCGAAGACGGCGCCCATCGAGCCCGGCTCGGTGCCCTCGCTCATCAGCGCGCCGCGCACCGCGGCGAGCCGCAGGCCGTCGGCGAAGGACATCACCTCGGCCACGCAGGCCGCGGCGATCTCGCCGACGCTGTGGCCGACCAGCGCCGCCGGCCGCACGCCCCAGGACATCCACAGCCGCGCCACCGCGTACTCCACGGCGACCAGCGCGGGCTGGGTGCGGCGGGTGTCGGCGAGTAGCGCGCCGTCGGCGATGATCTCGCGCAGCGGCTTGTCCAGCAGCGGGGCGAGGACCTCGGAGGCCTCGTCGATCAGCTCGCGGAACAGCGGCTGCGAGGCGTACAGGCCCTCGGCCATGTCCGCGTACTGCGAGCCCTGGCCGGTGAACAGGAACGCCGCGGTGGGGCGGACGCCGGTGCGGGCGTGCCCGGCGGTGGCGTCGGCGAGGCGGGCCCGCAGCTGCGCGTGCGACGAGCCGGCCACCGCGAGGCGGTGCGGCAGGTGGGCGCGGCCGGTGTTGGTGGTGAAGCAGACGTCGGCGAGGTCGCCGTCCTCCGCGGCCAGCCGGTCGGTGTACCGGGCGGCCAGCTCGGCCAGCGCCTTCGGCGTGCGGGCCGACAGGGTCAGCACGTGGGTGCCCGGGCGCGGCGCGCCGGCGGCCGGCTCGGCGGGGGCGGCCGGCTCCGGCGCCTCCTCGACCAGCACGTGGGCGTTGGTGCCGCTGGCGCCGAACGAGCTGACGCCGGCGATCCGCGGGTGGCCGTTGCGCGGCCAGGCGGTCAGCTCGGTGGGGATCTCGATGGGGAGGTCGTCGATGCCGATCTCCGGGTTGAGCTCGGTCAGGTTGCGGTGCGGCGGGATCTCCCCGTGCCGCAGCGCCATCAGCACCTTGACCAGTCCGGCCACGCCGGCCGCCGGCTCCAGGTGGCCGATGTTGGTCTTCACCGAGCCGACCCGCAGCGGGCCCGCCTCGCCGCGCTCGCCGAACACCTCGGCCAGCGCCCGCATCTCGATCGGGTCGCCGAGCGGGGTGCCGGTGCCGTGCGCCTCGACGTAGCCCACCTGGTGCGGCTCGACGCCGCCCGCGCGCAGGGCGCCGCGCAGCACGTCCTGCTGCGCCCGCGGGTTGGGGACGGTGACGCCGCTGCTCTTGCCGTCCTGGTTGACGGCGGTGCCGCGGATCAGGCCGAGGATCCGGTCGCCGTCGGCCTGCGCGTCGGACAGCCGCTTGAGCACCAGCACCGCGCAGCCCTCGCCGCGCACGTAGCCGTTGGCGCCCTTGTCGAAGGTCCGGCAGGCGGAGTCGGGGGACAGCGCACGGGTCTTGCTCAGGACCACGAAGATCTCGGGCACCAGCAGCACGTTCACGCCGCCCGCCAGCGCGGTGCGGCACTCGCCCGAGCGCAGGCTCTGCGCGGCGAGGTGCACGGCCACCAGCGAGGACGAGCAGGAGGTGTCGACCGACATGCTGGGCCCGGTCAGGCCGAGCAGGTAGGACAGTCGGCCGGCGCCGAAGGTGGAGGCGTTGCTGGTCGCCCAGTAGGCCTCCAGGTCGGCCGGGGCGACCTGCTGGAGCTGGGTGTGGATGTAGTCGTGGTTGGCGATGCCGAGGTAGACGCCGGTGGCCGAGCCGGCCAGCCCGTCGGGGGCGATGCCCGCGTTCTCCAGCGCCTCCCAGGTCACCTCGTGCAGCAGCCGCTGCTGCGGGTCGAGGGCGGCGGCCTCGCGCGGGGACACCCCGAAGAAGGCGGCGTCGTACTGGTCGACGTCGCGCAGGAAGGCGGCCCGGCGGGTGTAGCTGGCGTCCGGGCGGGTGCCGGTCGGGTCGTAGAGGTGGTCCATCGAGCCGCGCTCGGCGGGGAAGTCGATGACGCCGTCGCCGCCGCGGCGCAGGAACTGCCAGAACTCCTCCGGGTCGGCGCCGCCGGGCATCCGGCAGCCGAGGCCGACGACGGCGATCGGCTCGGTCCTGGCCTGCTGGGCCGCCTCCAGTTCGCCGCGCAGTCGGCGGATCTCCCGGACGCTCTGGACGAGCACGTCCTTGCCGACGGTGTCGGTCACGGGGGCACTCCTCGGGTTGGTCGGTTCGGTACGGGTCACTTGCCGATGTCCGTGCTCTGGGAGGCGGAGCCGAGCTCGCCGGCCAGGATCGCCAGCAGTTCGCTCTCCGAGGCCTCGTCCAGGGACGCGTCCGGCTGCGCCGGGGAGGCGGGTTCGGGGGTGGTGCGGGGGGCGGCCGGGTCCGGGCCGAGGGCCGGCCGGTCGTCCGCGTCGTTCGCGGGCCGGCCGACCAGGTCGAGCAGGTGGGCGGTGAGCGCGTCGACGGTCGGGTGCTCGAACATCGCCGGGGTCGCCAGCCGGCAGTGCAGGACGTCCTCCAGCCGGCGCTTGATCCGCACCGCCATGATCGAGTCCATGCCGAGCTGGAAGAACCCGGCGGTCGGGTCGAGCTGCGCGAGGTCGAAACCGAGTTCGCGGGCGACCGCCTCGGCGACGGTGGTGCGCACCAGCTCGGCGAGCTCGCCCGCGTCGGCGGGCAGCGCCGCCGGGTCGGCGGTCGGCGCCGCGGCGGGCTCCGGGTCCGCGGGCCGTTCGGCGGCCGCGGGGGCGGCGGCCGGGACCGGCGCGGCCGGGTCGTCGTCGTCCAGGTCCATGACCGGCGGCAGCGGGAAGCGCTCGTGCCGCCAGGTGTAGGAGGGCAGCGGGACGGGCGTTCCGACCGGTCCCGCCAGCAGCTCCGGCGGGACCGGGTGGCCGTGCGCGTGCAGCGCGGCGAGCCCGGTGAGCATCGCCTCCGACTCGGGCTCCTCACGGCGCATCGACGCCAGGCCGAGGCCCTCGCGCCCGGCCTCCTCGAAGGCCTGCTCGACCGCGGACAGCAGCAGCGGGTGCGGGCTGACCTCGACGAAGGTGTCGTGGCCCTGCTCCACCAGCGAGCGGACGGTGGGCCAGAACAGCACCGGCCGGCGCAGGTTCTCGTACCAGTACTCGGCGTCCAGGCAGGAGCCGTCGATGTACGCGCCGGTGGTGGTGGACAGGATCGGGACGCTCGCCGAGCGCGGGGTCAGGTCGGCCAGGCCGTCGAGCAGGTCCTCGCGCAGCCGGTCGACGCTGGGGCCGTGGCCGGGCACCGAGTTCTTCATCAGGCGGTGGAAGACCCGGCGCGCGGCCAGCTGCTCGCCGAGCGCGGTGAGCACCGCGGTGTCGCCGGACAGGACGGTGGAGGTCGGGCTGTTGCTGACCGCGACCGAGACCACGTCGCGGACGCCGTCCAGCAGCGCGTCCGCCTCGTCCAGCGGCAGGCCCACCACCATCAGCGAGCCGGACCCCTGCAGGCGGGTCAGCAGCCGCGAGCGCAGGGTGATGATCTGGGCGGCGTCCTCCAGTGAGAGCGCGCCCGCGACGCAGGCCGCGGTGATCTCGCCCATGCTGTGCCCCGCGACGACGTCGGGCTCGATGCCGAGCGAGCGCCAGCGGGCGGCGAGGCCGACCCCGACCGCGAACAGCGCGGGCTGAATGAGCGTCAGGTCGTCGGGGAGGGCGTCCAGGTCGGTGCGGTGGATCCGCTCGATCACCGACTCGCCCTGCCAGTGCCGGATCGCCTCGTCGCAGGCCTGCACGGCGGCCCGGAACACCTCGCACTCGCCCATCAACTGCCGCCCCATGCCCAGGCGTTGGGTGCCGTGCCCGGCGAACAGGAACGCGGTGCGGCGCTTGACGGCGGGGCTCGCCACCCGGCCGGTGACCACGCCCGCCGGGTGCTCGCCGTCCAGCCAGGCGGTCAGCCGGGCGGCGGCCTGCTCGTGCGAGTCGGCGACCACGGCCAGCCGGTGCGGGTGCGCGGTGCGGCGCAGCGCCGCGGTGGCGGCGATGTCGCGCAGCGCGGCGGAGCGCCCGGCGGGGGAGAGCAGGTGGTCGCGGTGGGCCGCGGCCATCCGGCCGACCTCGTCGGCGGTGCGGGCGGTGACGGAGAGCGCCACCGGTCCGGGGGCGGGCGGCGCCGGGGCCTCGGCGGGCGCCGGGGCCGGGCCGAGGATCACGTGCGCGTTGGTGCCGCCGGCGCCGAACGCGCTGACGGCGGCGTAGCGCCGGTCGTCCGGCACGTCCCACTCCGCGGTGGCGGTGGGGATGAACAGCCGGGTGCCGTCCAGCTCGATGTACGGGTTCAGCTCGGTGAAGTGCAGGTTCGGGGTGATCGCCCGGTGGTGGACGCTGAGCGCCGCCTTGACCAGCCCGGCCAGGCCCGAACCGGCCTCCAGGTGGCCGATGTTGGTCTTGATCGAGCCGATCGCGCAGCCGGGGTCGCCGTCGCCGGCGGGCCGGCCGTACGCCTCGCTCAGCGCCTCGACCTCGATCGGGTCGCCGAGCGCGGTGCCGGTGCCGTGCGCCTCGACCAGGGTCACCTGGTGCGGCTCGATCCGGGCGTTGGCCAGCGCCCGGCGGATCACGTTGCGCTGCGAGAGCCCGTTCGGCGCGGTGACGCCGTTGGTCAGACCGTCCTGGTTGACCGCGGACCCGGCCAGCACCGCCCAGATCCGGTCGCCGTCGGCGACCGCGTCCGACAGCCGCTTCAGCACGATCGCGATGACGCCCTCGCCGCGCACGTAGCCGTCGGCGCGGGAGTCGAAGGTCTTGCAGCGGCCGTCCTCGGCCAGCGCGCCTATCTTCGAGAAGCCCATGGTGGTGGCGGGCGACAGCATCAGGTTCATGCCGCCGACCACGGCCACCGGGCACTCCCCGGCGCGCAGGCTCTGCGCCGCGAGGTGGACGGCGACCAGCGAGGCGGAGCAGGCCGAGTCGATCGTCAGGCTGGGGCCGTGCAGGTCCAGCAGGTACGAGAGCCGGTTGGGGATCAGCGAGTTGGCGGCGCCGATCGAGGTGTAGGTGCCGATCCGCTCGCGCCGGCGCAGCTGCATCTGCAGGAAGTCGCAGGCGTTCGCGGCGACGAACACGCCGGCGTCGGTGCCCTGCAGCGCCGGCAGGGTCAGGCCGGCGTCCTCGACGGCCTCCCAGGCAACTTCCAGGAACAGCCGCTGCTGCGGGTCCATGTCCTGGGCCTCGCGCGGCGAAATGCCGAAGAAGTAGGGGTCGAATTCCTCGGCGCCGGAAAGGAAGCCGCCGTGCCGGGCGGTCATCCGGCCGGGCACCTCGCGATCCTCGTGGTAGTACCGGGAGTTGTCCCAACGGGACGCCGGGATCTCGGTGATCGCGTCCACGCCGTCGACGAGCAGGCGCCACAGGTCCGCGGGGCCGGACACCTCGCCGGGCAGCCGGCAGCCGATCCCGGTGATCGCGATCGGCTCGCGTCTCGCCTGCTCCAGGGCCACGACCTTGGCACGAAGGTCCCGCACCGCGGTCAGGGCAGTCGTCAGCGCCTCGGTCGTCATCTGGCCACCTGTCGGTCCGAACGGACTGGGGAGATCGGCAGCCGGACATCAATGGAGTCGGAACGGCTGCGATATCAGGAATTCCTCGAAAGGCTAACCCGCGGCCACGGCGGCCGGTCAACCCCAGTCCGGAAGTACGGGGGCCACCCCTAATCGGGCTTTTTAAGGGGACCCCTACGAGGAATTTCCCAGGTATCGGGCGACGGAATACCGACACAATCGGATGGAACTGCTCCGGAAGTCCGGACGCGACGCGGTGATCGAATACCCGGGCGCGCGGCGGCGGCTCCGGAAGGCGCGAAAAGCGGCGACCGCCGCGGCCCGGGGAGGGGCCGCGGCGGTCGCCGCTCGCCCGGCGGGGGTCCGGGCTGGGATGGCTGCGCGGGGCAGCCGGGTCATCGGGTGGGCGCCGCCTAGGCGGCGGTGGCCTCCTCGGCCGGCTTCGGGGCCGGCGGCGGGGTGGGGGCGCCGGGCGGCGGCGGGACGCTGGCCGGCAGGCCGCGCATGGCGACGACGCAGGCGAGCACCGCGAAGCCGGCGCAGACCAGCAGGGCGGCGTGCATGCCGGTGACGTGGGCGTCGAAGGCCGCGTCCTTGATCCTCTGGGCGTCCGCGCCGCCGAGCGCGTTCCCGCCGGCCCGCAGGGCCTCCAGGGCGCCGCCGACCGACTCGCGGGCCTTGTCGGCCAGGTTGGCGGGCAGTGCGGAGGCCTTGTCGCCGAGCGAGGAGCGGTAGACCGCGCTGACCACGGAGCCGATGACGGCGACGCCGAGCGCGCCGGCCACCTGGCGGACGGTGTTGGACACCGCCTGGCCCGCGCCCATCTTGACCGGCGGGACGACCGACATCAGCGCGCCGGTGGCCGGCGCCATCACGCAGCCCCAGCCGAGGCCCAGCGCGACCTGGCCGACGGCGACCAGCCAGAGCGGGCCGTCGGCGTCGAGCGCGGCGAAGACCAGCATCGCCACGGCCATCAGCGTCGTGCCGGCGGCGACCACGTTGCGCGGGCCGAACTTCATGGCCAGCTTGGGCAGTCGGAAGGAGATCAGGAAGGCCGCCAGGCCCATCGGCACCATCATCAGGCCGGCCTTGGCGGGGGAGAGGCCGAGCACCGCCTGCAGGTAGATCGACATCACGAAGATGCCGCCCAGCAGGGCGAAGAAGGCCAGCGCGATGGCGCTGGTGCCGGAGGAGTAGCGGCCGAGCTTGAGCAGGCTGAGGTCGAGCGCGGGGGTCGAGACCCGGCGCTCGAAGAGCACCAGCAGGACCACCAGCAGCAGGCCGCCGGCGATCGGGCCGAGGGTGCCGAAGGCCAGCCAGGAGTCCTCGCCGCCCTGGACGATGCCGTACACCAGGGTGCCGACGGCCGCGATGGAGACCAGCACGCCGATCGGGTCGAAGCTGCCCGGGTTGGGGTTGCGGGACTCCGGCACCAGGAGGGCGACGGCGACCACGGCCGCGATGGCCAGCGGCACGTTGATCAGCAGCACCGAGCCCCAGTAGAACTCCTGCAGCAGCAGGCCGCCGACGATCGGGCCGATCATGGTGCCGACACCGGCGGAGGCGGCCCAGGCGGCGATCGCCTTCGGGCGCTCGGCGGGCGGGAAGACCACCATCAGGATGGCCAGCGACACGGTCGGGACGGCGGCGGCTCCGATGCCCATCAGGGCACGCCAGGCCACCAGTTCGCCGATCGACCCGGCCATCGCGGCGAGCAGCGAGGCGCCGCCGAAGACCGCGAGGCTGGCGATGACGATCGAGCGGCGGCCGAACCGGTCGGCGAGCACGCCGCCGGTGAAGATGAACGCCGCGAAGGTGATCAGGTAGGAGTCCATCGACCACTGCAGGTCGGCGGTCGAGGCGTCGAAGTCGCGCTGGATGGTGCTCAGTGCCACGTTGAGGATGGTCATGTCCATGACCACCACCAGGACGCTGAGCGCCAGTACAAGCAGGATCGCCCGGCGGCGGCCCGGGCTCGTCTCGTTATTCATGGTCTGTCCTCGGGTCGGCCTGAGGGGTGGTCTTCACTGGGGTAGTAAAGGGGCTTTACTCCAGCGAGTAAAGCTGCTTTGCTTGCTAGCGTCAACCCATCGCGAGTCCGCACCCCGACGGATTTTCTGGGGTAGACACGAACGCTCGTCCGGGCGTTCTCTTGGCCACATCGCTTGAATGGAAGAGGAACCATGCGCGTCATCTCGGAAACCGAAGAGCGCACCACCCGCAACCCCGCCGGCCTCGCGGCCGGCCTCGCCGGACCGAGCCAGGGCAGCGAGCAGGTCAGCACCTGGCGCGTCGTCATGGAGCCCGGCACGGACGCTCCGGTGCACCTGATCGACCGCGACCAGGTCTGGATGCCGATCGCCGGCACCTTCGAGTTCGTCGTCGGCGAGGAGACCTCCCTGGTCAAGACCGGCCAGGCGATCCTCGTTCCGGCCGACGTGACCCGTACCTTCCGCGCCGTCGACGAGCAGGCCCAGGCCCTGGTCGCGATGGTCCCCGGCGGCACCGCTGCCCTGCCGGGCAACGACGCCCGCCTGCCGCTGCCCTGGGCCGCGTAAGGCCCAGAGCGCACGGGGCCGGGGACTCCCGGCCCCCGGCCCCGTGATCCCGAAGACAGACCAGCAGAGGATCTTGATCATGACTGAAGTCGTCGGTCAGCACCCGGCGTTCCCGATGGTCCGCAAGTGCCCGTTCCAGCTCCCCACCGAGTACGCGGGGCTGCGCGAGACCGAGCCGGTCTCCCAGGTCACCCGGGTGGACGGCTCGACGCCGTGGATCATCACCCGGTACGACCTGGTCCGCAAGGCACTCGCCGACCCCCGGATCAGCTCCGACCGCACCCTGCCCGGCAACCCCAGCCTGGTCCCGATCCCGCCGGCGTTCCTGCAGCCCTCCTCCCGCCCGCTGATCGTCCAGGACGGCGAGGAGCACGCGCTCCACCGCCGCCTGATCATCAACGAGTTCACCGTGCGCCGGGTCCAGGCGATGCGCCCCGACATCCAGCGGATCGTCGACGACTGCATCGACCGGATGCTGGAGCAGGACGGCCCGGTCGACCTGGTCGACCTGCTGGCCCGTCCGGTGCCGACCCTGGTCATCTGCGAGCTGCTCGGCGTCTCCTACGAGGAGCGCGACATCTTCTACGACGCCAGCAACCGGGTGTTCGCGGAGGAGAGCACGCCGATGGACATCGGCATGGCCATCAACGACCTGCGGGTGTTCCTCGACGCGAAGATCGCCGGCCGCGAGGCCGAGCCGGGCGACGACCTGCTCAGCCGCCTGGTCAAGCGCTACCAGGACGAGGGCATCTACGACCGCGAGCGGGTCATCAGCACCGCGCTGGGTCTGCTGATCGCCGGCCACGAGACCACCACCAGCATGATCGCGCTCGGCTTCGCGGCCCTGTTCGACAACCCGGAGCAGCTGGCCAAGCTGGTCGCCGACCCGTCGCTGGCGACGAAGGCCACCGAGGAGCTGCTGCGCTACCTGTCCATCGCGGACATGATCACCGCGCGCTCGCTGACCGAGGACGTCGACCTGGACGGCACCGTGGTGCCCGCGGGCGACGGCCTGTTCGCGCTGCTCGGCGCGGCCAACTTCGACCCCGAGGTCTTCCCGGACCCGGAGGTCCTCGACCTGGAGCGCCCCGAGGCCCGCCAGCACCTGGCCTTCGGCCACGGCGCGCACGCCTGCCTCGGCGCGAACCTGGCCCGCCTGGAGCTGGAGATCGTCTACAAGACCGTCTTCGAGCGCATCCCCGGCCTCAAGCTCGCCGTCGACGTCGACGACCTGCCGTTCCGCGACAAGACCGCCCTGTACGGCATCAGCGCCCTCCCGGTGACCTGGTGACCGCCCCGGCCGGGAGCGTCCGGATCAGCGTCGACCGCACCCGCTGCGTCGGGTCCGGCCAGTGCGTCATGACCGCGCCCGAGCTGTTCGACCAGGACGACGACGGCTTCATCGTCGTGCTCGACCCCGAGCCCGGCCCGGACCTCCTGGTCGGCGCCCGCACCGCGGCCCAGCTCTGCCCGGGATCGGTCGTCACCCTCGACGGCGCGTAGACTGCCTCGGTCCGGCGGAACGCCGTCGCCCTCCGTGCCCCGCGGCGCGGCAGACGGCGGCGGCCGCCGGACCGCAAGTGGCACCACCGCAGGCCCGCCGGTCCCCACGGACGGTGTGGCGCCGGCGACCGGAACGTCTGAGGCGTCGTCACGTGCGAGGATTCGGACCGGGATGCCCCCCATGGCATCCGTGGGGACTTCGTAAGAGGACGAACACATGCAGACGGAGGATCCGCTGGCCGGTGCCGAGCTGACCTTTCTGCTCGGCATGGCCTTCCAGCTTTTGCACGCCGAGTTCGTGGGCCGCGTCAACACGCTCACCTCCACCGAACTCCGGCCGGTGCACGGCATGCTGTTCCAGATCCTCGGCCAGGACGGGGCGACCAACACCGAGCTCGCCACCAAGCTGGGCGTGACCAAGCAGGCCACCGGCCAGATCATCGACTTCCTCGAGGAACGCGGCTACGTGGAACGCCTGCCGCACCCCGACGGCGGCCGCCGCAAGCTGGTGGTCATGACGGACTCCGCCCGGCTCCACCTCGCGGTGGCCGGCCACGTCCTGGCCGATCTCGAAGGCAAGCTCGCGGCCGACCTCGGCGCCGCCGACATGGCCGAACTCCGCCGTGAACTCGCCCGGCTGATCAGGTACTTCGCCGGCGACGAGATCCCGCCCCTGCGACCGCTCTGGTAACTGCGACCGCTCTGGTGACGGCGGCGCGCCCGCCCGGGCGCGCCGCCGTCACCGCGTCGCCACTACCGCGCCGCCGCCGCGGCCATCCGGATCAGCCGCGCCCGCCCGGGGATCCCCAGCTTCCGGTAGATCCGGGTCAGGTGCTGCTCCACCGTGCTCACCGTGACGTGCAGCTCCTGGGCGATCTCCCGGTTGCTCTGCCCCGCCTGCGCCAGCGCGGCCACCCGCAGCTCGGCCCGGCTGAGCCGCCCGGCCGACTCGAGGACCCCGTCCCGCCCGCCCGGCCGCTCCGGGTCGCCCGCCGCCACCGGCACGGGCACGGGCATGGGCACCGCGGCCGACGGCAGGCGCTCCGGCTCGCTCGCGGCCTGCCCCGGCATCCGCCGGGTCGGCACGCTCCGGTGGCCCGGCAGGGCCCGCCGGCCCGGCAGCGGACGCGGCGAGACCGCCGCCCCCGCCGCGGCGCCCGTCCGCTGGGCCGGCACACCGCCCTCCGGCACCGCGGGCCGGGCGTCCAGCAGCCGGCCCGCCTCCGCGGACCGCCCCAGCCGCAGCAGCGCGTCCGCCGCGCCGTCACGCCACGGCAGCGCGGGACCGGCCACCGACTTCCAGTGCCCGAGCAGCTCGCCGCAGCGGGTGAAGTCGGCCAGCGCGACCTTCACCTGACCCGCCGCCAGGTGGTAGCGGGCCCGCGCCAGTAACACGTGCGGGCCCGCCAGGCTGCACAGCGCCCGCTGCGGCAGCGGGACCTCCAGGAAGGCCCGGGCCTCGGCCAGCTTGCCCTGCGCGGTCAGCGCGGCGACCAGCGTGGAGAGCGGACCGCCCAGCATGACGCCCCAGCCCTCGTACGAGATCCCGTCGAGGGCCTCCCGGGCGTGCCGCTCGGCCGCCTCCGGCAGGCCCCGACGCAGTGCGACCTGCCCGGTGCCCGCCGCGACGACCGCTTGCAGGGTCGGGCCGGAGCGGCTGGTCGGCCGCCCGGCCAGCCGGGCCAGCAGACGCTCGGCGTCATCCAGCCGGCCCGCGAAGGCGGTGGTGAGCACCGCGGCGACCACGCAGATCGCCGACTCGTCGTCCCACAGGCCCGGCTGCAGCACGCTCTCCGCGTGGGCCAGCAGCAGCGACTGCCCGTCCGCGGGCGGCGGCGCCGCGCCGCCGAGGCGCGGGTCCACGGTCGGTAGCAGCGGGTACAGGCGGCGCAGCCACGGGCAGACCGCCTGCGGCCGGCTCCGGCCGTCGTCGTCGACCGGGTCGGGCTCGCCGGCGGCGCCCACCAGCACGTCGAGGGCCTCCTCGGGCCGCCCCCACCACAGCAGGTACTCGACCAGGGTGAGCGAGTCCGCCGGGCGCAGCCGACCCTGCTGCGCCATTGCGACGAGCTCCGGGACGTACCGCACGGCCCGCTGCGGGTCGAGCCGCCAGGTGGCGCGAGCCAGCGCCGCGGTCACCTCGGTCCGCTGCTGCCGGTTCTCGCACGCCTGCTCCGCCAGCCGGAGGTAGCGCACGGCCTGCTCGCAGTCGTCGGCGTCCAGGCACGTGGCGGCCGCCTCGCGCAGCACGTGCACGGCCCACTCGCCGTGGGCGCCGCCCGCGGCCTCGATCAGCTCGGCGACCTCGGTGCCGTGCGCGCCGTCGTTGTAGCGCATCCGGGCGGCCCGCAGCCGCAGTTCGCCGAGCGACTCGGGCGGCATGCTGCCCCGTACCGCCGCGGCGATCGCGGGGTGCCGCAGCCGGCCGTCGGCGGCCAGGCCCATCGCGGTGAGGGCGCCGATCCCGTGCTCGGCGTGCTCCACCGAGACGCCGAGCAGCCGGCCCACCAGCCAGGCGGTCGGGCGGCCGCCGAGCACCGCCAGCACCTGCGCCACCCGGAGCACCGCGGGTTCGGCCCGGAACAGGCAGTGCATGACGCTGCGCGCGAACACCACCCCGGTGGGCGGCTCCGGACACGCCGGCTCGGTCCAACCCGCCTCGTCCAGCAGGGCGTTGAGCAGCACCGGGTTGCCGCCGGTGGCGGAGTGCCAGTGGTGCGCCAGCCGCTCGCCGGCCGGCTCGCCGAGGTGACGGGCGATCAGGGCGGCGGTGCCGCGCTCGCAGAGCATGCCGAGCGGCAGGCGCAGCACGTCCTGCTCGCGGGCCAGGCTCCGGTGGACGGCGGCGACGCCCGCCCCGGAGCCGGTCCGCTCGACCAGCACCGACAGCACCCGCGCCAGGCCCCAGCCGCGCAGCGCGGTGACCACCTCCAGCGAGGCGGTGTCGGCGTACTGGATGTCGTCGACGCACAGCACCACCGGGGTCCGCCCGGCCACCGCCTGGACGGCATCCCGGAAGGCCACCGCGACCCGGGCGAACTCCGGCTGCGGCAGCGGGTCCACGGCGGGACCCGGGACCGTGGTCAGCAGTGCCCGCAGCGGGCCGGTCTGCTCGGTGGGCAGGGCCTGCATCAACTGCCGCAGCACGCCCAGCTGGTAGGTGCGGGTGACGGGCAGGCCGACCGCCTCCAGGACCAGCGCCCCGGCGTCCCGGGCCCGGCGCAGCAGGTCCTGCACCAGCTCGGTCTTGCCGCTGGCGACCGGGCCGGTGACCAGCACCGCCCGGCTGCGGCCCTGCGCCGTCGAGTTGTAGACGGCGGCGAACTGCTCGGCGGAGAGCCGGCGTTCGCCCGGGCGGCCCGTTAGGTCGGGCTCCTCCGCGGCGAGCTTCACAGCTCCTCCAGCATCTTCGCCAGTTCGGCCAGCTCGGCCTGGAGCGCGTCCTCGGGGCTGCCCTCGTCGGCGCGGGCCTCGGCCACCGGGGCCGGCGCGGCGGCCGGGCGGGCCGGCTCCTCGGCGGCCTGATCGGGCGTCAACTGCCCGTACAGGAAGGCGGAGAGCTCCTGGACGGTCGGGTAGTTCCAGATCACCGTCGCCGCGAGCCGCAGCCCGAACCGGCGCTCCAGCCGGTTGCGCAGCTCCAGCGACATCACGGAGTCGACGCCGAGCGAGCGCATCGGGCTGTCGGGCGCGACGGAGGCCGCCGGCACCCGGGTGACCCCGGCGACGCAGTCGGTGACCAGCTCCGCCAGCAGCTCGCGGCGCTTCGCCTCGTCCTCGACGGCCAGCAGCGCGTCCAGTTCGGAGCGCAGGTCGGCGGCGTCGGCCTGCTCGGCGGCCGCCTCGGCGACCCGCAGCCGCATCCGGCTGATCGCGACGCCGGACACCCGGACGAACACCCGGCCGTCGGCGCCGACGATCGACACGTCGGCCAGCAGCCCCTCCGGGACGTCCGGCGCGGGCCGGACGGTGGCGTGCGCCCAGCACTCGTCGGTCGGCCGCGCGTGCACCACGACCCGCTCCACGCCGGTGCTGACGAACCCGCCGTCGGCGGCCGCGAGGACCGGCGCGAGGGCGGCCTGGATGGCGCCGTCGAGCAACGCGGGCGCCACCCGGAACTGCGCGGCGGCCGGCGACTCGGCCGGCACCGCGAGCCGGGCCAGCGCCTCGTCCGCCCCGAAGCGCACCTCGGTGACGGCCCGGTAGGCGGGGCCGTAGGCCAGCCCGCGCTCGGCGAGCGAGGCGTAGAACGCGGCGCCGTCCATCGTCCGGGGCAGCCGGCCGCCGGCCGCCGCCAGGTCGAGCGGGGCGGGCTCCGCCGCGCCGACCGGCTCCAGCAGGGCGGCGGCGACGCACACCTGCTCGGTGCCGAACCGCGCGAAGACCCGCAGGTCGTCGGCGCTCTCGTGCTCGACCAGCACCGCCTGCACCTGCCGGCCGCCGTCCTCGTCGAGCCGCAGCGGCTCCACGAAACGCAGCCCGGTGACGGCGTGCTCGCGGCCGGGGCGCACCTGCTCCGCCACCGCGAGCGCCAGTTCGACCACCGCGGCGCCGGGCAGCACGGCCTCCCCGCCGATCACGTGGTCGTGCGCGCCGATCGTGGTCCGGTCGTAGGTGGTCTGCCAGTAGTGGGTGCCCGGCTCGACGGCCGAGTCCAGCCGCTCGCCGAGCAGCCCGCCCCGGGCGGCCGAGCGGGCCGCGCCGGAGGCGGCGACCGCCTCGTACCAGAGCCGTTGCCGCTGCCACGGGTAGGACGGCAGCCGGGCGCCGTGCAGCGCGGCGCCGCGCACCAGGCCGAGGTCGAGCGGCAGGCCGGCGGTGTACAGCCGGCCGACCGAGCCGAGCAGGGTCTCCCGCTCGCCCTCGTTGCGCCGCAGCGAGGGCACCACCGCGACCGGCACGCTCCGGTCCATCGCCACCTGCTCCACGGCGGGCAGCAGGATCGGGTGCGGGCTCATCTCGGCGAACACCCGGGTGCCGGACTCGATCAACCGGTCGACCTGCCGGCCGAAGAGCACCGGCTTGCGCAGGTTGTCGACCCAGTACTCGGCCGTCATGTCGGAACCGTCGCTGACCCGGCCGGTGACGGTGGACCAGATCGGCACGGCCGCGACCCGCGGCGCGACCGGCGCCAGCGCGTCGAGCAGGTCCTCGCGCAGCGGGTCCATCTGCGGGCTGTGCGAGGCGACGTCCACCTTCACCCGGCGGCAGAAGGTGCCGGCCTCCTTCAGCTGCGCCTCGATCGCCTCCAGCGCCGGCAGGCCGCCGGACAGCACGGTCGAGCGGGCGCTGTTGCTCACCGCGATCGACACCGTGTCGGCGTACGGCGCGGTGACCTCCTCGGCCTGCTCCATGGTGAGCTCGACGGCGAGCATCGCGCCCTGCCCGCTGGCGCGGCGCATCAGGCCGCTGCGCAGGCAGATGACGCGCAGCGCGTCGTCCAGCGAGAGCGCGCCCGCCACGTGGGAGGCGGCGATCTCGCCCATGCTGTGCCCGACGACGGCGCTCGGGACGACGCCCCAGGACCGCCAGAGCGCGGCCAGCGCGACCTGGACGGCGAAGATGACCGGCTGGATCACGTCGATCCGGTCCATCCGGGAGGTGTCCTCGCCGGCCTGCAGCTCGGCGAGGATCGACCAGTCCAGGTAGGCGCGGGCCGCGGCGTCGATCTCCCGGATCGCGGCGTGGAACACCGGCTCGGCGGCGAGCAGTTCGGTGCCCATGCCGATCCACTGCGAGCCCTGGCCGGGGAAGACGAAGGCCACGCCGGCCCGGCTGTCGACGCCGACGGGGGCCGGCTCGGCGGCGCGCAGCCGCTCGGCCAGCTCGGCGGTGGAGCGGGCCACCACGGCCAGCCGGTGTGGGTGTTCGGCGCGCGGGGCGGCGGCCCGGCAGAGGTCGGCCAGGCCGGTGCCGGCGGCGTCCGCGACCCGGTCGGCGGTGCGGTCGGCGAGCTCGCGCAGGGCGGCCGCGGAGCGGGCGGAGACCGTGAACAGCTCGGCGCGGTCCGCCCCGTGGCCCGGCCGGGCGGCCGGCAGGCCGAGCGCGTGCAGCGCGGC
This sequence comes from Kitasatospora sp. NPDC002522, assembly GCF_053595195.1. Lineage (NCBI taxonomy): Bacteria > Bacillati > Actinomycetota > Actinomycetes > Kitasatosporales > Streptomycetaceae > Kitasatospora > Kitasatospora sp. NPDC002522. The sequence continues at coordinate 28,339 of NZ_JBSFXE010000051.1, forward strand.
GAGCGTCTCGGCGGCGCCCTGCCGGTCGTCGGCGGCGCGCAGCATGGTCCCGAGCACCACGGCCTCGCGGCCGGAGTCGGCGACGCACTGCTCCAGTCCGGCGGTCAGCACCGGGGTGGCGCTGAGCTCCACCAGGACGCTGTGGCCGTCCTCCAGCAGCGCGGCCACGGCGTCGGCGAGCACGACCTGCTCGCGCAGGTTCCGGCAGAAGTACGCGCCGGTGACCTCCCGCCAGTCGATCGGGCGGCCGGTGACGGTGGAGTACATCGGGATGCGGCCCGGCCGGGGCCGGATGCCCTCGGTGGACGCCGCCAGCTCCGGAAGGATCTCGTCGATGGCCGCGCTGTGCGCGGGCAGGCCGACCTTGACCATCGCGCCGAGCACGCCGTCGGCCTTGAGCTCGGCGAGCGCCGCCTCGAGGGCGGTCACCTCGCCGGCCAGCACGGTGGAGCGCGGCCCGTTGCGGGCGGCGACCACCACCCGGCCGTCCGCGGTGAAGCGGGCCAGGTCGGCGGCGGACCGGTCGACGATGGCCATGCCGCCGCCGCGGCCGGAGATCACGGCCTGCAGCCGGCTGTAGTGGTGCACCAGCCGGACGGCGTCCGGCAGGTCGAGGATGCCCGCGATGACGGCGGCGGCGATCTCGCCCAGGCTGTGCCCGGTCACGGCGTCCGGGCGGACGCCGCCCGCCTCCAGCCACTCGGCCAGCGCGACCTGGATCGCGAACAGCACCGGCTGGGTGACCGAGACGTCGTCCCAGCGGGTCCGGTCCTCGTCGACGTGCAGTTCCTGCAGCAGCGACCAGCCGGTGTACGGCTGCAGCTCGGCGTCGCAGCGCTCGAGCGCGGCGCGGAACACCGGTTCGGTGCGCAGCATCGCGCGGGCCATGCCGAACCACTGGTGGCCGTGCGGGGAGCAGACGAACGCGACCTTGCGGTCGGACGCGGCGGCGGCCGGGCCGTCCAGCGCGGACCAGTCCCACGGCTGCGGCTCGTCGCGGCCCTCCAGCACCACGTGGACGTTGGTGCCGCCCCACCCGAACGAGCTGACGCCGGCCAGGGCGCGCCGGTCGGCCGGCCACTCCTCCAGTTCGGTGGGCACGCGCAGGCCGAGGCCGTCGAAGTCGATGTGCGGGTTCGGGTCGCGGAAGTGCAGGTTCGGCGGCACCGCGCGGTGGCGCAGCACCAGGGCGGTCTTGATCAGCCCGGCGATGCCGGCCGCGCCCTCCAGGTGCCCGATGTTGGTCTTCACCGAGCCGAGCACGAGCTGCGCGGAGCGGTCCTCGGCGAAGGCGCGGTCCTCGGCGAAGACCGCGCCGAGCGCGCTGGCCTCGATCGGGTCGCCCAGCGCGGTGCCGGTGCCGTGGGTCTCCACGAAGTGCACCTCGCCCGGCGCGACCCCGGCCCGCTCGTAGGCGGCGCGCAGCACCTCCTCCTGGGCGACCGGGTTGGGGGCGGTGAGGCCGTTGCTCAGGCCGTCGTTGTTGGTCGCCGAGCCGCGGATGGTGCACCAGACGTCGTCGCCGTCGGCGAGCGCGCGCGACAGCGGCTTGAGGACGACGACGCCGCAGCCCTCGCCGCGGCCGAAGCCGTCGCCGCTCGCGTCGAAGGCCTTGCAGCGCCCGTCCTGGGCGAGTCCGCCGAACAGCGTGAGCGCCACCATGGTGTCGGCGCTGAGCAGCAGGTTCACCCCGCCCGCGACGGCGATCGTGGACTCGCCGGACCAGATGCTCTGGCAGGCGAGGTGGACCGCGAGCAGCGAGGAGGAGCAGGCGGTGTCGACGGTGACGCTCGGGCCGCGCAGGCCCAGGACGTACGAGAGCCGGTTGGCGATCATGTTGAGCGCCTGGCCGGTGGCCGAGTGCGAGGTGAGCGGGCCGGGGCGCAGGTCGGCGTAGTCGTGCCAGATCGCGCCGGCGAACACGCCGGTGCGGCTGCCGGCCAGTTCGCTCGCGGAGACCCCGGCGCTCTCCAGCGCCTCCCAGGCGACCTCCAGGAAGAGCCGCTGCTGCGGGTCCATCTCGGCCGCCTCGCGCGGGGAGATGCCGAAGAACAGCGGGTCGAACTCGTCGCCGGGCCGGTCGAGGTAGCCGGCCTCGGTGGGCATCCGGTTCAGCACCGACTGCGGGAGCCCGTCCCGGACGTCCTGCCCCGTGCGCTCCGCCGCGGCCCGCACCGCGTCGGTGCCGCTGCGCAGCAGCTCCCAGTACGCGTCCACGCCGTCGGCCTGCGGGAAGCGGCAGCCGATGCCGACCACCGCGATCGGCTCGCTCGCGGCCGGGACCGGGGTGGTGCGAGCGGCTCCCCGGGTGCGGGTCGCGGGCGCCGCGTCGTCCAGCAGATGCGCCGCGAGCGAAGTGATCGTCGGGTGCGCCCAGGCGACGGCGGGCGACAGCGGGCGGTCCAGCAGCTCCGCGAGGGTCGCGATCATCCGGGTCGCCTTCAGCGAATCGAGGCCCTGCCGCACGAACTGCTCGTCGTCGGATACGTCCTCGACGGCGCACCCGACCAGCTCGGACAGGACTCTGCGTATTTCCGCGACGAGAGAATCAGAAGTCAAACTTCCCGTGGCCAACACTGAAATTACCCCCGCAGATGTCCAGTGAAGCGATATGTATCTCAATATTGCGATAATATTACAGAGAATGTTTGAACCTCATCCTAGCCGTGCCCGACGGGCGGAGTCAAGGAACTTGACTCCTGTCCTCCGATTTGAGGCTGGCCATATCCGACATTCCTGGCGAAGCCCTCGCGAGGCTCTCGGGGGCCGTCCGCGCCGCGCCGCCGCTCCATGGTCAACTAGCGGGCGGGGTAGGGGAGTAGGGGACACAACCGCAGGCGCGGGCCGGTCCGGTCGGAGCGCAGGATGACGGCCGCGTTACGGACGGTGCCGGTGGTGCGGCGTCCGCGGGGGCCGATCGCGCGGGTCGGAACGGTCGTTCCAGCGGCCCGAACGGACCGGAAGGTGCCAATATCGACCCGGTTAATACGGGCGCCGGAACGCGGAGCCGAACACGCGGCGGAAACACGCCCGATACGCGGCCGACACGTGCGGATACGGTTGCACCCGTGCGGCCGGAACCGCCCGGCGGCCTCCGCCCGGTACCCCGCGGCGCCGGGAGCCCTACCGTTCCCCGGGGCGACTGTTAGCATTCGGCAAAAACAGCCGCGGCGAATTCCCCCGGCTCGTCGAATTCCCCCGCCCGCCCGTCCGACGCGTTGTGGAAGGACCGAACCACCGTGACCAGCACCGTCAGCACCGCCGACCTCTGGATACGCCGCTACGCCACCGCCGAGCCGGGCGCACCGAAGCTCGTCTGCCTGCCGCACGCCGGCGGCAGCGCCACCTTCTACGTCCCGATGGCCCGCGCCCTCGCCCCGCACTGCGAGGTGCTCGCCGTCCAGTACCCCGGCCGGCAGGACCGGCTCGCCGAGCCCCGGCTGGAGAGCCTCGACGCGCTCGCCGACCGGATCGTGCCGCTGCTGCTGCCGTACGCCGAGGACGGGCTGGCCCTGTTCGGCCACAGCATGGGCGCGACCCTCGCGTTCGAGGTCGCCCGCCTGCTGGAGGAGGCGGGCGCCGTCCCGCTGGCGCTGTTCGCCTCGGGCCGCGCCGCCCCGTCCCGCCTGCCCGCGGGCGGCACCGTCCACCAGGGCACCGACGCCGAACTCGCCGCCCGGCTCCGGGTGCTGGGCGGCACCTACGCGCCGGTGCTGGACGACCCCGAGCTGCTGGAGCTGACGCTTCCCGCCGTGCGCAGCGACTACAAGGCCGCCGAGACCTACCGCTACCGCCCCGGCGCCCCGCTGACCTGCCCCGTCCACGTCCTCACCGGCGACCAGGACCCGATGGTCACCGACGCCGACGCCCGCGCCTGGGCCGAGCACACCTCGGGCCCGTTCGCCCTGGACACCTACGCCGGCGGCCACTTCTTCCTGGCCCACCACCAGGCTCCGATCCTGGCCTCCGTCACTGCCCGGCTGTCCCGCGCCTGACGCCGCCGACGCGCCCTGGGCCGCACCGGAACTCCGTTGCGGCCCAGTCGCGTTGACCGATGATCAGGCCGCGGGCGGCGCGGGGGTGTCGCCCTCGACGGTGATCCGGGCCCGGGTGTCGTAGAACGACAGGTGGCCGGCGATGTCCGCGGCGGCGTCGAGCGGGTCGGGGTAGGACCAGGCCACGTCGGGCCGGTCCTCGACGGTGCCGTCCGGGCCGCGGTACGCCCAGTAGTGGGCCTCGCCCTTGAAGGGGCAGGTGGTCCGGGTGTCGGTCGGCGCGAAGAGCGCCAGGTCGACGTCGCCCGGCGGCAGGTAGTAGCGGACCGGCAGCCCCGCCTCGAACAGGACGACGGGCCGGCTGGACTTGGCGACGACGGTGCCGTCGATCTCGACGGTCACGGTCACGGAACCGCGGACGGTCTGCACCCGGTGGGCGCGGGCGGGGCTCGACACGAAGAACTCCCTCTGCTGGTCGGTGCGTTCGCTGCATTCTCCGTCATCGGGGCGAGCGGGTCGATGCCCTCCCTTGCGCGGTCGGGCCGCACCCCTCGCGATTGGTCCAGACCTATTGACGCGCCTTGCCGCCCCTCCTACGATCCGGTCCGGTACATCCCCCACATGCCCCCACCTCACCCAAGCCGGGCGTCACGCCCCCACGCGTCGGTCATGTCCATGACGCTCGGCGGGAAGGGAACGCCGTATGTTCCGTCGAAGGTCGCGTACCGCCAGCCCATCGGGCGACGCCCGCCCCGCTGTGCAGCGGGCCGCCGTGCAGCGCGCACCGCAGCTCCACCGGGCCGACACCGTCCGGCCCGAGCCGTCCGTCCTCAAGCGCGCGCTCGCCGGGGTGAGCGCCGTCGCGGTGATCGCCACCGGCGTCGCCGTGGCCGGCTCGGTCACCGCCGGGGCCGCCACCACCAACCTGGTCGCCAACCCCGGCTTCGAGAGCGGACTCTCCGGCTGGAGCTGCACCGGCGGCTCCGGCTCGGTCGTCGCCAGTCCGGTGCACGCCGGCGCCGGCGCGCTCAAGGCCGTGCCGACCGGCTCGGACACCGCCGAGTGCTCGCAGACCATCAGCGTGCAGCCCAACTCCCAGTACACGCTGAGCGCTTACGTCCAGGGCAGCTACGTCTACCTGGGCGTCACCGGCACCGGCGTCTCGTCGTCCACCTGGACGCCGAACAACGCGTCGTACGGCCAGCTCAGCGTCGCCTTCAGCACCGGCGCGAGCACCACCTCGGTGACCGTCTTCGTGCACGGCTGGTACGGGCAGCCCACCTACTACGCGGACGACCTGTCGCTCAGCGGCCCCGGCGGCACCAGCCCCAGCCCGTCCACCTCCGCCAGCCCGTCGACCAGCACCAGCCCGTCGGCCTCCGCGAGCCCGTCCACCTCCAGCAGCCCGTCGACGTCGGCCAGCCCCTCGACCTCCGCCAGCCCGTCCGCCAGCTCCACCGGCGGCGACACCTGCGCCACCAAGCCCCGTCCGGCCGGCAAGGTGCTGCAGGGCTACTGGGAGAACTGGGACGGCGCCTCCAACGGCGTCCACCCGGGCATGGGCTGGGTCCCGATCACGGACAGCCGGATCGCCGCGCACGGCTACAACGTCATCAACGCCGCCTTCCCGGTGATCCTGTCCGACGGCACCGTGCTCTGGCAGGACGGCATGGACGCCGGCGTCAAGGTCTCCACCCCCGCCGAGATGTGCCAGGCCAAGGCGGCCGGCGCGACGCTGCTGATGTCGATCGGCGGCGCCGCCGCGGGCATCGACCTCAGCTCCAGCACCGTCGCCGACAAGTTCGTGGCGACCGTCGTCCCGATCCTGAAGAAGTACAACTTCGACGGCATCGACATCGACATCGAGACCGGCCTGTCCGGCAGCGGCTCGATCGGCACGCTCTCGGCCTCCCAGTCGAACCTGATCCGCATCATCGACGGCGTGCTCGCCCAGATGCCGGCCGGCTTCGGCCTCACCATGGCCCCGGAGACCGCGTACGTCACCGGCGGCAGCGTCACCTACGGCTCGATCTGGGGCGCCTACCTCCCCATCATCAAGAAGTACGTCGACAACGGCCGCCTGTGGTGGCTCAACATGCAGTACTACAACGGCAGCATGTACGGCTGCTCCGGCGACTCCTACTCGGCCGGCACCGTCCAGGGCTTCACCACGCAGACCACCTGCCTGAACAACGGCCTGGTCATCCAGGGCACCACCATCAAGGTCCCCTACGACAAGCAGGTCCCCGGCCTGCCGGCCCAGTCCGGCGCGGGCGGCGGCTACATGGCGCCGAGCCTGGTCAGCCAGGCGTACAACTCCTTCAGCGGCCAGCTGAAGGGCCTGATGACCTGGTCGATCAACTGGGACGGCTCGAAGGGCTGGACCTTCGGCGACAACGTCAAGTCCCTCCAGGGCCGCTGACCTACCGTCAGCACCCCGCGCCCCGGGTACGGCCTCGGCCGTACCCGGGGCGCGGTCGTTCCCGGCCGGGCGCCGCGACCCGGGCCGGCGTCAGTGCTCCAGGTCGGCGCGCATCGCGGCGAACAGCCGCGCCGCCTCGGCCGGGGTGGTGTGCGGGAACAGCGCGACGGCCGCGGTGGAGGAGTCGACCCAGCCGCACAGCACGTCGGTCGGGCCGGTGGACTCCGGCAGGCTCAGGCACTCGAGGTCGCCGCCGAGCGGACCCGCCGGGTACGGCTCGGCGGTGGTCGGGCTGCCGCTGGAGCCGGTGCCGAGGGCGTAGTCGACCAGGCCGCGCCACAGGTGCTCGCGCCGCTTGCTCGGCTCCTCCGGGACGTTGTCGACGCCGACGAACAGCACCCGGCGCCCGGAGCCCTGCCCGGCCCGGTCGTAGTTGGCGGCCACCAGGTGCATGCCGTCGCGCATGTCGCCCGGGTCGACCGGGACGTCGGACAGCTGGCCGTCCCCGGTGGTCCGGGTCAGGCCGCCGGCGGTGCGCGCCTCGACCAGGGTGCGCTTGCCGCCGGCCGCGGGCGAGGCGGCGGCCGGCGAGGTGGCGGCCGGGCTCTTCGGGGCCGGGCCGGTGGCGGCGGCCGTGGACGCCGGGCCGGACGCGGGGGATGAGGCCGCGTCGCCGGCCGGGTCCTCGGGGTCGCACGCGGCGAGGGCGAGCGTCGCGGCCAGCGCGGCGGAGGCGAGCAGGACGCGGGCGGTGAGCGGCTGACGTCTGGTCAAGGTGGAGCCCCCTGGTGTGGTGGTGGTGCCGACGGGCTGCTGAACCCGTGTGGTGCGGCGGCGGGCTGTCGGCCCGTCAGCAGGACGATAGGGGCGCGGGCTCCGCGATCCGGCCGGTGTCGCGATTCCGGACACCGGTGAGACCGGACGGTGACAGAGTGACGGCCCCCGATCACCGGGTCGAGAGCTGTCCTCCGGAGCCCCTACGATGACCGCCATGACTACTGGGGGGCCGGGCGCACCGCTCGTCGACGGCCGCTTCGAGCTGCTGGAGCGACTCGGCGGCGGCGGCATGGGACTGGTCTGGCGGGCCCGGGACACCGTGCTGCAACGCGAGGTGGCGCTCAAGGAGGTCCGCCCGCCGGACCCGGCGATGCTCGCCGCCGACCCCGCCGCGGCCTACGAGCTGCGCGAGCGGGTGCTGCGCGAGGCCCAGGCGCTGGCCCGGCTCCAGCACCCCAACGTGGTGATCATCTACCACATCGTGGACACCGCCGAACTCCCGCACCCCTGGCTGGTGATGGAGCTGGTCACCGGCGGCTCGCTGTCCGACCGCCTCGCGCGCGGCGCGCTCTCCCCGGAGGAGGCCGCCCGGATCGGCCGGGGCGTGCTCTCCGCGCTGCGGGCCGCCCACGCCGCCGGAATCCACCACCGCGACGTGAAGCCGGCCAACGTCCTGATCCGCGCCGACGGCACCCCGGTGCTGACCGACTTCGGCATCGCCGCACTCAGCGAGTCGACCAGCCTGACCGCCACCGGCGCCCTGATCGGCTCGCCCGAGTTCATCGCCCCCGAGCGGATCCGCGGCCACGAGGGCAACCCCTCCTCCGACCTCTGGTCGCTCGGCATGATGCTGTACGTCGCCGTGGAGGGCCACCACCCGCTGCGCCGCGGCACCACCATCGCGACCCTGGCCGCCGTCCTGGACGAGCCGCTCCCGCCGCCGGTGCGCTCCGGTCCGCTCGGGCCCACGCTGATCGCGCTGCTGGCCCGCGACCCCGCCGCCCGGCCCGACGCCGACCAGCTCGACCGGCTGTTCGCCGCGGCCGAGCAGGGCATCGACGGCACCCTCGGCGGCGGCTCGGCGTTCTCGCCCACCCAGCTGAACGACGCCGCCCCGTACCGGCCCACTCAGTTCGGCAGCGCCCTGCCCCACCCCACCGGCCCGCAGGACCGGGTGCCCGGGCCCGGTTACCCCACGGGCGGGTTCACGCCGGACGGCCACCCCACCGGCGGGCACGCCATGGGCGGGTACCCGACCGGGGGCTACCCCAGCGGTGCGCCGACGGCCGGCGGCCACCAGCCGTGGGCGCCGACGGTGCTGCCGCTGCGCCCTCCGCGCAAGCGCACCGGCCCGGTGCTGGCGGCGGCGGTGGCCGGCGTGGTGGCGGTCGGCCTGCTGGCCTGGTCGCTCAGCCACGGCTGGCTGGACCCCGGCAGCCACGCCACCGCCGGCTCCACCCCGCCGGTGACGGGCACCGCCGGCACCGGCCCGGCCGCCACCGGCACGGACCCCGCGGGCGGCACCACCCCCGCCGGCACCCCGAAGGCCGCGCCGCCCGCGACCGGGACCGGCAAGGACCTGCTCACCCCGGACGGCGCCCGCGGCATGGTCGACTCGATCCGCTCGTCGACCGGCAACGCCACCATCACCGAGATGACGATCTATCCGGACTTCGCCAGCGCCAAGGTGCTGACCAAGGACAACCCGAAGCACTGGGACCAGGTCGACTACCGCGGCGGCAAGGTCACCAGCAGACCCGGCGGCACCGTCAGCAGCACCGACAAGCCGGTCGACCTCACCAAGATCGACTGGAACCAGATCCCGACCGTGATGGCCAAGGCCCAGACCGAGCTCGGCGTCGCCACCCCCAAGTCGCGCTACCTGATCGTGGACTACGGGTGGTTCGCCGACGAGATCACCATCCGGTACTACCTGTCGGACGAGTACAACGGCGGCGGCTACCTCACCGCGGGCGCCACCGGCAAGGTGCTCAAGGTGATGAAGTCCGACTGACGATGAAGTCCGACCGATCCCGCCGAGCCTCCGTGCCGCGGGTCGGCCGGGCGTCGAAGAACGTGAGCCCGATCGCCCCGACCGGCGGCGAGGCCTTCCACCCGGACGTGGCCTTCGGCTTCGTCTTCTCCCCGCCCGCCGGCGGCCGGCAGTCCGTCACCGTCCGCCGGGCCACCGGCGCCGCGGCGCGCTCGCACGAGGCCACCGGCGACGCGATCCTCACCGACGTCCCGGTCGACCGCGGCGCCCACCCGTCGCTGACCGCCTACTTCAACGCCGAGGACGTCAAGGACGCGTACAACGCCGGCGAGCCCGCCGACGACTGGGCCGCCTACCGCGAACCGTGGACCGCTGTGCTGCGGCACTTCGGCGACTACGAGCCGGCCGCCGCCGAGCACGCCCTGCGCACCGTCCTGCCGGACGTCCTGCGCTTCGACCGCAGCCGGCCCGCCGCGTACCCCAACGGCCGGACCCTGATCGACGACGTGACCTCCGCCCGGCTGTCCATGCTCACCGGGGGCAAGGTCCCCACCGACCACATCGGCCAGCACACCGACCTGCTGCCCGACTTCCCCTACCTGGGCCCGCCGCACGCCGGCTGACGCCGCCTACGGTGTGACCTCCACGTCGACGGTGAAGGTCTGCTGGTCGGGCGGGCAGGGCTTGGCCTCGCCGCAGCTGGTCCGCTGGGCGGTCAGCCGGGCCGATCCGGCGGCCAGGGCGGTGAAGGCGGTGGTGACCGTCCCGCAGCCGGCGCCCGGGCGGCAGGACGGCGAGGCGGAGGTGGCGGGGGCGCCCGCGGGGGCGAGCCGGTCGGGAGCGCTGCTGGTCACCGCCGACCAGTAGGTGCTGTGCAGGTCGACCCGGACGGTGGTGCCGGGGCCGACCGTGATCCGGGTGCGGTCGGCGCTCTCGTCCAGCGCGACGGTGCGCCCGGCGGTGGCCGCGGTGCTCCCGGCCGCGGACGTGCCGGGCGCGGACGTCGCGGTCGAGCCGCACCCGGTCAGCGCCACCAGGGCGAGCGCGGCGCAGCCGAGTGCGGCGGTGGTCTTCGGGGACGGCGTCCTCATGGCGGGTCTCCATGGTGGGTCGAGCGGCCCGTTCATCGGCCGGTGCGGATCAGACGTGGTGGCGGCCCGATCGGATCCACGATCCGGCGTCCGAGCCCGACGGCTGCGGGCCCGGACGCGGCGGTGCCGGAAGGACCGAGGGGTCCTTCCGGCACCGGTTCAGCGACGCTGCGTCAGGAGACGTTGAGCGCGGTGTCGTCGACCACGAAGCTGGTCTTGAGCGAGGAGTCCTCGGTGCCGGTGAACTTCACCGTGACGGTCTGGCCGGCGAAGGCCGAGAGGTCGAAGGACTTCTGCA
>NZ_JBSFXE010000052.1:0-38913 GCF_053595195.1 Kitasatospora sp. NPDC002522
CCGCCCGGTTGGGCAGCCCGGTCAGCGGGTCGTGGGTGGCCTGGTGGCGCAGCCGCTCCTGCAGGCGGTAGCGGTCGGTGATGTCCTCCAGCATCGCCACCTGGTACTGCGGGACGCCGTCGTCGTCGCGGATCAGCGAGACCGTCAGGTGGGTCCAGACCACTTCGCCGTCGCGCCGGTAGTACGGCTTGTCGAACTGGAAGTACTCCCGCTTCCCGCTGATCAGCTCCTCGTACGCCTCCCAGACGCCGGGGGTGTCCTCGGGGTGGACCAGGTCGTTGACCCGCACGCCCGTCATGTCCTCGGGGCCGCCGCCGAAGATCTCGCCCAGCGCCCGGTTGACGGCCAGGATGTTGCCGTCGGTGTCGCCGAGGCCGATGCCGATCGCGGCGGACTCGAACAGCGCGCGGAACCGCGCCTCGGAGGCCCGCAGCGCCTTCTCGACCTCCTGGCGGGCGGTGTCGGCCGCCAGCCGGATCGACTCCTGCTCGCGCAGGGTCCGCTCGCGCAGCGCCGCCGCCCAGCCCGAGGCGAAGGCGCCGGACAGCGCCGGGCCCCGGTCGTCGGGGACCGGCTGACGCTGGATCAGCTGCACCGCGTCGGACAGCAGCTGCGGGTCGGTGAAGTGGTTGTCGATCAGCAACGCACCGACCTGCTCGGCCAGTTCGGACCGGAACGGCAGGTCGAGCGCGGCCCGCTGGAGCAGCTCGCCGGTGCGGGCGATCAACGGGTTGAGCACGCCGGGCCGCACCGCGGCGCCGTGGCCGGCGCGCAGCATGGCCGCCCACGCGGCGAGGAACCCATGGCCCGCGGGCGGCCGCTCGGTCACGACAGGCGTCCGATGCCGGCCATCCCGGTCATCCGCTCCGGGTGCGGGCCGACCGCCTCCGGGTCCTCGGGCCGCCACTCCGGCAGGTAGACCACTCCGGGCTCGACCAGCTCGAAGCCCTCGAACATGGCGGTGATCCGCTCCCGGCTGCGCATGGTCAGCGGGGTCGGCGTGGACTTGTACAGGTCCTGATGGGAGCCGGCCTGGTCGGGGCGGCCCTCCAGCGAGGCGTGCGAGAGCACCATCAGGCTGCCGCTGGGCAGCGCCTCGCGGAGCGTGGCGAGGATCTTCTCGGGCTCGTCGGCGTCGGTGACGAAGTGCATCACCGCGTTCAGGATCACGCCGACCGGCTCGCCGGGGGCCAGCAGCGCCTCGACCTCGGGCCGGGCCAGCAGGTCGTCGATGTTGCGCAGGTCGGCGTCGACCACGTGGCTGAGCGGGTCGTCGGCGAGGATCAGCCGGCTGTGCGCGACCGCCACCGGGTCCATGTCGATGTAGACCACCTCGGTGTCCGGCTGGTACTCCCGGGCCACCTCGTGCACCGCCCCGAAGGTCGGGATGCCGGAGCCGATGTCGAGGAAGCGGGTGATGCCCTCCTCGGCGAGGAACTGGGTGGCGCGGCGCAGGAACGCACGGTTGGCGCGCATGATCATGGGGAGGTCGGGCCAGAGCTCCATCGCCCTGCGGGCCATCTGGCGGTCGACCTCGAAGTTGTGCGAACCGCCGAGGTAGTAGTCGTACACCCGGGCCGCGTTCGGCTTGTCGAGATCGGTCCCGGCGGGCACCCAGTTCGGACGCGCCATGACGGCACCCCTTCCGGCGGCGGTCAGAAAGTGACAACAGGACATAAAGATCTTCCTATACATCCAATCACCACTGCAAGCCGTGGAGGCCGATCGGGCGGCGGGCGCGTCCCGCGTGGCACCTGCGCCGAGGCGGCGGAGAATCGGCGCATGGCCGGTCGTATCGAGGACTACGCACTGCTGTCGGACCTGCAGACCGCCGCCCTGGTCGGCCGGGACGGCTCGGTCGACTGGCTCTGCCTGCCACGATTCGACTCCCCGAGCTGCTTCGCCGCCCTGCTCGGCACCCCCGAGCACGGCGCCTGGCGGATCGCCCCGCCCGCCGCCGCCGAGTCCGCCGAGCGCCGCTACCTCGCCGACAGCCTGGTCCTGGAGACGCTCTGGCGCACCGCCGACGGCGAGGTGCGGGTGCTCGACTTCATGCCGCAGCGCGACCGGGTGCCGCAGCTGGTGCGGATCGTCGAGGGCGTACGGGGCACCGTCCCGGTCCGCAGCGAGCTGCGGCTGCGCTTCAACCACGGCCGGATCGAGCCCTGGGTGCGCCGCACCCAGCACCACCGGGTCGCGGTGGCCGGCCCCGACTCGGCGTGGCTGCGGGTCCCGCCCGGCGTCCACACCTGGGGCGAGGCCGGCGCCACCGCCTCCGAGTTCACCGTCTCCCCCGGCGAGCGGGTGCGCTTCCTGCTCACCTGGCAGCCCTCCCACCTGCCCACCACCCCGCGCAGCGACCCGGACGCGCTGCTCGCCGCCACGCTCGACGGCTGGCAGCAGTGGGCCGCCCAGTGCCGCTACACCGGCGAGTGGCGCGAGGCGGTGCTGCGCTCGCTGATCACCCTGAAGGCGCTCGCCTACGAGCCCACCGGCGGCATCGTCGCCGCCCCCACCAGTTCGCTGCCGGAGGTGCTCGGCGGCGTGCGCAACTGGGACTACCGGTTCTGCTGGCTGCGCGACTCCTCGATGACCCTGTCCGCGCTGCTGCGCGGCGGCTTCCGCCAGGAGGCCGCGGCCTGGCGCAAGTGGCTGCTGCGCGCGATCGCCGGCGACCCCGCCGGGGTGCAGGCGGTCTACGGGGTGGCCGGCGAGCGCGGCCTGCCGGAGACCGAGGCCGACTGGCTGCCCGGCTACCAGGACTCCCGCCCGGTCCGGTTCGGCAACGCCGCCGTCCGCCAGCTCCAACTCGACGTCTACGGCGAGGTGGTGGACACCCTGCACCTCGCCCTGCAGGCCGGCATCCCGATGGAGCGCCAGGTCTGGAGCCTGCTGCGCACCCTGATCGGCCGACTGGAGCGCGGCTGGCGCGAACCCGACGAGGGCCTGTGGGAAGTCCGGTGCGAGCGGCGGCACTTCACCCACTCCAAGGTGATGGCCTGGGTGGCCGCCGACCGCGCGGTGCGGATGGCCGAGGCCACCGGCCTGCCCGCCCCGGTGGACCGCTGGCGGGCGCTGCGCGACCAGGTGCACGCCGACGTCTGCGCGCACGCCGTCGACCCGCGCCGCGGTGTGTTCGTCCAGTCGTACGGGGCCCGCGAGTTGGACGCGGCCACGCTGTTCGTCGCGACCACCGGCTTCCTGCCGCCGGACGACCCGCGGGTGGTGCGCACCGTCGAGGCGGTCCAGAGCGGCCTGGAGCACGGCGGGCTGGTCCGCCGCTACGCGCCGGACGGGCAGGCGGCGCACCGGGGCGACGGGCTGCCCGGCGACGAAGGGGCGTTCCTGGCCTGCTCGTTCTGGCTGGCGGACGCGCTGGCGGTGATCGGCCGGCCCGACCAGGCCCGCGAACTCTTCGGCCGGGTGGTCGCGTTGGGCAACGACCTGGGGCTGCTGAGCGAGCAGTGGGATCCGGCGTCCGGCCGCCAGCTCGGCAACACCCCGCAGGCCTTCACGCACGTCGCACTGGTCAACTCGGCGTTCCGGCTGTCCGGTTGACGGCTCGTCGGAGCGGGCCGGAACGGGCAGCCGCCCACGTGCAGACTCTGCACGTGGGCGGCTGTGTTCAGTGCGCTGCGGCCGGCGTCAGCTGGCGGTGCAGCTCAGGGTGGGGAGGGCGTTGGTGCCGGAGTAGTTGGCGCCGAAGCCGAAGCTGGTGTTGCCGCCACCCGAGACGGTGCCGTTGTAGGACTGGTTGGTGACGGTCACCGCCTTGCCGGACTGGCTGACCACGCCGTTCCACAGGTTGGTGATCTGCTGGTTGCCACCGAAGCTCCAGGTGACCTTCCAGCCGTTGATCGCCGCGGTGCCGGTGTTGTTGACGGTGACGTTGGCGTTGAAGCCCGCGCCCCAGTCGCTGCTGATCGAGTAGGTCGCCGAGCAGCCGCCGGTGCTGCCGCTGCCGGCCTGGGTGGTGGCGACCAGCGCCGCCGAGGCCGCGGACAGGTTGCCCGCCGCGTCCTTCGCCTTGACGGTGTACGAGTAGGCGGTCGAGGCGCTCAGCCCGGTGTCGGTGTACGAGGTGCCGGTGGTGGAGGCCACCAGGGTGCCGCCGCGGTACACGTTGTAGCCGGTGACGCCGACGTTGTCGGTGGAGGCGCTCCAGGTCAGCGCGACGCTGCTGGAGGTGGTGGTCCCGGCCAGGCCGGTCGGGGTGCTGGGCGGGGTGGTGTCGGTGGTGCCGCCGGCCGCGGTGGTGACGCTCAGCGCCGCGGAGGCCGCGGAGACGTTGCCCGCCGCGTCCCGGGCCTTGACCGTGTACGAGTACGCGGTCGAGGCGCTCAGGCCGGTGTCGGTGAACGACAGGTTGTTGGTGGAGCCGACCAGCGTGCCGCCGCGGTAGACGTCGTAGCCGCTGACGCCGACGTTGTCGGTGGAGGCGGTCCAGGACAGCGAGACGCTGCTGGAGGTGGTGGTCGCCGCCAGGCCGGTCGGGACGGACGGGGCGGTGGTGTCCGGGGTGCCGGTGCCGAGCGCCGGGTAGGCGTTCTTCAGCAGCTCCTGGAACTGGGCGGAGAACCAGTGGCCCGCCAGCGGGGCGTTCGGCAGCGCGCCCGACATGTTGTTGTTGTTGCGCGCGTTGCCCGTGTAGGTCGGGTCGCACATCCCGTCGAAGCCCTTGCCCTCGTCGTTGGCGATGGCCGAGCTCGCACCGTCCGACTCACCCGGGGGCTTTACCCACACGTAGGCGGAGATGCCGGCCTCCGGGGCCGCCTTCGGCCGCTCGCCGAGGCCCGCGCCGGACTGGTTGCACCAGTTGCCGGTCTGGAAGCGGCGGTCGATGCGGCCGCCGTCGACGTACGCGTCCACGGTGGTCTTCGGGCCCGGGCCGGTGGGCCGGTTGGCGCCGCCCCAGCCGTTGCGGGAGGTGTCGATCAGCACGCCGACGTTGGAGTTGAATCCCGCTGCGGCGGCCTTGTCCCGGAACGCCTTCGCGTAGGTCGCCTCGTCGACGTAGCGGTTCCAGTCGACCCACTTGGCCTGGCGGACGGAGGTGCCGTTCACCGTGTCGTCGATGGTGAAGTTCGGCTCGTGCAGCGCACCGTAGTTGGCGGTGTTGACGACGAAGCCCTGCACGTTGTTGAGCGTCGAACCGGAGGAGGTCGCCGCCTGCTTCAGCACGTCGATCGTCGGACCGAGGTTGGAGTCCCAGCCGAGCCAGCCGTGGTGGCCGGCGTCCACGTAGTTGTAGACGTTCGGGATCGCGCCGAGCTTGGCCAGCGCGTAGCCCACGCCGTTGATGTAGTTGCCGTTGCTCTTCATGGTTTCGCAGTTCGGCGTCGACGTGTTGGTGCCGCCCGCGTTGGTGACCAGGTTCGGCAGCGAGTCGAGCTCGACGGTGGTCACGATCCGCAGGTTCGCGTAGGCCGGGTCGGCCAGGATCGCCGCGATCGGGTCGATGAACTCGCTCTTGTAGCGCGGCAGGTCGGTGGGGCCGAGCTCGCCGTTCGAGGCCAGCGCCGCACAGTCGCGGCCCGGCAGGTCGTAGATGACGACCTGGAACACGTACGGCTTGCCCGCGGCCTGCTGCACCGCGGCGTCCAGGTGGGCTCGCAGACCCATCGAACCGTTCGCGCCGCTGATGGCCGCGATGCGGTCCAGCCACACGAAGGTCGGCTGGTTGGAGACGGCGGAGCCGCCCGGCTCGGCGGCGGCGTGAGCGGCCCACTCGGGGTTCACGTAGACGCCGGCACCCACGAACGGGTTGTCGACGCGGGCGGTGGCAGCGTGCGCGGAGGTGGTCGCCGTGGCGATCGGCAGGACGGTCGCGACGGTGAGCGCCGCGGCCGCTGCGGCCGTCCGAAGACGGCGAGTCAGTTGGGCCGACACAGTGACGGGAGTCCTTTCGGGTGGGGGACGGACTCGAGGGAACACGCCCTCAATTCATGGGAGCGCTCCCATACTTGGCCCGGGCAGAGGCGAACTCGGCCTGGGGACACCGGATATGAAGCCATGACCTCGCGGTCCCGTCAAGAAGTTCGACAAAACCCGTGGGAGCGCTCCCGCTTGAGTGACGGACACCGCAACCGCCCACCGCTACGCGGGCCTTGGCCCTCTCCGGGCCCGGTCCACCGCACCGCCCGCGGCGAGCTGCCGCCTTCCCGTCCGCCGCACCGGACCGGGGCCTCCACGGCCGTGTGCCACGCGCGGCCCGTGCACCCCGGCCGTGCCCTCTGAACCTTTCGCGCCGGTGCCGCGGGGGGTCCGCCGCGCAGCCCGGACCTCCCGGCCCCCACCGTCTGCGCGTCGCGGGCCCGCGCCGGGGCGCCGCGTGGCAGGCTGTCCCGAGACCCGCTCCGGAGGAGGAACTCGTGCCCAGCCGAGCGCAGTTCAGCGACGAGCAGCGCCGTGCCCGCCTGGCGTCGCGGCATCGGCTCGCGCCGGGGGTGCGGGCCGAGCGGGCGGAGCAGGTGGGGCACGATCTGGTCGCGCTGCACGCCACCGACGCGGCCACGGTCTTCCTCGCCGTCGCGGCGCGGCTGGCCTCCCCCGGAGTCGCGGACACCGAGCGGGCGCTGTACCGGGACCGGACCCTGCTGCGGCTGCACGGCATGCGCAACACGCTGTTCGTGGTGGCCGCCGAGCTCGCGCCGGACCTGTACGCCTCCACCACCGCCAAGGTCGCCGCCCGCGAACGGACCCGCCTGCTGAAGAGCTTCGCCGCGGCCGGCCTGGACGCCGCCTGGACCGCCCGTACCGAGGCCGCCGTCCGCGCCGCGCTCCTCGACGCTCCCGACGGCGAGCTGACCGGCACCCAACTCAGCGCAGCGGTACCGGAGTTGCGCGCGGAGATGGTCTACGGCGCGGGCACCTCGTACGAGGCCACCCAGACCGTCGGGATGCGGCTGCTGCGGGTGCTCGGCATGGACGGTTCGATCATCCGCCGCCGCCCGGTGGGGAGTTGGACCAGCAGCCAGCACCGCTGGGCGGCCGGCGAGCCCGGGGCGAAGCCGTCCGGCGCCGAAGTCTCGCGCGCTCAGGCCGCGTTGGCGCGCCGCTGGCTGGCCTCGTACGGCCCGGCGACCGAGCAGGACCTGGTCTGGTGGACCGGCTGGGGCGTCCGGGAGGTCCGGGCGGCGCTCGCCGCCAACGGCGCCGTCGAGGTCGAACTGGCCGACGGCTCGGCGGGGTCGGTACTGCCGGACGATCTCGCACCGGTCGAGGACCCGGGGCCCTGGGCGGCGCTGCTGCCCGCCCTCGACCCGACCGCGATGGGATGGAAGCACCGCGACTGGTACCTCTCCCCCGACCACCTGCCGCAACTGCTCGACCGCACCGGCAACCTCGGCCCGACCGCCTGGTGGAACGGCCGCGTCGTCGGCGGCTGGGCCCAACGCGCGGACGGCGAGGTGGTGTTCGAGCTGCTCGACGATGCGGGGTCCGAGGCCCGCGCCGCCCTCGACGCCGAGGCCGCGACCCTCCGCTCCTGGCTCGCCGACACCCGGGTCACCCCGCGCTTCCGCACCCCGCTCGAACGCCGCCTCTCCGCCTGACCGGAGATTGACCTCCCCGCAACCGCCCGCGTCCCCGTCTCGCCATCTCGCCATCTCGCCATCTCGCCGACGCACCGTCAACCACCGGCCGGAGCTGAAACTTTCACCGGCCGGCGCGTCGGCGTTCGGAACGGCCGGACCGGCCGGACCGGTCGGCCCGGTCGGCTTCGGCCATCGACGCATGCATCTTCACCCCCCGATCGGGTGAATACGGACCAAAACGTTGCAATCCGGTGGTTACGATCAAGATCCGTGACAGATCTTCAACACATTCGAGCCACGGGGGACTTGATTTCTGCCCTCCCCACCTGCTGCGCCCGCCGCCTGACCGCGAGACCCCTCGCGCAGCATCCAGAAACGTTTCGCTCACGCACCGAACCGAGGTCCAGCGCACGATGACCAGCACCACCGTCCCCACCGACACGGACGTCCTGCGCGCGGCGGTCGACTACGTCCGGTCGCACGACACCGCGACCCTGCTCCCGCTGCTGCTGCCCGGCCTGGACGGGGTGGAGCTGCGCGCCCTCACCGACCGCTGCCGGTTCGCGCACGCAGCCGTCCTGGTCTTCCCGCCGGACCGGGACGCCCTGCACGCCGCGCTCGCCGACTGCGGGTTGAGCGCGCCGGAGCCGCCGCAGCCGAGCACCGTGGTCCGGCAGCGCCTGGCGGACCGTCACCGCCGGGCGGCGGACGGGCTGGAGGTGGCCATCCTGCGCCCGGCGGTGTCCGGACTGGACGGCGAGCCCCGGGTGGTCGAGGTGTTCGCACTGACGGTGCCGCCGGGTTCCGAACTCACCGACGTGGCCTCGGCGGAGCGCGTCGCGCAGCACGAGCCGCACCTCGGTTTCGAGGTGGACCGGCCCGACCCGCTGGTGCTGCGCGGCCTGTCGGCGCTCTTCGCCCGGCACGGCGCCCGTCCGGACGGCGGCGGCTACAACCCGCACGAGGACGGCACGGTCTTCTACTTCACCGCGTCCGCCGACGCCAAGGCGGGCTGTCGGCGGGTGGAGCTGTACGCGCCGGGCGACCACCGCGAGGTGCTCGCGGACCACCTGGCGGAGCAGCGCGCGGCCGAGCCCGCCGAATCGTTGCTGCGCCAACTGACGGGCGCGTGGACCACCCAGGCACTGGCCGCCTTCGCCGAGCTGCGGGTCGCCGAGGCGATGGACGAGCGCCTGCCCGTCTCCGCGGAGGCGCTGGCCGCGGCGGTCGGCGCCGACCCGGCGGCGCTGACCTCGCTGCTGCGCTACCTGGCGATGCTCGGCGCGGTCGCCCACGACGGCGAGGTCTTCCGGCTCACTCCCGCCGGCGCGCTGCTGCGCGACGACGTGCCGGGGTCGCTGCGGCCGCTGGCGCTCATGTACGGAGGCCCGTTCTACCAGTCGTTCGGCCGGCTCACCGGGACGGTGCGGACCGGGCGGGTGGCCTTCGACGACCTGTTCGGCGAGAACCACTTCGACCACTTCGCCCGGCGTCCCGAACTCGCCGCGCTGTTCGACCGGTCGATGGCCGCGAGCGCCCGGATGTTCGACCCGCTGCCCGCCCACCCGGCGATCCGGGCCGCGGCCGCCGACCCGCTCCCGCGCACCGTGGTCGATCTGGCGGGCGGCACCGGCGAGTTGCTCGCCCGCGTGCTCACCGCCCACCCAGGCCTGCGCGGCACCCTGCTGGAGCGCCCGCACGTCGCCGCGGCCGCCCGCCGCCGCTTCGACGCGGCCGGTCTGGCCGACCGCACCAGCTGCCGGTCCGGCGACTTCGCCGACGTGCCGTCGGGCGGCGACGTCTACCTGCTCTCCCGGATCCTGCACGACTGGGACGACGAGCGCTGCCGCGAGATCCTGCGCCACCTCGCCGCCGCGATGCCCGCCCACGCCGACCTGCTGATCGTCGAACGCGTCCTGCCCGCCGACAACTCCCCGTCCCTGGCCACCGCCTGGGACCTGCACATGCGCTGCAACGTCGGCGGCCGCGAACGCACCGCCGCCCACTACGCCGCCCTCCTCACCGCCGCCGGCCTCACCCTACTCGACCGCTCCCCCCTCCCCCTCGACGCCTACGTCCTGCACGCCCGCAAGACCCCGCCCACCACGGACTGACGCCGCACCCGCGACCGGCCCCGGCCGCTGGGGCAGCCCGCCGTCAGCTCCGGGTGCCCCGGTCGGCGCCGTAAGCACGGCTGACGGTGTCCACGATGCCTGCCTTCGCCTCCTGGAACCGAGCATCCTCCATGCCGGACTTGCGCAGGAATTCGATGCCCTGCATGGCCGCGAGCAGGCTCAGCGCGGCCTTTTCGATGTCCGTGTCCGACCGGATCTCACCTGCGACCCTGGCCCGCTGCAGTGCGGTCGTGAAGACGGCGATGATGCACTCATACGTACGCCGTGCCGTTTCGCTGACGTCATCGTCCTGCCGGGCCAGCGCGGCGGCCGAGCCGGAGAGGTAACAGCCGTCCTCGGTCAGTCCCAGGCGGGCGCTGTCACCGAAGGTCACTGCGCCATGAGCCATTCCCAGGCACTCGCGGCCGACTCCTGGTCCGCCTGCAGCCCGTTCATCTGCTGCTCGCAGTAGTCCCGCAGGCTCTTCACGAACAGACCGTGCTTACTGCCGAAAGCACCGTACAGACTCTGCGACGCCACCCCCGTCGCCTCGCAGAGGTCCGCCATGCTCGTGGCCGCGTACCCGGTGCGCCAGAACTGCTGCCGAGCGGCCTTCAGCACCGTGCTCTCGTCAAACTTTCGCGGTCGCGCCATGGGGAGAGACGGGCTGCACGTCAGACGTCCTGGTGTGCGGCAGGCATCAGGACGCTCGGGCAGGTCCGGAGCGGTAGTCGGCCGACAAGATCATCCGTCAGCGGGCGACTTCACGGTTCGTCAGCACGAGCAGGGCCCGCACCAGCGCGGTCGCCCAGCTCGGGTCGGTGCGGACCTTGCCGAGGACGCGCCAGTTCTTGAGCTGGGCGACGCCGTGCTCGACCGGGGCCTGCGCCGCGGCCAGTGCCTTGTCGGACTGCATCTGACTGCGGCTCAGGGATCGGGTCCGGGCCACGTCGTACCGGTGATCACCGCCGGGTCGGCGTGCGGAGGACCGTCGTCGAGGCCGATGAACCCCAGGTCGGCGATGGGCCCGCGGGTCGGCGGTGAGCTTGTCGTAGACCGGTCGTAGCGGGGGCCGGGTCGTGGGCGCAGCCGAACCCGGCATCCCGCCGGAGCCGGGACCTGCCCGATGAGATGCACCATGGTCATCGGGCGCCGACCGACACGAGCACCCAACTCGCCGTTCACACCCGACCCGTGACCTACGACTTCACGAGGCATATCGCCCACTGACGCCGCCCGCCGGCGCGAACCGAACGACCGTGGCCGAGGCGGGGATTCGGTGGACCGGACGGCGAGGGACCGGTGGTCGGCGGGTGACAGGCCCGCACGGCCGCGGGCCGTTCGGGGCCGCTCCGACGGATGGTCAGACGCGGCGGCCGAGGAGCGGGCCGAGGAGGAGTTCGGCGGCGCCGAGGGCGACGGCCAGGGAGCCGGTGGTGGCGGGAGTGACGGGGACGGGCTGCCAGTCGGGTTCGGGGATGCGGGCCCGTAGCTGGGCGGCCACGGCGGTGGTGTAGGTGGCGGGGGCGTCCAGGACGGCGCGGCCGCCGAGGACGATGTGGTCGATGTCGAGCAGCCGGACCAGGTTGGCGACGCCGACGCCGACCAGGCGGGCCACCGCCTCGTGGTCGCCGCGCCGGAGTTCGGCCAGGCAGAGGGCTTCCAGGCAGCCGCGGTTGCCGCAGTCGCAGAGCGGGCCGTCGAGTTGGACGGTCTGGTGGCCGAACTCGCCCGCGTTGGTGCGGGTTCCGCGGTAGAGCGCACCGTCGAGTACCAGCCCGGCGCCGAGGCCGCCCGCCAGGTGCACGTAGGCCAGTGAGCGGCCGAGGCCGGGGGCGCGGGTCTCGGCGAGGATCGCGGCATTGGTGTCCTTGTCCACCACCACCGGGAGCCCGTCGAGGCGTTCGGCGAGCCGCTCGCGCAGCGGGTACCGCTGCCACTCCGAGCGCGGCCGGACCCCTGGTCGGCCGAACCAGTGCAGCACGCCGCGGGCATGGTCGAGCGGCCCGCGGCAGCCGACTCCGGCACCGAGCAGCCGGGCGCCGCGCGGTGCCGCCGCAACGGCCCGTTCGATCTGCGCGACGACCAGCGGGAGGACCTCCGGCGGGGTGAGGTCCGGGTCGAGGGGCTGCGCGTGCCGGTAGTGGTGACGTCCGGTCAGGTCCACCAGCAGGACCGTGAGTTCGTCACGCTCCAGGTGGACGCCGACGGCGCAGGCCGCCTCCCCGCGCAGCCGCAGCAGCGTCCGGGGCTTCCCGCCGGTGGACGCGGCCTGCCCGGCCTCGGTGATCATGCCGTCGTCCAGCAGCCGCGCCGTGATCTTTCCGACGGCCTGCGGCGTGAGTCCGGTGGCCGCGGCCAACTCGACCCGGCTGCTGCCCTCGCCCGCCCCACGCAGCAACCCGAGAACGAGCGCGTCGTTGTGATCACGCAGGCCGGTCAGATTACTGCCGGCCCGACCCGGTTGCGGCGTCGTCATACCGCCATTCTGCCTGCTCACCCCCAACCGCCCTCGCACTCCGCCCTGGCCCCGGCCCCGGCCCCCGCACTCCTACCGCCCGGCCAACGGCGCCCACCGCCCCGCAGCCCCCGCACGCTCGCGCTCCCCCAATCCCGGCCAGCCGAACTCACCACCTCACGAGCCCCCGCCATCCCAACCCGTCCTCACCCACGGCCGTACAGCGCCAGCCGAGCGAGCCACCGCCCCGCAGCCCCCGCACGCTCGCGCTCCCCAATCCCGGCCAGCCGAACTCACCACCCCGCAGCCCCCGCCATCCCAACCCGTCCTCACGCACAGCCCCACCGCCCCGCAGCGCGCTCTCCCACTTGCACTTAGGAAACAGCGTTGTTTAACTGGTCGGCATGACCACCGCGAACGCTTCCACCGCCACCCCCGCCCCACTCCGGGTCGGCCTGGTCGGCTTCGGCCTGGCCGGTGCCGCCTTCCACGCGCCGCTGATCGCGACCACCCCGGGGCTGCGCCTGCACTCCGTCGTCACGGCCTCCGCCGACCGCCGGGAGCAGTTGCGCCGCGAGCACCCGCAGGCCCGCGCGCTCGACTCCGTCGACCAGCTGCTGGCCGAGGCCGCGGAACTGGACCTGGTGGTGGTGGCCTCCCCGAACCGCACCCACCTGCCGGTGGCCCGGGCGGCGCTGGAGGCGGGGCTCCCGGTCGTGGTGGACAAGCCGGTGGCGGCGACCGCCGCCGAGGCAGCCGCGCTGGCGGACTTCGCGGCCGAGCGCGGCCTCCTGCTGACGGTCTTCCAGAACCGCCGCTGGGACGCCGACTTCCGCACGGTCCGCGCGCTGCTCGCGGAGGACGCGCTCGGCGAGGTGCACCGGTTCGAGTCCCGCTTCGAGCGCTGGCGGCCCGAAGTCGGCGACGGCTGGCGGGAGTCCGCCGATCCGGCCGACGCGGGCGGCATCCTGTACGACCTGGGCAGCCACCTGGTCGACCAGGCGCTGACGCTGTTCGGCCCGGTGCGCGAGGTGTACGCCGAGGTGGACGCCCGCCGTCCGGGCGCGGCCGTCGACGACGACGCCTTCCTGGCGCTCACGCACGCCTCCGGCACCCGCTCGCACCTGTGGATGAGCGCGCTCGCCGGTCAACTCGGCCCGCGCCTGCGGGTGTTGGGCAGCCGGTCGGCGTACACCGTGCACGGCCTGGACCCGCAGGAGGCGGCGCTGCGCTCCGGCGGTCGACCCGGCCCGGGCTGGGGCGAGGTCCCGGAGTCCGCGCGCGGCCTGCTCGGCGCCGACGACGCCGCCGCCCCGCACCCCTCCCTGCCGGGCGACTACCCGGCGTTCTACGCGGCGGTGGCTCGCGCCCTGCACGACGGCGGTCCCGCCCCGGTCGACCCGTACGACGCGGTGGCCGCGCTGACGGTGCTGGAGGCCGCCCGCCGCTCCGCCACCGAACGCCGCACCGTCACCCTGCCCACCACCGCCCACCGAGCCCCCACCCACTGAGCCCCCGCACCCGCACCCGCACCCGGAGCACTCGATGAACCGCGAAGACGCCGAACTGCTGATCCCTCAGGTCGAGGAGCAGGAGCGCCGACTGCGCCTGTCGCACTTCGACCACGACGACGCCTGGCGGCTCGGCCTGCTGCTGGTGGAGCTGGCCCGCGCCGAGCGGGCGCCCGTGGTGGTCGACATCCGCCGCAACGGGCAGCAGCTCTTCCACTACGCCCTGCCGGGCAGTTCGGCCGACAACGACGCCTGGGTGGAACGCAAGTCCCGGACCGCGGACCGGTACGGCTGCTCCTCCCTGCTGGTCGGACTGCGCTTCGCCGCGAAGGGCCAGAGCTTCGAGCAGCACTCCCGGCTCGACCCGGACCGGTTCGCCGCCCACGGCGGAGCCTTCCCGCTCATCGTCGAGGGCGTCGGCCCGATCGGTACGGTCACCGTCTCCGGCCTGCCGCAGCTCGACGACCACCGCCTGGTGGTCGCCGCCCTCGAACGCCACCTCGCCGAAGCCTGAACCCGCGGCAGTCCGCTACCGACCTCGACCGACCGCAGGCAACGACGACCGGCCGTGACGACTCGTCAGCCCCGGTGTCCGAGCCCGGCCAGCACCGCGCCGAGCACCCGGTCGGTCGAGGCGGCCATGTCGACCTCGGCGGGGGCGAGCAGCCACTGGACCTGCAGGCCGTCCATCACCGCGATGATCGCGTTGGCGGCGTCCCGCAGGTCCGTGGCGGCCGGGAGTTCGCCGAGTTCGCAGGCTTCGGCGAGGGCGTCGGCGACCATGGCGCGCAGCCCGGCGTAGCGTGCGCGGAAGTACTCCTGGGCGGGGTGGTCGTCGGTGACGCTCTCCGCGGAGAGCACGGCGTAGAGGCGGACGATGCCCTCGCGTTCGGTGTTGCGCCGGGCGGTGTCGACCAGGTGGCGCAGGAAGGCGAGGCCGCGCGGGCGTTCGGGGCCGAGTTGTTCGATGTCGGTGGCGTCGCGCAGGTCGAGGACGCTGGTGAGCAGCTGCGCCTTGCTGCGGAAGTGGTGCAGGACGCCGGCCTGGGTGACGCCGGCGACGTCGGCGATCTCGGCCAGCGAGGCCTTGTTGTAGCCGCGGGCGGCGAACGCCTCCGTCGCGATCTGCAGGATGTCCTGCTGCCGCTGCTGGGCCTGGGCGCTCCGGGCGGGGCGGGGCTGGGCGGCGGCCTTGCGGTGCGCGGGGTGCGGTCGTTCCGTGGTCACCGTCCGATTCAAGCGCGCGAGCGGTGCGCGCGCAAGGACTTACTAAGTACTCAGTAAGTGTGCTTTCATCCTCCCGTTCCGGCCGCCGGCACCACCCGGAAGGCGGCCGGCCGAGGATCGCGTCCCCGCGAAAGGAGCACCTCCGTTGAGCCGCACCGCCCCAGCAGCTCCCGTCTCCGCCCCGCCCCCGCCTCCCTCCCGACCCGCCGCCCGCCGGCTGGCCCGCGGCCTGCTGGCCGCCGCCTTGGCCGCCGCGCTCGGCGGCGCGTTCGTCCCGGCCGCTGCCGCCGACGGGGCGAAGCGGCCGGTCACCGCCCGGGTGTGGATCACCACCCCGGACGGCACCAGCCGCCTCACCGAGTCCGCTCCGGCGACCTTCGGCGACGCCCCGACCGACTCCCCCGCCGTGGTGGTCGACCCGACCCTGACCTACCAGCGGATGCGCGGCTTCGGCGCCTCGATCACCGACTCCTCGGCGGCGGTGCTGTCCGGCCTCTCCCCCGCCGCCCGGGACGACGCGATGCGTTCGCTCTTCGACCCGCGGACCGGCGACGGCCTGTCCTTCCTGCGCCAGCCGATCGGCGGATCCGACTTCGTCGCCGACGCCCCGTACACCTACGACGACCTGACGGCCGGTCAGACCGACTACGAGCAGCGGCAGTTCTCGATCGCGCACGACCAGCGGCAGATCCTGCCGCTGCTGCGCCAGGCCAAGGCGCTCAACCCGGAGTTGCGGGTGATGGCCTCGCCGTGGAGCCCGCCGGCGTGGATGAAGGACAACGGCTCACTGGTCGGCGGCCGGCTGGTCGACGACCCGCGGATCTACCGCTCGTACGCCCTCTACCTGCTGAAGTTCGTCCAGGCGTACCGGGCTTCGGGCATCGCGGTGGACGCGATCACCGTCCAGAACGAGCCGCAGAACCGCCACCCGTCCGGCTACCCGGGCGCCGACATGCCGTCCTGGCAGCAGGACCGGGTGATCGAGAACCTCGGGCCGATGCTGCGCGCGGCCGGGCTGCCGACCAGGATCCTGGCGTACGACCACAACTGGTCGGAGCACCCCAACGACACGGTGGGCACCCCGGCGGACGAGCTCGCCGACGTCAACGCCTATCCGCAGAACGTGCTCGCCTCGCCGGCCGCCCGCTGGGTCGACGGCACGGCCTACCACTGCTACGCGGGCGACCCGAGCGCCATGTCGGCGCTGCACGACCAGCACCCTGACAAGGCGATCTACTTCACCGAGTGCTCGGGCGCGCAGTCCGCGGACCCGGCGAACACCTTCGCCGACACGCTCAAGTGGCACACCCGCAACCTGGTGATCGGCGCGACCCGCAACTGGGCGGAGACGGTGGTCAACTGGAACCTCGCGCTGGACCCGGCCGGCGACCCGCACGTCGGCGGCTGCGCGGGCTGCACCGGCGTGATCGCGGTCGGCACGGACGGCACCGTGACGAACAACGCCGAGTACTACACGCTCGGGCACCTGGCCCGCTTCGTGCGGCCCGGCGCGGTGCGCATCGCCTCCACCTCGCTCGGCACCACGGGGTGGAACGGGCAGGTGATGGACGTCGCCTTCCGCAACCCGGACGGCAGCACCGTCCTGGTCGCGCACAACGAGAACGACGCGCCGCGCACCTTCACCATCCGCGAGGGCGACCGGTCGTTCGCCTACACGCTGCCGGGCGGGGCACTCGCCACCTTCGTCTGGAACGGCCGGGTTCCGGGCACCGGCGAGCTGCGCCAGGTCGACCCACCGGGCTGGAGCGCCACCGCCTCCCCCGCCGGTCCGACCGACCCGTGCTGCACGGGCGACACCGCCGCCCACGCGGTGGACGCCGACGCCGCCACCCGCTGGACCACCGGCACCGGCCAGGCCCCGGGCCAGTACCTGCAGGTCGACTTCGGCAAGGCGCTGCCCGCCCGCCGCGTCGTCTTCGACGCGGGCGCGGCCACCGGCGACCACCCGCACGCCTACACGGTCGCCACGAGTACCGACGGCACGAGCTGGCGCACCGTCACCGCCGCCCAGGGCTCGGGCCAGCTGACCAGCGCCGACCTGACCGGCGCCCCCGTCCGCTACGTCCGCCTCACCCTCACCGGCGCCGCCCCCGGCTGGTGGACCGTCGCCGACGTCCGCGCCTACCGCTGACGTCCCGTCAGCACCCGTCGCCAGGGCCCCGGTGCGCACCCGCCGGGGCCCCGGCCCTCTTCCCTCCGCGGGCGATCGGGGGGAGGCTGGCGGCCATGAGCTGGATCGGACCCGCCACCGCCGACGAGGTGACCGTCCCCGATGTCGTCGGGTTGCTGGTCCCCCGCGCCCGTACGCTCGCCCGGCAGGCCGGTGTGGTGATCACCGCCCCCGACCCGGACGGGCCGCCGCTGAGCGCCCTCACCTGGCCCGGCACCTGGCGCGTCACCGCCCAGTCCCCCGCCGCGGGCACCCGCATGCGCCGCCGCGGCTCCCTCGCGGTCGAGTGCGAACGCCTCCCGGACGACGACGGCTGACCTCCCGCACGGCCCCACCCGGCACCGCGCGGCCCCACCCGAACCGCACGGCCGCGCATCCCTGCGCGTCCGGCGGGAATGCTCCGCAGGCTCGTAGCGTGAGCGCAGTGGCGGAGGGAGCCCGAGGTGTTCGAGCGTTTCAGCCGGGCGGCGACCGGGAGTGCGAAGTGGGCACGGGCCGGGGCGGGGCGGATCGCGATGGGGGTGGCGGACATGGATCTGCCCGGCCCCCCGGCGGTGGGGGCGGCGCTGCGGGCGCGGGCCGGGCACCTCGCGTTCGGGTACCCGGTGGCGGAGCAGGCCGACCGGGCGCTGGTGGCGCGCTGGTACCTGCGCCGGCACGGGGTGGAGATCGACCCGGACTGGGTGATGCTGCTGCCGTTCGCGCCGGGCACCGCCGTCCGCCTGCTGATCGAGGCGGCCCGCCCGCCGGCCGGCCCGGCGGTGTTCCTGACGCCGGAGTGGGGCGGCTTCGCCCGGGTCTGCCGCGCGGCCGGCGTGCCCGTCCGGGAGCTGCCACTGCCCAGGACGCCCGACGGCTACGACCTGCCGACGGCGCAGATCGCCGCCGAACGCCCCGGCGCGGTGCTGCTCAGCAGCCCGCACAACCCGACCGGCCGGGTGTGGTCGGCCGCGCAGATCACCGCGCTGGCGGACGCCGCCGCCCCCGGCCTGCTGATCTCCGACGAGGTGCACGGCGACCTGCTGCACCCGGACGCGGGCGTCCCGCATCCGGTCGCGGTGGCCGTCACCCGCGGCGCGCACCACGTGGTGACGCTGAACTCGGTCGGCAAGACCTTCAACCTCTCGGGCCTGCCGAGCTGCTTCGCGCTGGTCCCGGACCCGGCGCTGCGCGAGCGGCTGACGGCGGTGATGGCGGGCTTCGGCCTGTGGGAGGGCGGGCTGCTGGGCGCGGTCGCGCAGCGCGCGGCGCTCGCCGACGACGACGCCTGGCTGACCGCCCTCCTCGCCCACCTGGTGCGCGCCCGCGAGCTCGCCACCACCGCCCTCGGCGAGGCGGTGCTGGCCGTTCCGCAGGCCTCGTACCTACTCTGGCTGGACGGCGGGCGGCTCGGCACCCGCGAGCATCTCCTCACCCACCGTGATGTCGAACTGGCGGACGGATCCGACTTCGGCCCGGCCGGAATCGGGTGCCTGCGGCTGAATTTCGCCCTGCCGTTGGACCGCCTACGGACCGCACTCACCCGCTTGACGTGCGGATAAACGACTTGGGCGGCGCGGAGGTTTGCCTCGGGCCAGACTGAGCAGGAACAACCGGGCCGCAGTCGCAGACCGAGGGATGGTGAGTCCGGTGACATCTGTACGCCCGTACCGAACCGAAGAACCCGCTCGTTCAGCACCCACCGTGACGGAGTTGACCGAGTCGTCGGCAGAACTACATCTGGGAGCCATCTGTTTCAAGATCGGACCGCCCGCCCTGGTCGGGGTGGAGGCGGAGTGGTTCGTCCATGACGGGCGATGTCCCGCCGACCCCGTGGATCCGGCCCGGGTGGCCGCCGCGTTGGCGGCGCTGCCGTCGGGCGCCGACGGCCCGGCCTTCCCCGCGGGCTCCCGGCTGACGCACGAACCCGGCGGACAGGTCGAGCTGAGCTCCCCGCCCGCCGCCGACCCGGCGGCCTGCGCCGCGGGTCTGAGCACGGACCAGGCGGTGCTCCGGGCGGCCTTCGCCGCCGAGGGTCTGCGGCTGACCGGCAGCGGCACCGACCCGACGGCCCGCGAGCGCCGGATGCTGGCAACCCACCCGCGCTACCGCGCGATGGAACGTTTCTTCGCCCGCGGCGGCCCCTGGGGCCGGATCATGATGACCGGCACCGCCTCGGTGCAGGTCTGCGTGGACGCGGGCACCGAGGCGCAGTACGCCGAGCGCTGGCGGCTGACCCACCTGCTCGGTCCGGTGCTGGTCGCCGCGTTCGCCAACTCCCCGCTGCTGGACGGCCGTCCGACCGGTTACAAGTCGACCCGTCAGCTGGTCTGGTCGCGGATGGACCCCACCCGCACGCTCGCCCCGGCGCCCGCCGACGACCCGCGGGAGGCGTGGAGCCGGTACGTGCTGGACGCCTCGGTGCTGTGCGTGCGCCGCGAGGACGGGCTGCCCTGGGACGCGCCGGCCGGGCTGACCTTCCGGGAGTGGCTGCGCGGCGGCGGCGAGCG
Organism: Kitasatospora sp. NPDC002522; assembly: GCF_053595195.1. Classification (NCBI taxonomy): domain Bacteria; kingdom Bacillati; phylum Actinomycetota; class Actinomycetes; order Kitasatosporales; family Streptomycetaceae; genus Kitasatospora; species Kitasatospora sp. NPDC002522. The sequence continues at coordinate 19,526 of NZ_JBSFXE010000052.1, forward strand.
GCCCGCGACCATGGCCGACCTGGAGTACCACCGCACCACGCTGTTCCCGCCGGTGCGCCCGCGCGGGCACCTCGAGCTGCGGATGATCGACGCCCAGCCCGGTGAGGGCTGGCGGGTGCCGCTGGCACTGGTCACCGCGCTGATGGAGGACCCGCTCGCGGCCGCGGAGGCCCACGCCGCGCTGGAGCGCCTCGGCCACGCCGGGCTGCGCGCGCCACGCTCGGGCCTGTGGCGGCGGGCCGCCGCGCTGGGCATGGCCGACGCCGACCTGCGCCGCGCCGCCCTCACCTGCTTCGCCGCCGCGGAGCGTGCCCTGTCCCGCCGCGACGGCCGCCTGCGGCCCGCGCTCGTGGAGTTCGCCGAGCGCTACCCGGCCCGGGGCCGCTGCCCCGCCGACGACCAGCTGGACGCACTGCGGGCGGGCACCGGCCCCGCCCTCGAGGAGGACGTACCGTGCTGAACGCCGACCGGATCGACCCCGCGCTGCTGCGCGAGGCGATCGCCACCGAACTGCTCGCCGCCCGGGAGCGCACCGCGCAGCTCACCGGCGCCGTCGACGACGCCGACCTGATCGCCCAGCACTCCCCGCTGATGTCGCCGCTGGTCTGGGACCTGGCGCACATCGGCAACCAGGAGGAGCTGTGGCTGTTGCGCAACGTCGGCGGCCGCGACCCGATGCACCCGGAGATCGACCCGCTCTACGACGCCTTCGAGCACCCGCGCGCCGAGCGGCCCAGCCTGCCGCTGCTGCCGCCCGCCGAGGCCCGCGCCTACGCGCACGAGGTGCGCGGCCGGGTGCTGGACCTGCTGGCCGCCTCCCCGCTGGAGGGCGCGCCGCTGCTGGACGCCGGGTTCGCCTTCGGGATGATCGCCCAGCACGAGCAGCAGCACGACGAGACCATGCTGATCACCCACCAGCTGCGCCGCGGCCCGGCGGTGCTCGCCGCCCCGGCGCCGCCCGCCTCCACCGGCGTGCTGCCCGCCGAGGTCCTGATCCCGGCCGGCCCGTTCACCATGGGCACCGACACCGAGCCGTGGGCACTGGACAACGAACGCCCGGCCCACCAGGTCGACCTGGCCGCGTACTGGCTGGACACCACCCCGGTCTCCAACGCCGCCTACCAGGCGTTCATCGCGGACGGCGGCTACGACGAGCCGCGCTGGTGGACGCCGGCGGGCTGGGAGCACCGGATACAGGCGAACCTGACCGCACCGCTGTTCTGGTCCCGCGACGGCGGGCAGTGGCTGCGCCGCCGGTTCGGCCACCTGGAGCCGGTGCCGCCGAACGAGCCGGTGCTGCACGTCAGTTGGTACGAGGCGGACGCGTACGCCCGGTGGGCGGGGCGGCGGCTGCCGACAGAGGCGGAGTGGGAGAAGGCGGCCCGGCACGACCCGGTCTCCGGCCGCTCCCGGCGCTTCCCCTGGGGCGACGAGCCGCCCGGGGCCGAGCACGCCAACCTCGGCCAGCGCCACCTCCAGCCGGCCCCGGTCGGCGCCTACCCGCACGGCCAGTCGCCGTACGGCGTGCGGCAGTTGATCGGCGACGTGTGGGAGTGGACGGCCGGCGACTTCACCGGGTACCCGGGGTTCTCGGCCTGGCCGTACAAGGAGTACTCGGAGGTGTTCTTCGGCCCGGAGTACAAGGTGCTGCGCGGCGGTTCGTTCGCGGTGGCGCCGGTGGCCTGCCGGGGGACGTTCCGCAACTGGGACTACCCGATGCGGCGGCAGATCTTCTCCGGGTTCCGCACCGCCCGCGACGCCGAGGCGGACGCCTGATGTGCCGTCACTTCGCCTACCTGGGGCGACCGGTGGCGATCCGCTCGGTGCTGCTCGAGCCGCCGCACGGGCTGCTGCGGCAGTCCTGGGCGCCCCGGCTGCAGCGCTACGGCACCGTCAACGCGGACGGCTACGGCGTGGGCTGGTACGCGGAGGGCGACGAGCGCCCGGCCCGGTACCGGCGCGAGGGCCCGATCTGGGCGGACGGCGACCTGGCCGACCTGGCCCGGGTGGTGCGCTCGCACGCCGTGCTCGGCGCGGTCCGCTCGGCCACCGAGGGCTGCGCGGCCGGGGCGCAGGCGGCGGCGCCGTTCGCCTCCGGGCGCTGGCTGTTCAGCCACAACGGGGCGCTGCCGGGCTGGCCGGAGGCGTTCGCGCCGCTCGCCGAGCGGCTGTCGCCCGCCGAGTTGCTGGGCCTGGAGGCGCGCACCGACTCGGCGCTGCTGTGGGCGCTGGTGCTGAACCGGCTGCACGCGGGGGTCAAGCTCGGCGAGGCGCTCGCCGAGGTCTGCCTGGCCGCCGCCGAGTCGGGCACCGCGCGCCTCAACCTGCTGGCCACCGACGGCACCTCGATCGCCGCCACCGCGTGGGGCGACACCCTGTTCCAGCGCCGCGACGCGGACGGCTCGGTGCTGGTGGCCTCCGAACCCTTCGACGACGGGCCCGGGTGGTCCGAAGTCCCCGACCGCACCCTGCTGCTGGCCACGCCGGCCGGCAGCGCGCTGACCCCGCTGAGCCGAGAGGACGTCTCGCAGTGACCGGATACCAGCTCACCCGTCTGCTGCCCGCCGACCACCTGCACCACGCCCTACGGCACGACGTGCAGAACGGTCTGACCTCGAGTCCGAAGCGGCTCCCGCCGAAGTGGTTCTACGACGCCCGCGGCAGCGAGCTGTTCGAGGAGATCACCCGGCTGCCCGAGTACTACCCGACCCGCGCCGAGCGGGAGATCCTGGCCGACCGGGCGGCCGAGATCGCCGCCGCCACCGGGGCCCGCACCCTGGTCGAACTCGGCTCCGGGTCCTCGGAGAAGACCCGGCTGCTGCTGGACGCGCTGCGCACCGCCGGCACGTTGGAGACCTACGTGCCGGTGGACGTCAGCGAGAGCGCGCTGGAGTCCGCGGCCAAGGCGCTGATCGGCGAGTACCCGGGGCTCGACGTCCGGGCCGTGCTCTCCGACTTCACCGCCGGGCTGGGCCTGCCTTCGGAGTCCGAGCGCGGCGGTCCGCGGCTGGTGGCGTTCCTCGGCGGCACCCTCGGCAACCTGCTGCCCGCCGAGCGGGCCGCCTTCCTCGCCGGGCTGCGCGCCCAACTGCTGCCCGGCGACTCGCTGTTGCTCGGCACGGACCTGGTGAAGGACCCGGCCGTGCTGGTCGCCGCGTACGACGACGCGGCCGGGGTGACCGCGGCGTTCAACCGCAACCTGCTGGCGGTGCTCAACCGCGAGCTGGACGCGGACTTCGACCCGGAGCAGTTCGAGCACGTGGCGCTGTGGGACGCCGAGCAGGAGTGGATCGAGATGCGGCTGCGCTCGCGGCGGGCGAAGACCGTGAAGGTCCAGGCGCTCGGCCTGCCGGTGCACTTCGAGGCGGGCGAGGAGCTCTACACCGAGGTGTCGGCGAAGTTCCGCCGGGAGAAGGTGGAGCGCGAACTGGCCGCCGCCGGGATGCGCCTGACCCACTGGTGGACGGACGCCGCGGGCCGGTTCGGCCTCTCGCTCTCCCAGCCGGCCGTCTGACCCGCCGCCCCGACCGGGGTGTCCCGCAGGCCCGTACGGGCGTGCGGGACACCCTAGCGCCGAAGCGGACGGCGCGTCGGGCGAATCGTTCACTCTCTGCGTACGCGTCCCCACCTCAGGTACTCATGTGCCTCGGGAGGGATGTGCTCTTGATCTTCAGTCGTCTTCGTACCCGGGTCCCCGCGCAGGCCGGCGTCTGCCCCTACGGGCACCACCACGTGGCCGCCGTACCGCCGCACGCCCCGGCGCCGCCCGGGCCGCCGGCGGCGGAGCGGACGCTGATCGCGCAGGCCGCGCTGTTCGTCCGGCAGTTCCACGAGGAGCAGCCCGGGGCGGGTGATCCCTCGCCGCGGCTGCGCGAGGTGCTATCGGAGATCGAGCGGACCGGCACGTACCGGCACACCCCGGCGGAGCTGGCGTTCGGGGCGAAGGTGGCGTGGCGCAACGCGGCGCGCTGCATCGGGCGGCTGTACTGGCGCAGCCTGGTGGTGCGGGACCTGCGGCACGTCAGCGGACCGCAGGAGATGGCCCGGGAGTGCTTCGCGCACCTGCGGACGGCGGCCAACGGCGGGCGGATCCGTCCGGTGGTGACGGTGTTCGCCCCGGACCGGCCGGGGCTGCCGGCGCCGCGGATCGTCAACTCCCAGCTGGTGCGCTACGCGGGGTACCGGGGTCCGGACGGCGGCTGGACTGGCGATCCGGCGGGCGGTGAACTGGCGCGGCGGGCCCGTGAGTTGGAGTGGAAGAGCGGCGAGGGCCGGTTCGACGTGCTGCCGTTGATGATCCAGCGGCGGCCCGGTGAGGCGCCGCAGTGGTTCGAGGTGCCGGACGACGCGGTGCTCGAAGTGGAGCTGCGGCACCCGGAGTTCGGCTGGTTCGCGGAGCTCGGACTGCGCTGGTACGCGGTGCCGGCGATCAGCGACATGACGCTGGAGATCGGCGGCGTCCGGTACCCGGCGGCGCCGTTCAACGGCTGGTACATGGGTACCGAGATCGGTGCCCGCAACCTGGCCGACGCGGACCGCTACGACATGCTCGGCGAGGTCGGCCGCCGGCTGGGGCTGGACACCTCCTCGGCGCGCACGCTGTGGCGGGACCGGGCGCTGGTGGAGGTCAACCTGGCGGTGCTGCACTCCTTCCAGGAGGCCGGCGTGACGATGGCCGACCACCACACCGAGTCGGAGCGCTTCCTGCGGCACGTCGCCCAGGAGGCCCGGGCGGGCCGGCCCACCCCGACGGACTGGAGCTGGATCGTCCCGCCGGTCTCCGGCGGTCTGACCCCGGTCTACCACCGCTACTACGACCCGGTGGACCCGGACCAGCGGCCGGCCTTCCTGACCCGCGAGCCGTGGTGACGGGGCGTCGGTAAATCGCTGGCGGCCCGGCGGCCCGGCCCGGACAATGCCCGGGTGCAGACGAACAACGTGCGGACGGCCACCGTCCTGATCTCCTGGCAGGGCGAACTCCTCGGCCAGGTCGGGCCCTTCACCACCGAATCGCCGTACTGGGCGCAGGTCGGCGAGGTCGCCGGGCAGGCGTCCCGGCTGGCCGGCGCGCCGGTGGCGGTGCTGCGGATGCTGTCGGTCGACGGCGGCGAGGGCGGCCGGGCGGGGGCGGTGCGGTACCTGGCGGAGGCGCTGGAGCGGCCGACGCCGTCGCTCGCGCCGGTCGTCGGGGCGCCGGCCGGCGACCACCCGCTGCGGCTGCCGTGGGCGGCGGCGGACGGGCTGCGCGCCGAGTGGGCGTGGGCGGAGCGGGAGTTGGCCGCGCTCGGGCGGCCGGTGACCGGTCCGGTGGAGCAGGTCCGGTCGTGGAACCTGTCCGCGGTGTCCCGCATCCCGACCGCCGCGGGCCCGGTGTGGCTGAAGAGCACGCCGCCGTTCGCCGTCGCCGAGGCCGCGGCGATCGCCCTGGTCGCGGCGGTGGACCCGTCCGTGGTGCCGTCGGTGCTGGCGTCGGACGGGCGGCGGATGCTCATCGACCAGCTGCCCGGCACCGACTGCTGGGGCGTGCCGGACGACGCCATGATCGATGTGGTCGACCGGTGGGCATCCGCGCAGGCCGCGCTCGCCGCGGACGGCCCGGACGGGTGGGACGACCGCTCCCCCGCCGCGCTGGCCGCCCGCTTCCCCGCGCTGGTGGACCGGCTGGACGAGCTCACCGAGGAGGAGCGCGCCGCCGCCCGCGAGCTGGCCGGCCGCCTCCCCGCGCTGGCCGCCGAACTGGACGCCTGCGGGCTGCCGTTGACCCTGGTGCACGGCGACTTCCACCCCGGCAACTGGCGCTTCGACGGTGCCCGCACCACCGCGCTGGACTTCTCCGACGCCCTGTGGGGCCACCCCGCGCTGGACGGCCTGCGCCCGGCCGGCTTCCTCCCCGAGGCCCGCTGGCAGCAGCTCCGCGAGCGGTGGATCGCGGCCTGGTCCGCGCTCGTCCCCGGCTCCGACCCCGCCCGCGCCCTCGACCTGGCCGTCCCGTTCTTCCACGTCCACTGCGCCCTGCGCTACCAGGAGTTCCTGGACGGCATCGAGCCCAGCGAACACCCCTACCACGCGGGCGACCCGGCTGCCGAGGTCCGCCAGGCGCTGCGGAGTGCCTGACCTCGCGTCAGGCGGCCCCGTGCCCGGCGAAGGTCAGCGTCTCTCCCGGCGCCGGACAGCGGAGCGTCGGAACAGCACGCCGATCAGGGCGGCCGTGGCCAGCAGCACCAGCACCCCGGCGAACGCGAGCAACAGATCGAGCATCCCCGTCAACCCCCCGACTGGTTCCGGTCGTTCGTAGTCCGGAGACGACGGGCCCGCCCCGCCGGTTCCCGGTGTGCGGGAGCCGGGCGGGGCGCGGGAAGCGCGAGCGGCGCACTCGGGGGCGTTACTCGGCCAGGTGCCGGCGTACGGCCGCGCGGGCGGAGGCGGCGTCGGGGGCCGACAGGGCGAGTTCGGCGAGGACGCGGCACTGATCCATCGTCACGGCGGCCAGCGCGGCCCGGACCGCGGGCAGGCAGGACGGGGCGGCGGAGAGGCTGGTGACGCCCAGTCCGACCAGGACCAGGGCCAGTTCGGGGTCGGCGGCGGCCTCGCCGCAGACGCCGGCCGGGCGGCCCGCCTCGGCGGCCGCGCCGGCGGTGGCCGCGACCAGGTCGAGCAGCGCGGGCTGCCAGGGGTCGAGCAGGTCGGCGAGCGCGCCGAGGGTGCGGTCGGCGGCGAAGGTGTACTGGGCCAGGTCGTTGGTCCCGATGGAGAAGAAGTCGCAGACCTCGGCGAGCCGGTCGGCCCGCAGCGCGGCGGCCGGCACCTCGATCATCGCGCCGGCGCACGGCAGGCCGTGGGACCGGACCCGCTCGGCGAAGGCCGCGGCCTCAGCGGGCACCGACACCATCGGCGCCATCACCCACACGTCCGCGGTGGCGTCCGCCGCCGCGGCGGCGACGGCGGCCAGCTGGGTCTCCAGCAGCTGCGGGTCGCGGGTGGCGGTGCGCAGGCCGCGGATGCCGAGGGCGGGGTTCTCCTCGTCGGCGGCGGTGGCGAAGGGCAGCGGCTTGTCGGCGCCGGCGTCGAGGGTGCGGACCACCACGCGCCGGCCGGCGAACGCCTGGAACACCCGCCGGTACGCGGCGGTCTGCTCGTCCAGACCGGGCGCCTCGGTCCGGTCCAGGAAGAGGAACTCGGTGCGGAACAGGCCCACGCCCTCCGAGTCGGCGGCCGCCGCGCCGGCCAGCTCGTGCGGGGCGCCGAGGTTGACCAGCAGCGAGACGGCCACGCCGTCGGCGGTCCGGCCGGGGCCGTGGACCGCGGCCAGCCGCTCGCGGCGCCGCCGCTCCTGCTCGGCCGCCAGCCGGACCGTCTCCTCGGTCGGATCGGCCTCGACCACGCCGTCGGCGCCGTCCACCAGCACGAGGCGTCCCTCGGCAAGGGCGCCCGCCGCGGCGCAGCCGACCACCGCGGGCAGGCCGAGGGCCTTGGCGAGGATCGCGGTGTGGCTGGTCGGGCCGCCGCGGACGGTGATCAGGGCGAGCACCTGCGCGGGGTCGAGCAGGGCGGTGTCGGCGGGGGCGAGGTCGTCGGCGACCAGCACGTACGGGTGGCCCGGCTCGGGCAGGCCCGGCATGGGCAGGTCCAGGGCGCTGGCGACGGCGCGGTCGCGCAGGTCGTCCAGGTCGGCGACGCGCTCGGCGAAGTAGCCGCCGGCGGCGAGCAGTTCGGCGCGGAAGCCGTTGAAGGCCGTGGTGAGGGCGTGCGGCGCGTCGGTGCCGGCCGCGGCGAGGTCGGCGGCCCGGTCGGCGAGCACCGGGTCGGCGGCCATCATCGCCTGGGCGTCCAGCACGTCGGCGGCGGTGCCGTCGGTCCGGGCGGCGCGGGCCGTCAGGTCGGCGACCACGGCGGCCAGTGCGGCGCGGACGGCGGCGGTCTCGGCCGCCGGGTCGGTGACCGGCCGGGGGGCGGGCAGCGCGGGGACGGGGGACATCCGGGCGACCGGTCCGGCGGCGCTGCCGGTGCCGACGCCGATCCCGAGCAGGCGGGTCACGCCGCGTCCAGGTCGGTGGCGAGCAGGCCGGCCAGCTCGTCGAGGGCGCCCTGCGCCTGCTCGCCGTCCTCGGCGTGCAGTTCAAGGGTCTCGCCGTGGCCGGCGGCCAGCGCGAGCACGGAGAGCAGGCTGCGGGCGTCGACCGGGGTCTGGCCGGGCTTGCCGACCCGGACCTTGACCGGCTGGCGGGCGGCGGCCTGGACGAACAGGGACGCGGGACGCGCGTGCAGGCCGCTGCGGGAGCCGACGGTGACGAGGAGGTGAGGCATCGGTAGTCCTGGGAGTCTCTGGCCGGCCTGCTGGGGAGGCCGCTGCTGCGGGTGGGACGGCGACGGGCCGCGACCGAGGGGTGAGGCGCGGCCCGCCGCCATGCGCCCGGTTCCGCGAGTCGGGGGCGGGTCACGGAACCGGGCGAGTCTGATGTGGTTTCACGCCCGTTAGCGGGGCGTTTCGATTGGTTCTACGCCCGATTTGGCTCCGGTGTCAACAGATTCGGGCATCCGACCTGGTCAGCAACGGATCGGCGACGGACCCTTGCTTTCTGGCTCGAGAGGCGTATCGTCGGCGATTAACCAGACGTAAACGGACATGAAACGGACCCGATCCCACATGTACGCACCGGAGCGGCAGCAGCAGATCCTCCAGCTCGCGCAGCAGCGCGGCCGGGTCGACGTGCCCTCGCTCGCCGAGGAGTTCGGCGTCACGCAGGAGACCATCCGCCGTGACCTGAGCGCCCTGGACCGGGCGGGCCTGCTGCACCGGGTGCACGGCGGCGCGCTGCCGGCCGGCGCGCTGAGTCTGGAGCCGGGTCTCGCCGAGCGGGACACCACCGCGGCCGAGGAGAAGGACCGGATCGCCCGCGCCGCGCTGGCGCTGCTGCCCAACGAGGGCAGTGTGCTGCTGGACGCGGGGACCACGGTCTCCCGGCTGGCCGCGCTGCTGCCGCTGGACTCCGCGCTCACCGTGGTCACCAACGCCCTGCCGGTCGCCGCGCGGCTGGCCGACCACCCCTCGCTCACCCTGCACCTGGTCGGCGGCCGGCTCCGGCACCGCACCCAGGCCGCGGTCGACGCCTGGGCGCTGCGCGACCTGGCCGACGTGCACGCCGACGTCGCGGTGGTCGCCACCAACGGCTTCTCCCCCGAGGTCGGGCTCTCCACGCCCGACCTGGCGGAGGCGGCCGTGAAGCGCGCCATGGTGGCCGGCGCCCGCCGGGTGGTGCTGGTCGCCGACTCCGGCAAGTACGGCGCCCGGCACTTCGCCCGCTTCGGCTGGCTCACCGACGTCGACATCCTGGTCACCGACACCGGGCTGAGCGACGAGGCCGCCGCCGAGATCGAGAACCACGGACCGGAAGTCATCCGCGCATGATCGTCACCATCACCCCCAACCCGAGCCTGGACCGCACCTACGAGCTGCCGGGCCTGGCCCGCGGCGAGGTCAACCGGGCCACCGGCGACCGCCTCGACCCGGGCGGCAAGGGCGTCAACGTCTCCCGCGCGCTGACCGCCGCGGGCCACCGGACGGCGGCCGTGCTGCCGCTCGGCGGGTTCTCCGGGCAGCTGCTGTCCGAGCTGCTGCGCCGCCAGGGCATCGAGGTGGCCACCGTCCCGGTCGCCGGGGACACCCGGATCAACGTCTCGATCGCCGAGCACGGCGGCACCCTCACCAAGATCAACGCGCCGGGCCCGGTACTGACCGCCGAGGAGTCCGCGGCCCTGCTGACCTGCGTCCGCAGCGCGCCGAGCACGTACACCGCCGACGGCGCGAAGGTCGAGTGGCTGGCCTGCTGCGGCAGCCTGCCGCGCGGCCTGGACCCGGCGTGGTACGCGGACCTGGTCGCCGAGGCGCACCTCGGCGGCGCCCGGATCGCGCTGGACACCTCCGGCCCCGCCCTGCTCGCCTCGCTCGCAGCCCGCCCGGACGTGGTCAAGCCCAACCGGGAGGAGCTGGCCGAGGCGGTCGGCCGCGAGCTGCGCACCCTCGGCGACGCCGTCGACGCGGCGGGCGAGCTGCGCAAGCTCGGCGCGCAGCAGGTGCTCGCCTCGCTCGGCGCGGACGGCATGCTGCTGGTCGCCGAGGAGGGCACCTGGTACGGCACCGCCCCCGTGGCGGCGGTGCGCAGCGACGTGGGAGCCGGCGACGCCTCGCTGGCCGGCTTCCTGGGCGCGGGCGGCGCGGGCCCGGAGGCCCTCGCCGCGGCGCTGGCGCACGGCGCGGCGGCCGTGCAACTGCCGGGGAGCGTCATGCCGACCCCGGCCGACCTGGACCCGGCCGCGGTGGCCGTGACGGCGGAGATCCCGCTGGAGCGGCCGCTCGGCGGCTGAACCGGCTCCGGCCGGTGGGGACCGGCCGGAGCGAACCACATCCCGGGGGCAAGGGAAACCACACACCACCTGGCACCGAAGGACCGAACGATGAGTGACACCACCGCCGACTCCACCGGCAGACTGATCACCCCCGCCCTCGTGGACCTCTACCTCGCCCCCGAGGACAAGTCCGAGGCACTGCGCGCGCTGGCCCAGCGGCTGGTCGCCGAGGGCCGGGTCACCGACCTGGACGGCTTCCTCGCCGACATCGCCGCCCGCGAGGCGCAGGCCCCGACCGGTCTCGGCGACGGCATCGGCATCCCGCACTGCCGCTCCGCGCACGTCACCCGCCCCAGCCTGGCGTTCGGCCGCACCGCGAAGGGCGTCGACTTCGACGCCCCGGACGGGCGGCCGGCCGACCTGATCTTCATGATCGCGGCGCCGGACGGCGCGGACGACGCCCATCTGCAGATCCTCGCCGCGCTCGCCCGGCGGCTGATGGAACCCGAGTTCACCGGCGCGCTGCGCTCGGCGGACAGCCCGGCCGTGGTCGCCGCGCTGGTCAACGGCGAGGAGGTGCCGCAGGCCGCCGCGCCCGCCGCCGTACAGCCCGCGGAGGTCGCCGAGGGCGCCGCCGACTCCGGTCTGCGCCTGGTGGCCGTGACCTCCTGCCCCACCGGCATCGCGCACACCTACATGGCCGCCAAGGCGCTGGAGCAGGCGGCGGCCCGGGCCGGCGCGCGGATCCAGGTGGAGACCCAGGGCTCGGCCGGCTCGACCCCGCTCGACCCGGCCGTGATCGCCGCCGCCGACGCGGTGATCTTCGCGCACGACGTCGAGGTCCGCGACCGGCAGCGCTTCGCCGGCAAGCCGCTGGTGGACGTCGGCGTGAAGGCCGGCGTCAACCGGGCCGACGAACTGGTCGCCCAGGCCTCCCGGTTGGCCGCGCAGGCCGGCCCGTCGGCCACCGCCGCGCCGGTTCCCGTGCAGAACTCCGGCCCCCGCACCGAGCATTGGGCCTCCCGGCTGCGCAAGTACCTGATGACCGGCGTCAGTTACATGATCCCGTTCGTCGCGGCGGGCGGTCTGCTGATCGCCCTGGGCTTCGCGATCGGCGGCTACCAGATCGCCTCCGCGCCGTCTGTGGTCGGCCACTTCGACTGGGCCTCGAAGGCCAGTTGGGCGGCGATGCTGTTCCAGGCGGGCAAGGCCGCGTTCGGCTTCCTGGTCCCGATCCTCTCCGGCTACATCGCTTACGCGATCGCCGACCGGGCTGCACTCGCGGCGGGCATCGTCGGCGGCGCGATCTCGGTCGCGGTCGGCGCGGGCTTCCTCGGCGGCATCGTCTCCGGTCTGGCGGCCGGCTTCCTGGTGCTGTGGATGGTCAGGTGGCGGGTGCCGCAGGCGATCAAGGGCATCATGCCGGTGGTGGTGATCCCGCTGCTGTCGGTCACTGCCGTCGGGTTCCTGATGTTCGTCCTGGTCGGCTCCCCGATCGCCTCCGCGATGAGCGCCGTCACCGACTGGCTGAACGGCCTGTCCGGCACCAACGCGATCCTGCTCGGCATGCTGCTCGGCGCGATGATGGCCTTCGACATGGGCGGCCCGCTCAACAAGGTCGCGTACACCTTCGCCGCCGGCGCGCTCACCACCGCGGGCGCCACCCCGGATGCCGGCAGCCTCAAGGTGATGGCCGCCGTGATGGCCGCGGGCATGACCCCGCCGCTCGGCATGGCGCTGGCCACCGTGCTGCGCCGCAAGCTGTTCACCGTCGAGGAGCGGGAGAACGGCAAGGCCGCCTGGGTGCTGGGCGCGTCCTTCATCACCGAGGGCGCGATCCCGTTCGCGGCCGCCGACCCGCTGCGGGTCATCCCGGCCGGCATCGCCGGCAGCATGACGGCCGGCGGCCTGACGATGGCCTTCGGCTCCACCCTGCGCGCCCCGCACGGCGGCATCTGGGTGCTGCCGCTGATCGGCAACCCGCTGCTGTACCTGGTCGCCATCGCCGCCGGCACGGCAGTCACGGCGGGCCTGGTGATCCTGCTCAAGGGCCGGCGCCGCCCGGCCCCGGCCGTGGCCGCCCCCGTGGAGAAGGAACTGGTCAGCGCCTGACGGCCGCCGGTACGCGAGCGCCTCTCGCGCGGGATCGGAAGATCCCGTACGGGAGGCGCTCGGCATTGCGTCCACCGGCCCAGGACGATCGGGTGGGTGAGCGCGACGACCGTCCCGCCGGGATGCCGGACCTCGAGCCGGACGAACGCCGCCTCCTCCTCCGTCGTGGACCACCGCACCCGCCGCCGGCCGCGAGCCGTTCACCCACCCCCACGGTGCAGCCCCGCGCTTGCCGCCGGTCGAGACGGTGGGCGGTTCCGCAAGGCGCGCCGTTGACGGGGAGCACCGCGGCGTGGCTACCGTGGCTCGACCGTTCCAGGATCATCCGAGAGGACCAGACCCGATGAGCGTGAACGCCGAACTGCGGGCCTTCTTCGAGAGCCGGCAGAAGCAGGTCCCGGAGGACGTCCGGGCCGTGATGCGGCGGGCGAACGAGGAGCTCGCCGCGTCCGGGCAGGCCGAGCGGGCGGTGGCGGCCGGCGACCGCGCGCCCGGCTTCGCCCTGTCGTCCGCGACGGGCCGTCAGGTCGAGCTCGCCGAACTGCTGGCCGACGGGCCGGTGGTGCTCACCTTCTACCGCGGCGCCTGGTGCCCGTACTGCAACATCGCGCTGCGCTCGCTGCAGCAGCACCACGAGGAGATCGTGGCGCGCGGCGCCCGCCTGGTCGCGGTCTCGCCGCAGACCCCGGACGAGTCGCTGACGCTCCGGGAGAAGGCCGAGCTCGGCTTCGAGGTGCTCAGCGACCTCGGCTCCGACACCGCCAAGCAGTACGGCCTCGCCTTCGACCTGCCCGACGACCTGGCGGCGCTCTACCAGCGCATCGGCATCGACCTGCACCGCAGCAACGGCGGCCACCCGCGCACGCTGCCGATCCCGGCGACCTACGTGATCGACCAGGCCGGGACGGTCCGGTGGGCGTTCGTCGACACCGACTACACCCGCCGCGCGGAGCCGGCGGACATCCTGGCCGCGCTGGACGGCCTGGGCCGGTAGCGCCCGGCCCGGCGGAACCGGGCGACGACGGGGCGGGGTGGGCCATTCGGCGCTCTCCCGCCCCGTCCTCGCGTTCCGACGGACCGTCAGGCCACCGTCAGGCCAGCCGTTCGAAGCGCAGGGCGAGGCCGTCGAGGAGGGCTTCCAGGCCGGTCTCGAAGGCGGACTCGTCGATCGTGCGGCGGTGTTCGGCGAGCCGGTGGGCCTCGCCGAGGTGGGGGTAGTCGGCGGCGTAGAGGGCGGCGTCCTCGGGGAAGCCGGCGGCGAAGGAGGCCAGCGCGGAGCCGGTGATGAAGTAGCGCATCAGGGCGCCGATCCGGGTGGCCTGGCCGCGCGGCCACCCGGCCTGGACCAGGCAGCCGAAGACGGCGTCGGCCAGGCGCAGCGCGTGCGGGCGGCGGCCGGGGCCCTGGGCGAGGACCGGGACCAGGTTGGGGTGCGCGGTGAGGGCGGCCCGGTAGGAGCGGGCCCAGTCGCGCAGCGCGGTCCGCCAGTCGTCCGGCGCGTCGAACATGGTGAGGTCGACCTCGCCCATCACACTGTCGACCACGGCGTCCAGGAGTTCGTCCTTGGTGGCGAAGTGGTTGTAGAGCGAGGGGCCGCTGACCGAGAGTTCGGCGGCGAGCCGGCGGGTGGAGAGGGCGTGCAGGCCCTCCGCGTCGGCGAGGGCGAGGGCGGCGGCGACGATACGGTCCCGGCTGAGCAGGGGGGTGCGGGGTCGGGCGATCTCGGCCTCCTCGGGGCGGGACGGGCATCGGGGTCGGACATCGCCGTCGGGCATCGGCGTCGGGCTTCGGGGTCGGGCGGCCATTCTCGCAGGCGCCTCTTCCGCGTCCGGGGCGGTGCGGGCTACAGTCACCGTAAAACTTGCAGCGCTAGTTTATCGAGGGGTCGTCGCCGTGGACCTGGAGCTGACCGAGGAGCAGGCCGCCGTCCGGGCGTTGGCCGCCGAGTTCACCGACCGGGAGATCGCACCCTTCGCGGCCGAGTGGGACCGCGCGGAGTCGATCGACCTGGGCATCGTGCGCAAGCTCGGCGACCTGGGCTTCCTCGGCCTGACCCTGCCGGAGGAGTACGGCGGCAGCGGCGGCGACCACCTGGCGTACTGCCTGGTGCTGGAGGAGCTGGGCCGCGGCGACTCCTCGGTGCGCGGCGTCGTGTCGGTGTCGCTGGGGCTGGTCGCCAAGTCGATCAACGCCTTCGGCACCGCCGAGCAGAAGGAGCGGTGGCTGCCGCGGCTGTGCTCCGGCGAGGCGCTGGGCTGCTTCGCGCTGACCGAGCCGGGGACGGGTTCGGACGCGGCGAACCTGACCACCCGGGCCGAGCGCGACGGCGACGACTGGCTGATCAGCGGCGCCAAGATGTTCATCACCAACGGGACCTGGGCCGAGGTGGCGCTGGTCTTCGCCCGCACCGGCGAGCCGGGCCACCGCGGTGTGACCGCGTTCCTGGTGCCCACCGACACGCCCGGCCTGACCCGGACGCTGGTGCACGGCAAGCTCGGGCTGCGCGGGCAGGCCACCGCGGAGCTGGCCTTCGACCGGGTGCGGGTGCCGGACGCCGCGCGCCTCGGCGACCTCGGCAAGGGCTTCACGGTGGCGATGGCGGCGCTGTCCAAGGGACGGATGTCGGTGGCGGCGGGCTGCGTGGGCATCGCCCAGGCCTGCCTGGACGCGGCGGTGCGCTACGCCGGGGAGCGCGAGCAGTTCGACAAGCCCATCGCCGGGCACCAGTTGGTGCAGGACCTGCTGGCGGACATCGCGGTCGACGTGGCCGCGGCCCGGCTGCTCACCTGGCGGGTCGCCGACCACATCGACCGCGGCCTGCCGTTCGCGACCGAGTCCTCGGTGGCGAAGCTGTTCGCCAGCGAGGCCGCGGTGCGCTCCGCCAACAACGCGCTGCAGGTGTTCGGCGGCTACGGCTTCATCGACGAGTACCCCGTCGGCAAGTACCTGCGCGACGCGCGGGTGATGACGCTGTACGAGGGCACCAGCCAGATCCACAAGCTGCTCATCGGGCGTGCCCTCACCGGGGTCAGCGCCTTCTGAGACTCGGACCATCCGAATCCGAGTCGACCGACCGTCAAGAACAGGAGCCCGAGGAAGTGCTTCCGGTCTACATCGCCGCCGCCCGCCGAACCCCGATCGGCCGGCTGCGCGGCGCGCTCTCCTCCGTCCGTCCCGACGACCTGTCGGCCGCCGTGCTGCGCGGCCTGCTCGCCGAGGTGCCCGGGCTGGACCCGGCGCGGATCGACGACGTGTACTGGGGCGCCGCCAACCAGGCCGGCGAGGACAACCGCAACCTGGCGCGGATGGCGGTGCTGCTGGCCGGGCTGCCGGACAGCGTGCCCGGCGCCACCGTCAACCGGCTGTGCGCCTCCGGCATGGAGGCGGTCACCTCGGCCGCCCGGGCGATCGGCTCGGGCGAGGCGGACGTCGTGGTGGCGGGCGGCTGCGAGTCGATGAGCCGCGCCCCGTTCGTGCTGCCCCGCCCCGACGAGGCGCTGCCGCACCGGATGGAGACCTTCGACACCCGGCTCGGCTGGCGGCTGACCAACCCGCGGATGAAGGACCTGCACGGCGTCCTCTCGATGGGCGAGACCGCCGAGGAGGTCGCCGCCCGGTACGGGATCGGCCGCGAGGACCAGGACGCCTTCGCGCTGCGCAGCCACCGGCTGGCCGCGGCCGCCCGCAAGGACGGCCACTTCGACGCCGAACTGCTGCCGGTCGAGCGGCCGGACGGCGTGACGGTCCGCGAGGACGAGTCGATCCGCCCCGACACCACCGCGGAGAAGCTGGCCGCCCTCAAGCCGGTGTTCCGCTCCGGCGGCACCGTCACCGCGGGCAACGCCTCGCCGATGAACGACGGCGCGGCCGCACTCCTGCTGGTCAGCGAACGCGCGCTGGGCGAGCTGGAGTTGGAGCCGCTGGGCCGGTACGTGGCGGGCGCCTCGGCCGGCGTCCACCCGGACGTGATGGGCATCGGCCCGGTGCCCGCCACCCGCCGGGTGCTGGAGCGCACCGGCTGGCGGCTGGACGACCTGGACACCGCCGAGTTCAACGAGGCGTTCGCCGCCCAGGCGCTGGCCAGCGTCCGGGAGTTGGGCGTCGACCCGGAGCTGGTGAACCCGTCCGGGGGCGCGATCGCGCTCGGCCATCCGCTGGGCTGCTCCGGCGCGCGCATCCTCACCACCCTGCTGCACCGGATGCGCCGCACCGGCGCCCGCCGCGGCCTGGCCACCATGTGCGTGGGCGTCGGCCAGGGCTCGGCGGTCCTGGTCGAGCGTGGCTGAACGGCGCGTCGGGGAAACGGACATGACGAGGAATCGGGAAGAGGGAGCAGCTGTGAGCAGGTTCGAGGGCAAGGTCGCGATCGTGACGGGCGCGGCGCAGGGCATCGGGGCGGCGACCGCGCGCCGGCTGGCCGAGGAGGGCGCGGCGGTCGCGGTGGTGGACCTCACCGCGGAGCGCGCCGAGGGCACCGTCAAGGAGATCACCGCGGCGGGCGGCACGGCGCGCGCCTACGGCTGCGACGTAGCTGACTACGACGCGGTGGAGGCGGTCTTCGCCGCCGTGGTCGAGGAGTTGGGCGGGGTGCACATCCTGGTCAACAACGCCGGGATCACCCGGGACAACCTGTTCTTCAAGATGCCGAAGTCCGACTGGGACACCGTGCTGACGGTCAACCTGACCAGCGCCTACAACTGCTCGCACGTCGTGCAGAAGTACTTCGTGGCCCAGAAGTACGGCAAGATCGTCTCGCTCAGTTCGCGGTCCGCGCTGGGCAACCGGGGCCAGGCCAACTACGCCGCCGCGAAGGCCGGCATCCAGGGGCTGACCGCGACGCTGGCGATCGAGCTGGGCCCGTTCAACGTCAACGTCAACGCGGTGGCGCCGGGTTACATCGCCACCTCGATGACCGCGGCCACCGCCGAGCGGGTCGGCGCCACCGCGGAGGAGCACCAGGCGGAGGTCGCCCAGCGCACCCCGCTGCGCCGGGTCGGCCGCCCGGAGGAGATCGCCTCCGTGGTGGCGTTCCTGGCCAGCGAGGACGCCGGGTACGTCAGCGGTCAGACGCTGTACGTCAACGGCGGTGCCCGATAAGGCGGTTGACGCTCACTCAGGTATCCGACCCGGGCCGGCGGCGGGCGCCCGCCGCCGGCTACGGGCGGAGCATCACCGGGTAGTCGAGGGCGGTGCCGACGGCGGAGAGGGTGCCGAGGACCGGGCCGGACCAGTCGGCCTCCCGGCCGGGCGCGCCGTCGGCCGCCCAGTCCACGGCGCGCAGCAGCACCGCGGTCATCCCGGCCGCCCGGGCGCCGCTCAACTCGCCGCCACCGCCGTCCCCGACGTACAGGCAGCGCCGCGGGGCGACGCCGAGCCGTTCGGCGACGGTGGCGTACAGCACCGGGTCGGGCTTGCGGCGGCCCTCTCGGCAGGACAGCACGGCCGCGTCCACATACCGGGCGATCGGCAACAGCGGCCAGCTGTCGGCGAGTTCGGTCGCACAGTCGCTGAGCACGCCGACCTTGACCCCGAACCCGGCGATCCGCTCCAGGGTGGGTTCCGCGTCCGGGCGCAGCGCGAACAGCTCGCGCTGGGCGGCGAGTCGGGCCGCGCAGGCCGCCGCGAGCGCCTCCTCGTCGGGCGTCACCCCGCAGCGCGCCGCGAGCGTGCGCAGCGTCTGCGGCAGGTCGCCGAGGGCGCCCACCACGCGCTCCGGGAACGACTCGTCCAGTGCGTCGCGCCACCGCCCGGCCTCGATGCCCAGCGGGGCGGCGCTGCGGGCGGCGTGCTCGTCCCAGGTGGCGGAGGGGACTGCGGGGGTGAGGGTGCAGAAGAAGTCGAACACCACGGCGTCGAACGGGGAGGGCGGCATGCCGAAAAGCCTAGGGGAAAAAGGATTGGACGCGGCAGCGCCGGGGCTTGTAGCTTGCGGTCGACCGTGACACCGCCCGAGGAGGTGAGACCCATGAACGCTGTAGCGATGTGGGTGCTCCCCCTTCCGGTCACGGCCGGCGATCTGACGTAGGTGTCGCCGGGAGCGCCTCGACCATCAGGCACTCCCGAAAGGCAACACCGTGCATACTCTGCAGTTCACCGCCGAGTCCTCCTCCGACGGCATGCTCGAACGCGACTTCACCGTGGGCGGCGTCCCCGGAGTCCTCTGGTCGCCCGCCTCCGGCGGCGACCGCGCGCCCCTGGTCCTGATGGGCCACGGCGGCGGCGCCCACAAGAAGCACCCCGCGATGCTCGGCCGCGCCGGCCTCCTGGTGCGCGACTGCGGCTTCCACGTCGCCGTGCTCGACGCGCCCGGCCACGGCGACCGGCCGCGCTCCGCGCACGACGAGCGGGACATCGCCGACCTGCGCCGGGCGCAGGCCGCGGGCGAGCCGGAAGGCCCGATCGTCGTTCCCTACAACGCCCGGCTGGCGGAGATCGCCGTACCCGAGTGGCGGGCCGCCCTGGACGCCCTCCAGGAGCTCCCGGAGATCGGCCCCGACGGGCCGGTGGGCTACGTCGGCATCGCGCTCGGCAGCGCGATCGGGATTCCGCTGGTGGCGGCGGAGCCCCGGATCACCGCCGCGGTCTTCGGCATGATGTGGCCCGACGCCCTGTTCGACCACGCCAGGCGGATCACCGTCCCGGTCGAGTTCACCCTGCAGTGGGACGGCGAGCGCATCCCGCGTGAGGCCGGACTCGCGCTCTTCGACGCCTTCGCCTCGAAGGAGAAGAGCCTGCACGCGAACGCGGGCGACCCGCTCGCCATGCCGAGGTTCGAGGCCGCCGCCTCGGCGCGCTTCCTCGCCCGGCACCTCGGCCGGGCGGTGACGTCGTCGGCCTGACGCGTTGAGCGGTGGCGGGGGGGGGGGGGGCCCCCCCCCCCCCCCCCCCGGGGGCGGGGGGGGGGGGGGCGGCGGGTGTAACGCCAACGGCGC
>NZ_JBSFXE010000053.1:0-38718 GCF_053595195.1 Kitasatospora sp. NPDC002522
CTCCGCCGTCAACCCCGCACGACCCACGTACCCACGCGCCACACCCACACCCGCGATGTACAACTCACCCGGCACGCCGACCGGAACCGGCCGCAACCGCTCGTCCAGGACGTACACCTGCGTGCCCGCGACCGGCCGCCCGATCCCGGGCACCGTGCCCATCGGACCCTCGGCGGTGCCCACCACGGAGTAGATCGAGGTCTCGGTGGGTCCGTAACCGTTCGTCAGGTCCCACGCCACCTCGCGCACCGTGTCCGCGAGCGAGGCGGAGATCGCCTCACCGCCCATCAGCACCCGAAGCCCCGCGAACGCCAACGGCTGTTCGGAGGCAAGCGCCTGACAGAACGTCGGCGTCGCCTGCAGGAACGTCGCACCCGACGAATCGATCAACTCCGCCAACCGCGCCGGATCGAGGACCGTCTCCCGCTCCACCAGCACCAACCGCGCGCCCGCCAGCAACGGCACGAAGATCTCCACGTTCGAGATGTCGAACCCGAACGTCGTCACCGCCAGGAACCGCGCACTCGGCGTCACCTCGAACCGCTCACCCATATCCGCGAGCACGTTCTCCAGACCACCCCGGGTCACCACCACACCCTTCGGACGACCCGTCGACCCCGACGTGTACAACACGTACGCCACCGCCGACGACGGCACCACCACCGGCGACCACTCACCGTCCACCGGCGCCGGCAACGCATCCACCAGCACCAGTTCCGCGTCCGTGACCGGTAGTTCACCGCTCAAGGCGGCGGTCGTCACCACACACGCAGGCCGGGCGTCGTCGAGGATGTACGAGATCCGGTCGGCCGGCAGCGCCGGGTCCACCGGCACATAGCCGGCACCCGCCTTCAACACCGCCCAGAGCGCCACCACCAGGTCCACCGACCGCGACAGCGCCACCGCCACCAGACCGTCCGCACCCACCCCGGACGCCACCAGCACCCGCGCCAACCGGTCGGCACGCTCCGCGAGTTCGCGGTACGTCACCTGCTCCCACCCGCACACCACCGCCACCGTCTCCGGCGACCGCGCAGCCTGCGCCTCCAACAACCCCACCACACCCACCGACGACTGCGCCGCCGCCGCACCCCGACCCCACGACTCCACCACCAACGCACGCTCCGCCGCATCCAGCAGGTCGACGTCGTCGACGGTGCGGTCAGGGTCCGCGGCCAGGCGGGCGAGCACGGTGGCGAAGCGGGCGCAGAGGGCGGTGACGCTCTCCGGGTCGAAGAGGTCCTGGGCGTACTCGATCTCGCCCGCGATGCCGGCCGGGCGGCCTTCGGCGTCGAAGGTCTCGTGCAGGTCGAAGGTCAGGTCGAACTTGGCCAGGGCGCCCGAGATGCCTTCGAGCGACGGGGTGATGCCGGGCAGGTCGAGGTCGGGCTCGGCGGCGTTCTGCAGGAGCAGCATGGTCTGGAAGAGCGGGTGGCGGGCCAGCGAGCGCTCCGGGTTGAGCACCTCCACCAGCCGCTCGAACGGCACGTCCTGGTGCGCGTACGCCGACAGGTCGTGCTCACGCACCCGCTTCACCAGCTCACGGAAGCTCGGATTGCCCGAGGTGTCCGTCCGCAGCACCAGCGTGTTCACGAAGAACCCGACCAGCTCGTCCAACGCCTCGTCGGTCCGACCCGCCACCGCCGTACCCAGCGGAATGTCGGTCCCCGCACCCAGCCGGGTGAACAGGGTGGCGAGGGCCGCCTGGAGCACCATGAAGACGCTCGCCCCGGCCTCCCGGGCCAGCGCGGTCACCGCCTCGTGGGTCTCGCCGTCCAGGTGCCACGGCAGGCGGTCGCCCTCGTACGAGGCCACGGCCGGGCGCTGGCGGTCGGCGGGCAGCTCCAACACCTCCGGCAGACCCGCCAACGCCTCACGCCAGTACGCGAGCTGACGCGACGCCACCGACTCCGGATCGTCCTCCGCCCCCAACACCTCACGCTGCCACAACGCGTAGTCCCCGTACTGCACCGGCAGCACGTCCAACTCACGCCCCAGATAAGCGGCTTCCAGATCCCGCAACAGCGGCGCCAACGACCACCCGTCACCCGCGATGTGGTGCAGCACCAACAGCAGCACACACTCCTCCGGCGCCACCCGGAACACCACCGCCCGCAACGGCAGCTCGCGGGACAGGTCGAAGCGGCGGGCGGCGGCCTCGGTCAGCTCGGCGGGGAGCCCGTCCTCGGTCACCTCTCGGACCTGGAGCAGGAGTTCGGGGGTGTCCAGGACCAGCTGCCAGGGCTCGCCGTCGAGTTCGGGGTAGACCGTGCGCAGCGCCTCGTGCCGGGCCAGCACGGCGTTCAACGCCTGCTGCAGTTGCGGGAGTTCGAGCGGGCCGCGGAGCCGGACGGCGACCGGGATGTGGTACATGCCGCCCTGCTCGTCCAGGCGGTCGAGGAACCACAGGCGGCGCTGGGCGAAGGAGAGCGGGAGGTGCTCGGGCCGCGCCATCGGGCGCAGCGCGGTGCGGGCCCGGGCGGCGGTGTCGAGGGCGCGGGCCAGGTCGGCGACGGTGGGGTGTTCGAAGACGGCGCGGATGGAGAGTTCGACGTCGAGGGCGGCGCGGACCCGGCTGACCAGGCGGGTGGCGAGCAGCGAGTGACCGCCGAGTTCGAAGAAGTCGTCGTCGATGGAGACCCGGGCGACGCCGAGGACGTCGGCGAAGATCCGGCAGAGGGCCTCTTCCCAGGGGGTGCGGGGGCTGCGGCCGGCCCGGCCGGTGGTGAACTCGGGGGCCGGGAGGGCGGCGCGGTCGAGCTTGCCGTTGGCGGTGAGCGGCATGGCGTCGAGGACGACGACCGCGGCGGGCACCATGTACTCGGGGAGGCGGTCGGCGACGTACTGGCGCAGTTCGGTGGCGGCGCCGACCACGTAGGCGACCAGGCGGCGTTCGCCGGCGGCGTCCTGGTGGATCGTCACCACGGACTGGGTGACGGACGGGTGGCCGGCCAGCACGGACTCGATCTCGCCGAGTTCGATCCGGTGGCCGCGGATCTTGACCTGGTGGTCGCGGCGCTCCAGGAAGACCAGGCGGCCGTGCTCGTCGAGGCGGACGAAGTCGCCGGTGCGGTACATCCGGGCGCCGGGCCGGGCGGTGAACGGGTCGGCGGTGAAGACGGCGGCGGTCCGGGTGGGGTCGGCGAGGTAGCCGCGGCCGACGCCGATGCCGCCGACGTACAGTTCGCCGGGGGTGCCGGGGACCACGGGGCGCAGCGCGTCGTCGAGGACGTACAGGCGGGTGCCGCGGACGGGACGGCCGATCGGGACGGGGCCGGCGGCCAGCGGGGTGTGCGGGTCGAGGACGGCGTGGGTGACGTCGTCGGAGCACTCGGTCGGGCCGAAGGCGTTGACCAGCGGGATCCGCGGGTACCGGCTCAGCCACTGGTCGCAGACCTCGCGGGGCAGCGCCTCGCCGGTGACCATGAGCAGTCGCAGGTCCGGGAGTTCGGCCGGGACGGTGTCGCTCTCCAGGGCGGCGCGCAGCAGCGAGGGGACGACCTCGAGGACGGCGATGCGTTCGGCGGCGACCAGGGCGAACAGCGCCTCGGGGTCGGCGGCGGTGTCGCGTCCGACGACCCGGACCCGGCCGCCGACGGCGAGCGGGGCGAGCTGCTGCCAGACCGAGATGTCGAAGGTGAGCGGGGCGTTCTGGACGACCGTGTCGGCGGCGGTGAGCAGGCAGTCCTCGACCTTGGCGAGCAGGTGGTTGTTCATGCCGCGGTGGTGGACCATCGCGCCCTTGGGGGCGCCGGTGGAGCCGGAGGTGAAGATGGTGTAGGCGAGGTCGTCGTCGCCGCCGGTGATCGGGAAGGGTCCGGCCGGCTCGGTCGGCACGCTCAACAGCGGTACGCCGTTCGGAAGTTCGGCGATCAGGGCGGTGCCGGCGGCGGTGTGCGAGGTGGGGGCGACCAGTGCGGTGGCGCCGGTGCGGGCGAGCAGCGCGGCGGTGCGCGGGCGCGGGGCGTGCGGGTCGAGCGGGAGGTAGCCGGCGCCGAGCGTGAGGGTGCCGAGGACGGCGGCGACGAACTCGGCGCCGGGGACGGCGAGCAGCCCGACCAGGTCGCCGCGGCGCACGCCGGCGGCGTGCAGGGCGTGCGCGGTGGCGTCGGCGCGGGCGGCGAGGGTGCGGTAGTCGGTGTCGCCGTCCGGGTCGGTGACGGCGACGGCCGCGGGGCGGCTGCGGGCGTGCTCGCGGACGGTGGCGGCGATGTGGGTGAGCTCGTCGCCGCCGGTGTGGCGGGCGGCGGTCAGCTCGACCCGGAGCCGTTCGTTCTCGGCGTCGTCCAGCAGGTCGATCCGGCCGAGCGGCAGGTCGGGGTGGCGGGTGACCCGGTCGAGGAAGTGCAGGAACCGGGCGTGGTGGCCGGCGATCTCCTCGTCGGTGTACAGCTCGGCGTTGCCGTCGAAGATCAGCTGGACGTCGCGGCCGTCGCCGCGGTCGAGGGCGGAGATCTCGATGTCCTCGACCACGCCGTTGGAGAGGTTGTGGGCGGTGACGGGGTGTCCGCCGAACGTGGTGTCGTAGTCGAAGGGCATCACGTTGACGCTGACCGAGGCGAGCCGGGTGCCGCCGCCGATCGCCTGCAGGTCGCGGGCCAGGTCCTCCTGGCGGTAGCGCTGGTGGCGCAGCACGCCGCGGGCGTCGAGGGTGGCCTGGCGCAGCAGTTCGGCGTAGGTGGTGGCGGGGGTGAGGTCCAGGACGACCGGCAGGATGTTGGAGACCACGCCGGGGGTGGCGCGCAGCACGGGGGTGGTGCGGCCCTGCAGCGGGAAGCCGATCGGGACGGTGCGGGCGCCGGTGGCGGCGGACAGGTAGGCGCCGACGGCGGCGAGCAGGCCGATCGGCCAGCTGGTGCGGGCGTCCCGGGAGGCCGACTTGAGGGCGTCCAGGATCTCCGCGGGGATGGCGTCGGCGGTGCGGATCAGCTTGGCGGTGGCGGCGGCGGTGCGGGCGGTGAGGCCGACCGGCTCGACCCGGCGGGCGGTGCGGGCCTGCCAGAACTCGCGGTCCTTGGCGTACTTGTCGGAGGCCCGGTAGGAGGTCTCCTCGGCGATGAAGTCGGCGAGCGGGGCGAAGGTGGCCGGCCCGGGGTCGCGGCCCTCGACCAGGGCGGTGTACACGGCGTTGAAGCGCTCGGTGTAGATCCCGCCGCCGGAGCCGTCGCTGATGATGTGGTGGTTGCGGTTGAAGTAGATGTAGTGGTCGTCGGCGAGCTTGAACAGGGCGTCGCTGAAGTGCGGGCCCCTCTCCAGGTCGAAGGGGCGCTCGAGCCGCTCGTCCATGATCCGCACGGCTTCGGCGCGGGCCTCGGGGTGCGCGGTGAGGTCGTGGCGCTCCATCCGGATGACGCCGGGGACGACGGTCTGCCAGACGCCGGTCTCGTCCTCGGTGAACCGCACCCGCGCGCTCTCCTGCTCGTCCAGGGTCTGGACCAGCGCGCGTTCGAAGAGTTCCTCGTCGACCGGGCCGTGGATCTCCAGGTACTCGCTGACCTGGAAGACGTTGTCCGGGTTCAGCTTCTGCGCGTACCAGACGCCCAGCTGGGCGGCGGTGAGCGGCTGGCGGTCGGCCGTGGTCATGGCGAGGTCTCCGTGGCTGCAGAGGGCGGCGGGTGCGGTCGGGGCGGCGTCGGGCTAGCCGTGCCAGCGGCGCAGGACGAGGACGGCGTTGTGGCCGCCGAATCCGAAGGAGTTGCTCATCACCGTGTCGACCCGGTGCTGCTGGGCGGTGTGGGCGACGAAGTTGACCGCGGCGTCGATCGGGCGGTGGCAGTTGAGGGTCGGCGGGACGATGCCGTGGTTGATCACCAGGCCGCCGACGATCGCCTCCACCGCACCGGCCGCGCCGATCATGTGACCGGTCATCGACTTGGTCGAGGAGACCGGGATCTCCTCGATCCGGTCGCCGAACTCGGCGCGCAGCGCGCCCAGTTCGGTCTGGTCGTTGAACTGGGTGCCGGTGCCGTGGGCGTTCACGTAGTCGATGTCGGCGGGGGTGAGCCCGGCGTCGGCGAGGGCGCCGCGGATGGCCCGGCGGGCGCCGAGGCCCTCGGGGTGCGGGGCGGTCCAGTGGTAGGCGTCCGAGGTGGCCGCGTACCCGGCGAGCTCCGCCAGGACGGTGGCGCCGCGGGCCAGCGCGTGCTCCTCCGACTCCAGCACGAGCATCCCGGAGCCGGCCGCCATCACGAAGCCGGCCCGGTCCTCGTCGAACGGGCGGGACGCCTCGGTCGGGTCGCCCTCGCGGGCGGTCAGCGCCTTGGCGTTGCCGGAGCCGGCGATGTCGACCCGGGTGATGATGTCGTCGGCGCCGCCGCAGACCACCACGTCGGCCACGCCGTAGCGGATCCAGCGGGCCGCCTCGCCGATCGCGTCGGCGCCGGAGGCGCAGGCGCTGCTGGACGCCCGGGACGGGCCCATCGCGCCGGTGTCGAGGGTGATCTCGCCGGCCGCGCTGTCGATCGCGCCGGTGACCGCGGCCATCGGGGAGACCGCACGCGGGCCCTTGGCGTCCATCTCGCGGACGTGCTCGGCGAGCGACTTCATCGGCCCGTACCCGCTGCCGACCAGCACGCCGACCCGGTGCGCGTCCTCCTCGGCGACGGTGTACTTGGCGTGGCCGAGCGCCTCCCGGGCGGCGACCAGGGCGTAGCGGGCGTACGGGTCGGTGCGCCGGGCGACCTTGTAGGCGAAGTGCTGCGAGGCGTCGAAGCCCTTGACCTCGCCGGCGATCTTCACCGGGAGGTCGCCGGCCTCGATCTGGGTGATCGGGCCGATGCCGCTGCGGCCGGCCTGCAGGGCCTCCCAGCTGGCGGCCACGTCGAGGCCGACCGGGCTGACCATGCCCCAGCCGGTGATGACGACCCGTCGGCGGGCCGGGGTGGGCGAGGTCATCACTCGCTCCCTTCAGTTGCGTCGGGGGTTGCGTCGAGGGCGGGCAGCACGGGGAAGTCGCCGCCGGCCGGTGCGGAGGCGAACAGCGCGTCGGTCAGTTCGACCGGCACGTTCAGCACCACGGGGTGTCCCTCCCGGGTGAGCTGCCAGGCCCGTTCGAGGTCGGCGCGCAGCGTGCCGCGGTCGTCCAGGGTGAACTGGCGCAGGCCCGGCAGGGCGCGGGCGCCGAGGTGGGACGCGGCGGGGTCGGTGAACCGGTAGCCGGGCAGCGGGGCGGGCCGCTGGTCGAGCTGGCTCTGCAGCCAGCCGTAGCCGCCGTTGCGCAGCACCAGGTACAGCACCCCGAGCTGATGGTCGATCAGGGTCGGCAGGTCGGCGTCGAACAGGGCGAACGCGCCGTCGCCGACCAGGGCGACGACCGGCCGCTCGGGTGCGGCGGCCTTGACGCCGGCCGCGGCGGCGGCGCCGAAGCCCAGGCTGGTCTGCTCGGACGGGACCACCGAGCCGCCGTCGGGGCCGCAGGCGTACAGCGGGTACTTGTACGACCACATGTCCTGCAGGCCGTTCTCCTGCACCAGCACCAGGTCGTCGGGCAGCACCTCGGCGAGCGCGGCGAGCAGTTCGGGGATCCGCGGCCGGGGTTCGGCGCCGAGCTCGGCGAGCTGCTTGGCGTGCTCCTCGTGCAGCCGGTGGTGGATCTCCGTGGTGCGGCGCACCCAGTCGGCGTTGCCGGCGGGGCGGGGCAGCGGCTCGGCGAGTTCGCCGGCCAGCAGCGCGGCGGCGTCGGCGAGCACCTTGGGCCCGGCGTGGTCGGTGTGGAACTCGGCGGCGTCCAGGTTGACCTGGACCACCGGCACCTCGCGGCCGATCCGCTGCGGCCAGCCGTAGGTGGCGGTCTCCTCGAGCCGGCTGCCGAGGGCGACCACCAGGTCGGTCTCCCGCCACAGGTCCCCGGCGGGCTCCGGCAGGTACAGGCCGGACAGGCCGCAGAACTGCGGGTGGCGCTCGTCGAACGCGCCGCGCCCGCTGGCGGTGGCGAACACCGCGGCGCCGAGCCGCTCGGCGAAGCGCTCCAGGGCGCCGTCGCGGTTGGCGTGCCGCACACCGCCGCCGACCAGCAGCACGGGGCGCTCGGCGGCGGCCAGCAGGCGGCGGGCGGGCGACCCGTCAGGCAGGTGCACCCGGCTGGGGCGCACCGCGCTCTCCTGCTCGGCGGCGTCCTGCTCGGCGTCGACGTCCAGGCCGGGAAGGGGGATGTCGGCGCCGAGCAGGTGGTCGGGCAGTTCCAGGTAGACCGGGCCGGGGACGCCCTCGCGGGCGGTCAGCAGGGCGCGGCGCAGCATCGGGACGAGCCGCTGCGGGGAGTCCACCCGGGCCGCCCACTTGACCAGCGGGGCGACCACGGCGAGCTGGTCGAGCTCCTGGAACGCGCCGGAGCCGCGGTGCTCGACCGGGGTGCCGGCCGACAGCAGCACCACCGGCGCGGCGGAGCAGCGGGCCTCCAGCAGGCCGGTGACGGTGTTGGTGACGGCCGGGCCCTTGCCGGTGAAGGCGATGCCGGTGCGGCCGGACTGCAGCGCGTA
The DNA here is from genome assembly GCF_053595195.1 of Kitasatospora sp. NPDC002522. NCBI lineage: Bacteria > Bacillati > Actinomycetota > Actinomycetes > Kitasatosporales > Streptomycetaceae > Kitasatospora > Kitasatospora sp. NPDC002522. The sequence goes on from NZ_JBSFXE010000053.1 coordinate 8,478, forward strand.
GCCGGTGGCCATGAACAGCGCGTTGCGCTGGTCGCGGCAGAGCACCAGCCGGATGCCGCTGCCGTCCAGCGCCTCCAGCAGGTCGAGGTCGTCGGCGGGCAGGCCGAAGGCGTCCGACACGCCGTGCCGGCGCAGCAGGGCGACGGCGGCCCGCCAGGCGCCGGTGACGGTGGACGCCTCGGGGGCGGCCGGGGCGGCGGTCACCGGGCGCCGCCTTCCCCGCCGAGGTGGTCGGCGACGGCCTTGGAGATCAGCAGCGGCTCGGTGTGCCGGAGCCCGCCGATCGCCGCGTAGTTGGCGCGCACCCCGCGGCCGCCGAACGGCTCGTTGCCGTTCTCGATGTCGACCACCGTCTCGTTGACGCTGACGGTGTGACGCAGGCTCAGCTGCTCGATCAGCTCCGGCTCGTCGCCGTACACGGTGGCGGCCATCGCCCGCTCCTCGAAGTACGGGCCGCGCAGCGCCTTCAGCAGCCACTCGCGGCTGGTGTACGGCACCACGTTGAAGATCGGCGCGAACAGCTCGGGCGGGCGGATGTCGCTCTCCACCGGGCGGACCAGCACGGTCGGGCTGAGGTGCCCGTCGCCGAGGTCGGCGTGGCCGCCGGCCTGGATGAACACCCGGTTGTCGGTGAGGTGGGCGATCGCCTCCTCGAACGCGTCCAGGTAGTACATCGAGCTGTAGTCCGCGGTCGGGTCGTCGTAGCGGCCGTGCTTGAGCGCGCGGACCCGGCGGCTGAGCAGGTTGCAGAACTGCGAGCTGACCGAGGTGTGCACGTAGTACACGTCCGGGCCGAAGCAGTCCTGCCCGGAGTTGAGCATCCGGGCCCGCAGCGCGCCGTCCACGGCCAGCCCGAGGTCGGCGCCGGGGCCGACCACGAACGGGTTGACGCCCTGTCCGAAGTACAGGAACAGCTGGTCCTTGCGCAGCTGCGGGCGGATCTTCTCGGCGTTCTCGTAGGTGCCGGTGAACACCAGCACCTGGGAGGCGGCGGCGTCCTGCTCCAGGAAGTCCTTCTGCCCGGAGCGGCGCAGCTCGATCGGCAGCGAGTGCGCCTCGCCGAGCAGCTTGTGCAGCCGCTCGGTCTGGCTGGAGATCCGGCCGGAGGGGCGGAACACCAGCCGCTCGGTGTACAGGCTGGGAATCAGCAGGTAGAGGACGTACGAGTACAGCGGGATGTTGGACGGCATCAGCACCGCCAACTGGTCCAGCCGCGGCGGGCGGTAGCGGGACATCTCCGCCTCCGCGCCCTCCAGGGCCGCCAGCGACACCTCGATCTCGCCGATCGCGGTGCGGTGGTTGCTGGTCTCGAAGAGGATCTGCAGGATTTCTTCCTGGCGACCGCGCAGCAGTTCCGCGACATTCTCCAGGACCGGCAACCGGTCCGCGAAGGGAATGCCCCGATGCGTCTCGGTCGGGTTCTCGGCGACGATCTGACTCACTTCAGGGCGCCTTTCTTGCCGTCTCGGGCCACAGCGGACTCGGCGAGTTTCCTAAGGAACTGGCGGTCCACTTTTCCGGTTTTGTTCAGCGGGAATTCCGGAAGTACCACCACGCGATTGGGCCGCTCGTGCTCGGCGATGTGCTCGGACACCGCGGCCCGCCAGTGCGCCGGGGACCGCTCGGCCGGGTCGGCGACGAAGAACACCAGCTGCGCGCCGCCCGGCTGGTCGGCCGGCTCCACCGGCACCACCTGCACCTGCGCGCCGCAGGCGCCGGCCCGGTCGGCGATGCCGTCCGGGTACAGGGTGTGGCCGAGCCGGTGGACGGCGGCGCGGCGGCCCAGCACGGTCAGGTTGCCGACCGCGTCGAGCCGACCGATGTCGTCGGTGCGGTACTCCGCGCGGTCCACCGGCCGTACCTCGCCGCCGGGGCCGAGCAGGCCGGTCATGTAGTCGGGGCTGCGCACCACGATCTCGCCGATCGTGCCGGGCCCCACCGGCAGGCCCGCGTCGTCGACCACCCGCACCGCGATGCCGTCCAGCGGCCGGCCGCAGCCGACCGGGTCGGGCAGCACCGCGAGGGCGATGTTGCCGGCCTCGCTGCTGCCGTAGCCGTCCAGCAGCGGCAGCCCGATCCGGTCCGCGAAGCGGGCGCTCAACTGCTGCCCGAGCGGCTCCCCGCCGACGCACCACAGCCGCACCGTGGACAGTCCGCCGGCGTCGGCGCGCCCGCTGTCCAGCATGTTCAGCAGCGTGTGGTAGGTCGCGGGCACCGCGTCGACCACGGTCACGCCGTGTTCGCGGATCGCGGTCAGCGCGGCGTCCACCCGCTGGCTGCTGGTCTGCAGCACCAGCGCGCAGCCCGCCGCCTGCCACAGCAGCAGCATCGACAGGCCGTACTGGTGGGTGAAGGGCAGCAGCGGCAGCAGCACGTCGTCGGCGCGGTAGGCCATCCGCGCGCCGGTGCGCTCGGTGTTGCCGCGCACCGAGGCGCCGGAGCGCACGATGCCCTTCGGGGTGCCGGTCGAGCCGGAGCTCCACACCACCAGCGCGTCCTCGCGGGCGAACCAGTCGGCGAACCGCTCCAGGCCCCGCGCGGCGGCGCTCGGCGGCACGGCCTGCGCGGCCGCGCACACCTTGTCCAGGGTGAGCTGCTCGGCGTCGGTGACGCCGTCGGGCAGCGGCGCGTCGGTGAGCAGCCGGCGGGCGCCCGCCGCGGTCAGCAGCCGGGCCACCTCCGCGGGCGGCGTCCGCCGGTCGGCGAGCGCGATGGACACGCCGAGCTCCATCAGCGCGAAAAGCGTGAGGACGAATTCCCCGGTGTTCGCGCCGGTGAGCAGCACCCGCTCACCGGGGGTGATTCCACGCCGCCGCAACTCCGCCGCGACGGCCTGCGCCGAGGCGTCCAGCGCGGTAGGCGTGAGCCGCCTGCCGTCCGTATTGATCAGCATCCCCACGAGACCCCCGGCCCGACTCGGATCACCTTCGACCGTGAGCGTACGGGGCGGTCTACGCGTGTTCTATATCGGCGCGTTCCCGCGCTAATAGCCAGCACGGATAGGTCGGATATAGCACACCGCGAAGACTGCTGTTCTACGCGGCGTTGCTTTTCCGTCGTCCGCTGCGCAGTCCCGTTGGAAAACCGTCGAACCGAGGGCGTGTTTCATGACCCAGATCAACACGGTGGCCGCGGCGCCGCCGCGGCAGGCGTTGGTGCTGACCGAGGCGGAGTCCCGGCAGGTCGGCCTGCTGGCCGAGCGCCTCGTGCTGGCCGAGCCGAACGGCACCGACGACCTGCGGTGGCTGGCCGCGGTCCGCGACGCCTCCGCCGAGCTGCCGGCCCGGCTGCTCGCCGAGCTGCGCCGGTTCCGGCACGACGCCGGACCGGACGCCGTCCTGCTGGTGCGCAACCTGCCGGTCGCCTCCACCGACGCCGCCCGCCCGCTGCCGCCCACCCCGAGCGTGCCCGGCTCGGTGGAGCGCACCGCCTCCACCGCCGCCGCGGTGGTCTGCGCGGCGATGCTGCAGCTCGGCGAGGTGGTGGCGTTCCGCAACGAGAAGACCGGCGCGCTGGTGCAGAACGTCGTCCCGGTGCCCGGCCAGGAGGTCCAGCAGAGCAACGCCGGCTCGGTGCTGCTGGAGATGCACACCGAGAACGCCTTCCACGACAACCGCCCCGACTACGTCGGCCTGCTGTGCGTGCGCACCGACCCGACCGGTCAGGCCCGGCTGTGCACCTCCTCGGTGCGCCGCGCGGTGGCGCTGCTCTCCGACGACACCCGCAAGGTGCTCGGCGAGGACCGCTTCCTGACCGAGGCGCCGCCGTCCTTCGAGGGCCGCGAGGACATGGTGCCCGCCCACGAGATCCTCCGCGGCGACTTCGAGGACCCGGACATCCTGGTCGACTTCTCCGCCACCCACCCGCTCGACGAGGGCGCCCGCACCGCGATGGCCGAACTCCGCGAGGCCCTCACCCAGGTGATGACCGCCCACGACCTGGCCGTCGGCGACCTCGCCGTGGTCGACAACCGCCTCGCCGTGCACGGCCGGACCGCCTTCACCCCGCGCTACGACGGCACGGACCGCTGGCTGCACCGCGTCTACGCCTCGCTCGACCACCGCCGCTCCCGCCCGGTCCGCCGGCAGGGCGGCGCGGTGATCGACTAGTCACACGTCCCGGGCCGGGCGGTCGGACGTGCTCCGGCCGCCCGGCCCGAACCACCCGTCCTGTCGACCGACCTTGGAGCAACTCGTGGCGCTGGCCGCCTCGTTGGCCGGGCGGGTCTACCCGCCCGGCGCGCCGTACCCCGTGGAGCGGGAGAAGGTCCGGGAGTTCGCCCGCGCGGTGGGCGAACTCCACCCGCTCTGCCACGATCCGGAGGCGGCCCGCGCGGCCGGCCACCCGGACGTGCTGGCCCCGCCCACCTTCCTCTGCGCGCCCGCCCACCGGGCCGCCGACCGGGCGGTGTTCGACCCGGAGGTCGGCCTGGACTACGACCGCGTGGTCCACCGCGACCAGCGCTTCGTCCTGCACCGCCCGGTGCACGCCGGGGACCGGCTGCTGCTGACCGTGCACATCGACGCGGTCCGCTCGGTGGCCGGCACCGACGTGCTGGAGCTGCGCACCGAGGTGTCCGCCGCGGACGGCGGCACCCCGGTCGCCACCGTCTTCATGTCCCTCGCCGCCAGGGCGGCCTGACGCCCCGTCGACTCACACGGGGCGTCAGCTCTTCTTGATCGTGCCGGGCTCCGCCGGCGCCTTCTTCGGCCACAGCAGATAGGTGAGGGCGATCACGCCGTGGATGCCGACCGTACGCACCGCCACCAGCTGCCACAGCCGCAGCGGCTCGGCGGACGGCGTGGACGCGCCGACGTACCAGATCGCCGCCTGCAGCAGCGCGCAGGCCACCGCCCCCGCGATCACCGAGCGGAGGAACAGCTTGCCCTCGTGCTTGGCCCGCGGCATCCCGTACTTGGGCGGCTTGGGCGGCTTCGGCGCCCCGGAGAGGCGGTGCGCGGCGTGGCCGTCCAGCCATTTCACCGTGTAGTGGCCGTAGCCGATGGTGAAGCCGATGTAGAGGGCGGCCAGGCCGTGCTCCCAGCTGGGCTTCGCGCCGTTCTTGAGGTCGATCGCGGTGGCGACCAGCAGCACGACCTCCAGCAGCGGCTCGCACAGCAGCATCACCACGCTGGTCCGCTGCCACTTGAGCAGGTACCGCACCGCCAGGGCGGCGGCCAGCAGCACCCAGAAGCTGACCTCGCAGATGATGATCAGGGTGACGATCACGCCACGCTCCTTCCACTCCCACGCACCCTGCCATCCTCCCGTGCACGGGCGGCGCGATCGTCATCAGTGGTGACGAGCGCCACATGCGACCTTCGACGTACTTCCCCCTCCCGCTCGTCCGGCTCGCAAGGAGTGACTCCGTGACCCGCTCCGTCTTCGTCACCGGCGGCAACCGGGGCATCGGCCTGGCCACCGCCCTGGCCTTCGCCGCCCGCGGCGACCGGGTGGCGGCCACCTACCGCTCCGGCGAGCCGCCGGCCGAGCTGCTCGACGCCGGGGTGCTGGCGCTGCGCTGCGACGTCACCGACGGCGGGCAGGTCGACGCGGCGTTCGAACGGATCGAGCAGGCGCACGGCCCGGTGGAGGTGCTGGTCGCCAACGCGGGCCTGGTCCGCGACCAGCTGCTGCTGCGGATGTCCGAGCAGGAGTTCACCGAGGTGCTGGACGCCAACCTGACCGGCGCCTTCCGGGTGCTGCGCCGGGCCGCCCCCGGCATGGTCGCCGCCGGGCGCGGCCGGATCGTGCTGCTCTCCTCGGTGGTCGCCCTGCAGGGCGCGCCCGGGCAGGCCAACTACGCCGCCTCGAAAGCCGCGTTGACCGGCCTGGCCCGCTCGGCCGCGCGCGAGCTCGGCCCGTACGGCGTCACCTGCAACATCCTCGCCCCCGGTCTGGTCGACACCGACATGACCGCCGACCTGCCCGCCGCCCGGCGCACCGAGCTGCTGGCCGGCATCCCGCTCGGCCGCGCCGCCCGCCCCGCCGAGGTCGCCGCCGCGGCCCTCTTCCTCGCCTCCCCCGCCGCTGCCTACCTCACCGGCGCCGTCCTCCCGGTCGACGGCGGCGCGGGCCTCGGCCACTGAGGGGCCGCCGGAACCCGCCGATCCGACCGAGCCATCCGTTCCGGCCGATTCCTTCGGTCCGTCCGATCCCTCCACTTCGGCCGATCCGTTCGTACCGGCCGACCGCCTCTTTTCGGCTGCTCCGTTCGGTCCATCCGTTCGGGGTGATCCATCCCTTCGAGTCGGTCCGGCTGATCCGGCGTCAGCCGGCCGTCGCGGTGGGCGCGGTGGGCGCGGTCCAGTCGGCGAGCAGCCGCAGCGCCTCGGCGGTGGCCGAGCCCGGCTCCGGGTTGTAGACGCACAGCGTCTGCTCGCTGTCGCCGGGCACCGCGAAGGACTCGTAGGAGAAGCGCAGCTCGCCGACCAGCGGGTGCCGGTACGTCTTGCTGCCGTGGGTGCGCCGCAGCACGCTGTGGTCGTGCCACCAGGTGGAGAACTCCGGTGACTTCAGGGTGAGTTCGCCGACCAGGTCGGCGAGCCGCCGGTCGTCCGGGTGCCGTCCGGCCTCCAGTCGCAGCATCGCGACGGTCTCCGCGGCGATCCGCTGCCAGTCGCCGACCCGCTCCCGGGCCTCCGGTTCGAGCAGGTAGTAGCGGGCCAGGTTGCGCCGGGTGGCGGGCAGCGCGTCGAAGTCGGTGAGCACCTCGCGGGCCAGCCGGTTGGCGGCCAGCACGTCGGTGCGCCGGCCGATCACGAACGCCGGGACGGACTCCAGCGTCTGCAGCATCAGGTACAGGCCGGGCCGCACCCGCTGCGGGCTCTGCGGGGCCCGGCGCGCGACGGCGGGCCGGGCCAGCAGGTCGGCGAGGTGCTCGCGCTCCGCCGCGTCCAGCCGCAGCGCCCGGGCCAGCGCCTCGCGCACCTCCTCGGACGGGTTGGTGGCCCGGCCCTGCTCGAGGCGGGTGTAGTACTCGGTGCTCATCCCGGCGAGCCGCGCCACCTCGTCGCGGCGCAGCCCCGGCACCCGGCGGGGCCGCCCGTCGGCGGGCAGCCCCGCCTGCTCGGGGGCGAGCCTGGCGCGCCGGGTGCGCAGGAAGTCGGCGAGTTCACGGCTGCGGTCGTCCATGGCTCCAGTCTGACCGCCCCGCGCGGGCGCCGGGGCCCGGCCGGGTGGCCCTGCCGGTACCAGTCACGCCGGGACCGGCCTCCACGGGGCCCGCTCGGACCCCCTGCGGCCCCTCCCCCGGCTGGTTGTCTGGTGGTGGGCCGACGCAGCGTCAACCGCCGTGGCCCGCCTCCCACTTCACCACCCCGAAAGGTGTTCCCATGAGCACGCACGTGAGCCCCGCCGTCGGCCCGGACGCGAAGGCGGCGGCCGGCCCGGACGCCGCCCGCCCGCTGGCCGGCCGGGTCGCGGTGATCACCGGCGCCTCCAGCGGCATCGGCGCGGCCACCGCCGAGCACCTGGCCGGGCTCGGCGCCGCCGTCGCCCTGCTGGCCCGCCGCGCCGACCGGCTGGACGGGCTCGCCGCCCGGATCGAGCGGGCCGGCGGCACCGTCCTGGCCCTGCCCGTCGACGTCACCGACCCGGCGGCGGTGCGCGCCGCGGCCGACCGGGTCGCCGCCGAACTCGGCGGCGCGGACCTGCTGTTCAACAACGCCGGCGTGATGCTGCCGGCCCCGGTCACCGAGCTCGCCACCGCGCAGTGGCAGCGGCAGATCGACCTCAACGTCTCCGGTCTGATGCACGTGATCGGCGCGTTCGTCCCGCAGCTCGTCGCCGCCGCCGAGCGGCGCGGCGTCGCCGACCTGGTCAACACCTCGTCGATCGCCGCGCAGAACATCTTCCCGACCTTCGCGGTCTACTCCGCGACCAAGGCGTACGTCTCCCACCTCTCCCGCCACCTGCGGGCCGAACTCGGCGCCCGCGGGGTGCGGGTGACCGCCCTGGAGCCGGGCATCGTCGGCACCGAGCTGCAGAACCACGTCACCGACCCCGGCGCGCTGGCCTGGCTCGCCGACGCCGAGAAGTCGATGGAGTGGCTCACCCCGGAGGACGTCGCCCGCACCGTGGGCTTCGCCGCCGCCCTGCCGCCGCGCGCCAACCTGCAGCAGATCACCCTGATGCCCACCGCGCAGCCGTCCTGACGGTGCGGCGGCCCGACGCGGCGTCAGTCCCGCAGCGCCGCCCGCCGGTCCAGCACGCCGAGGGCCAGTTCGCCCCAGCGCAGGTTCTCCCGTTCGAACTCCATGCCGCGCAGCAGCGTCAGGTAGGGGCCGATCCGCTCGGCCTCGACGAGGTGCTGCTGCTCGGTGCGGCCGTCCAGCAGGCGGTGCCGCAGGCGCTCGTAGCGGGCGAGCTTGCCGCGGGCCGACTCCATCCGCTCGACGATGGCGGCGCGCACGGCGCCGGCCTCCCCGGCGTCCAGGCTCTGCACCTTGACCAGCAGCTCGTCGCGGATCGCGCTCGGCCGGCCGACCGGCTCGGCGGTGTAGGCGCGCACCGCGGCGCGCCCGGCCGGGGTCAGCGAGAACAGCCTCTTGTTGGGGCGCTTGTCCTGCTCGACGACCCGGGCGGCAACCAGCCCGTCGGCCGCCATCCGCTCCAGTTCGCGGTAGAGCTGCTGCGGGGTGGCGGCCCAGAAGTTCGCCACCGAGGCGTCGAAGCCCTTCGCGAGGTCGTACCCGGACGCCTCGCCCTCCAACAGGGCCGCCATCAGCGCGTTCCGCAGTGCCATGCCGTCAACCTAGCACCCGCCGATAGTCAACAAAGCGACTAATCGCGCCGACTCCCCGCACCCCGGACCGGCCCCTGGACACCGGCCGCGCCGGGTGCCCATACTCGCAAACGCACCTACTCAACTTTGCGACTATCCCGGGAGCCCGCATGCACCCCTTCCGCCAGGCCGTCGAGGCCCGCGACGCGCAGGCCATAGCCGCCCAGCTCGCCGACGACGTCGTCTTCACCAGCCCGGTCGCCTTCAAGCCGTACGCGGGCAAGCCGATCACCGCGGCGATCCTGCGCGGCGTCCTGCGGGTCTTCGAGGACTTCCGGTACGTCCGGGAGATCGCCGACCCGGGCGGCCGCGACCACGCCCTGGTCTTCCGGGCCACGGTCGACGGCAAGGAGGTGCACGGCTGCGACTTCCTGCACTTCGACGAGAACGGGCTGATCGACGACTTCACCGTGATGGTGCGGCCGCTGTCCGCCGCGCAGGCGCTCTCCGCGGCGATGGCCGCGCAGTTCCCGCAGATCGCCGCGGAGGCCGCGGCCGCGCTCTGACCGTCCGGCGGCCGGCGGCCGGCGGCCGGCTCAGCCCAGCAGCTTCAGCAGCTCCTCGGCCACCTGGACGGAGGAGGCCGGGTTCTGACCGGACACCAGGTTGCCGTCCACCTCGACGTGCGGCGCCCACGGCTCGCCCGCCCGGACGTCCAGGCCCGCCTCGGTCAGCCGGGTCTCCAGCAGCCACTTCGCGCGGTCGGCGAACCCGGCCTGGGTCTCCTCGGCGTCGGTGAAGGCGGTGATGCGGCGGCCGGCGAAGGTGTTGCGGCCGTCCGCGTCGACCGCGGCGAGCAGCGCCGCCGACCCGTGGCAGACCACCGCGAGCGGCCGGCCGGAGGCCAGCGCACCGGTGAGCAGCCGGCCGGAGTCGGCGTCCTGCGCGAGGTCCTGCATCGGGCCGTGGCCGCCCGGGTAGAAGACCGCGTCGTAGTCGGCGAGGTCCACGTCGGCGATCGCCACCGGCTCCTTGAGCTCGGTCATCGCGTCGAGCGTGTCGGCGACCTCGCGGGCCTGCCGCTCGCCGCCGTTGACGCCGGGCTCCAGGCTGCCGCGGTCGACCGGCGGCACCACCGCGCCGGGCGTGGCGACCGTGACCCGGTGCCCGGCCGCGGTGAACGCCCGGTACGGGGCGGCGGCCTCCTCGCCCCAGAACCCGGTGGGGTGCTCGGTGCCGTCCTTCAGCGTCCAGTGGTCGGCGCCGGTCATCACGAAGAGGATCTTCGACATGCTGCGGTCCTTCACAACTCGGTACTGCACTACCGGAGTTCACCGAACGGACGGCGTGCCGGAGTGCCTGGTCCCCTCGACCGTAGACCGCGCCGCCCATCGGCGGCCAATGGACAGGCCGATGCCGCCCATCGGAATTCCGATGGCTCCCGCGGCCCGGCCGGCCGTAGGCTCGGCGGATGGACAACCGCGGCGGACCGCCCGACCTGAACCAGCTGCGCACCTTCCTCGCGGTGTACCGGCTCGGCTCGCTGACCGCCGCCGCGCACCACCTCGGGCTGTCGCAGTCCACCGTCACCGCGCAGCTGCGGGCGCTCGAGCGGCGCCGCGGCGGGGAGCTGTTCGAGCGCCGGGCCCGCGGGGTGACGCCGCTGCCGCCCGCGGACGAGCTGGCCGCCCGGCTGGCCGAACCGCTCGACCGGCTGGCCGCGGCCGCCGAGCCGCGCCCGGCCGCCGCCCCCGCGCCGGTGCAGCTGGCCGGACCTGCCGAGCTGATCGGCACCCTGCTGCTCACCGCCCTCGCGCCGCTGGTCGCCGACGGCGTCCGACTGCGGATCACCCCCGGCCTGACCGATCCGCTGCTCGCCGACCTCCGGGCGGGCCGGCACGACCTGGTGATCGCCACCCGCCGCCCCACCGGCCGCACGCTGGCCGCCGAACCGCTGGCCGACGAGGAGTTCGTGCTGGTCGCCGCCGCCGACTGACCGCACCTGGCCGCCACCAGGCGGCTCCCCGCCGCCGAACTCGCCGCCGCCCTGGCCCGCCTGCCGCTGGTCAGCTACGCCGAGGACCTGCCGATCGCCCGCCGCTACTGGCGGCACGTCTTCCAGCAGCGCCTGCACGTACGGGCCGCGGTCACCGTCCCGGACCTGCGGGCGGTGCGCACCGCGGTGGTGCACGGCGCCGGGTGGACGGTGCTGCCCCGCTACCTGTGCCGCGCCGAGCTCGACTCGGGCGCGCTCGTCCCGCTGCACCGGCCGGCCGACCCGCCGATCAACACCGCGTACCTGGTGCGCCGGCCCGGTCCGGCCGCCGAGCCGCACGTCGAGCTGGTGCGCCGCCGGCTGCTCGCCGCGGCGCGCGACTGGTGACGCCACCGGGCCGCCCCGGGTACGAACCGTCAAACTCCGCTCCGCACAAGCGGAATGCCCTTGTCTGTACAAGCTGTGAGCACTTGTCCGAACAACTCGAGGCGTTCGTTTGACGTACGCCAGTCAGTCACGAACGGGCCCCCGGATCGTCCCCCGCAGGCGCTGTCCTGGGTGGCACCTTCCACCCACCCCCGTGACACCCAGAGGTCGGAACCCATGGCAGAACTGAACCGGCGTCGCTTCCTCCAGCTCACCGGCGCCACCGTCGCGTTCTCGGCCCTGTCGCAGAGCATCGCGCGCGCCGCGGCGATCGCCCCGCAGGGCACCACCGGGACCATCCAGGACGTCGAGCACATCGTCGTGCTGATGCAGGAGAACCGCTCGTTCGACCACTACTTCGGCGCGATGAAGGGCGTGCGCGGATTCGGCGACCCCCGGCCGGTCACGCTGCCCAGCGGCAAGCCGGTCTGGTACCAGGCGAACAGCGCCAAGAAGGAGATCCTGCCGTTCCGGCCGCAGGTCAGCGACCTGGGCCTGCAGTTCATCCAGGACCTGAACCACGACTGGGCGGGCGGCCACAAGGCGTTCAACAACGGCAAGTACGACCAGTGGGTGCCCGCCAAGACGGCCACCACCATGGCCTACCTGACCCGCGACGACATCCCGTTCCACTACGCGCTGGCGGACGCCTTCACCCTCTGCGACGCCTACCACTGCTCGTTCATCGGCTCGACCGACCCGAACCGCTACTACATGTGGACGGGCTACACCGGCAACGACGCGACCGGCGGCGGCCCGGTGCTCGGCAACCAGGAGGCCGGCTACTCCTGGACCACCTACCCCGAGCGCCTGGAGGCGGCCGGGGTGTCCTGGAAGATCTACCAGGACATCGGCGACGGCCTGAACGCGGCCGGCTCGTGGGGCTGGATCAGCGACGCCTACCGCGGCAACTACGGCGACAACTCGCTGCTGTACTTCAACAACTACCGCAACGCGCAGCCCGGCAGCGCCCTCTACGAGAAGGCCCGCACCGGCACCGACGCCAAGGCCGGCGACGGCCTGTTCGACGTCCTGAAGCGCGACGTGCAGGCCGGCACGCTGCCGCAGATCTCCTGGATCGCCGCCCCCGAGGCGTTCACCGAGCACCCCAACTGGCCCGCCAACTACGGCGCCTGGTACGTCTCCCAGGTGCTCGACGCGCTCACCGCCAACCCGGACGTGTGGGCGAAGACCGCGCTGTTCATCACCTACGACGAGAACGACGGCTTCTTCGACCACGTCGTCCCGCCGTTCCCCCCGTCCTCGGCCTCGCAGGGCCTGTCCACGGTCGCCACCGGCGCCGACTACTTCGGCGGCAACGCCTCCTACGCGGCCGGCCCGTACGGCCTCGGCCAGCGGGTACCGATGCTGGTCGTCTCGCCGTGGAGCACCGGCGGCTACACCTGCTCGGAGACCTTCGACCACACCTCGATCATCCGGTTCATGGAGCAGCGCTTCGGCGTGCAGGAGCCGCACATCTCGCCCTGGCGGCGGGCCATCTGCGGCGACCTGACCTCCGCCTTCGACTTCACCGCCTCGCACACCGCGGCGGCGGCGCTGCCCTCCACGGCGGCCTACCAGCCCGCCGACCACAACCGGCACGCCGACTACGTGCCGACCCCGCCGGCCACCGGCACCATGCCCCGGCAGGAGGCCGGGTCCAAGCCCACCCGCCCGCTCAAGTACGCGCCGTACGTGGACGGTTCGGCCACCACCTCGACCGGCAAGTACACCCTGGCGTTCAGCGGCGGCGCGGCGGCCGGCGCCCAGTTCATGGTCACCTCCGCCAACCGGACCGACGGCCCGTGGACCTACACCACCGAGGCCGGCAAGTCGATCTCCGACGCCTGGAACACCAGTTACTCCAAGGGCGTCACCGACCTGAGCGTGTTCGGGCCGAACGGCTTCATGCGCCGCTTCCGCAACCCCGGCAAGACCGCCGGCCCCGAGGTCACCGCCCGCCACAACGCGGCCACCGGCAACCTCGACCTCACCTTCACCAACCCGGCCGGCGCCGACGCGGTCCTCACCGTCTCCAACGCCTACGCCGGCACCCCGCAGACCGTCGCCGTCCACAAGGGCGCCACCGTCACCCTGACCCTCAACCTGGCGACCTGCCGCAACTGGTACGACGTCACCATCACCTCCAACGTCACCACCGACTTCGTCCGCCGCCTCGCCGGCCACGTCGAGACCGGCACCCCCGGCCTCTCCGACCCGGGCATCCTCACCAACTGACCCCCGTCACCCCGAAGGCCCGGCCCCGCCACGGCGGCCGGGCCTTCGGCGTCCGCCCGCCCGGGCGGTCATCCGCAGACCTCGGGGGCGACGGCCCAGCTGCCGCTGCCCAGGTACCAGAGGTGGGCCACGGCGGCGGCCAGCCGCCGCTCCGCCTCGTCGTCGAAGCGCGGTGGCAGCGTGCCCGCGAGGGCGTCCGACAGCCGCTCCAGCGAGCCGGGTCCGGCGTAGCGGCCGGCCACCCGCCGGTACTCCTCGGCCATCCCGGTGGCCCGCAGCTCGGCCGGGCTGTACCCGGTCAGCGTGGCCGACAGGGTCAGGAAGTCCTCGACCGTCGTCACCGCACCCTCCATCCGATCGCCGTGTGCACGGCAGCACGGGCGAGCATTCCTCCGCCGACGATCCGTCATGCACGCACGCCCGCACCGGCGGGAGCACCGTGGGCGGTCGAGCCTCCCCCGCACCCCTGCACGCCCCTGCGCCGGGCCGCACGCCCCCGCGATCAGGCCGCCCGTCCGGCGAGCGGGGGCGGGCCCATTTCGCCACATCAGCGACCGGAACGCCGCGCACAATTCACGCCGCGGAATTCCGGGCGGCCGCCGGAAAAACCCGTACGACACCGGCGGATCGGACACCGGTCCGGACCGTTCGGGTCCGTTCCGGCGGGAGCCGCGCAGACCGCGACAACTCGGACAGTGCGCGCGTCACGGCCGTGCTGCGTGCCCGACCGGCCCGCCGCTGGCCGGATCAGGCACGGCCGGGTTCGGCCAGCGGCGACCGCTGGCGGCGCGGGGCCGCGGCGGGCGACAGTTACTCGTCGGCGGAATTCGGCGAACGCACCGCCGAATTCCGCCAGGGAATTCGTAAACCACCCGCACGTTTCCGATGATTGGGACACCCATGTCGAAGACCAAGTTCCTCGCCGGCATTTCCGCCTCCGCCCTGGCCGCCCTCCTGCTCGTCGGCGGCCTCGCGCAGACCGCCTCGGCCGAGCCCGTCGGCGCGCAGACCACCACCGTCTGCCCGAACAGCCTGATGTGGGACACCATCACCGCCAGCTGCCGCTGACACCCACCGACCGCCCCCAGCACCCGCACCGCCCGCAGCACCCACCCCACCCGGCCGGGGCCACGCCCCGACCGAAGCACCCACCGCCGACCGAGGCCTCACCCCGGCCGACGTGAGAGGACGAGCGATGACCATCACCGAGACGACCGCCGCACGGATCCGCGCGACCGTGCCGGTGCCGATCCACCTCAACTGCGACGAGCAGGTCGCCGCCCGGCTGCACACCTTCCACGGCCTCAGCGATCCGGGCGAGCACATCGCGATCAGCCTGGGCGAGGGCCGCACCGCCCCTGGCCGGCTGCCGCTGGTGCGCCTGCACTCCGAGTGCCTGACCGGCGACGTGCTCGGCTCGGCCCGCTGCGACTGCGGCCCGCAGCTGCACGAGGCGGTGCGCCGGATCGACGCCGAGGGCGGCTGCGTGCTGTACCTCCGTCAGGAGGGCCGCGGCATCGGCCTCTACAACAAGCTCGACGCGTACGTGCTGCAGGACGCCGGCTTCGACACCTACGCCGCCAACCGCGAGCTGCGCCTCGACCCGGACTCCCGGGACTACCGGGCCGCCGCCGAGATGCTGCGGCTGCTCGGCCTGACCAGGATCCGGCTGCTCACCAACAACCCGGAGAAGGCCGCCCAGCTCGCCCGCTACGGCATCGACGTGGCCGCGGTGGTGCCCACCGGGGTGTTCGTCACCGAGGCCAACCGCTTCTACCTGGAGACCAAGGCCCGGGTCACCCGGCACACCCTCGCCCTCGGCGAGCCGGCCGCCCGCGCCGCGAGCTGACGGTGCGCCAGGACCACGACACCCGGCAACGGTCCGTCAGGAGGACGGCATGAAAGCACTGATCTTCGTCGGCAGCGAACGCGAGCACTCCTACACCGCGGCGCTGGCCCGGGCGGTCGGCCAGGCCCTGGAGCCGGTCGGCATCGGGTACGAGACCGTCCCCGCCGCCCCGTGGCAGTCCGGCGCCGCCGGGCTGCTCGACCGCCTCGCCGACGCCGACGCGGTGGTACTGGTCACCCCGGTCTACCACGCGGGCTACTCGGCGCTGCTCAAGGGCGTGCTGGACGGACTGCCCGGCGACGCGCTCGCCGGAAAGGCGGTCGCGCTGGCCGCCAACGGCAGCGGTCCGCGCAGCGGCAGCGCCGTCTGCGACCAACTGCGCACCGTCGCACGGGCGATGGGCGGCTGGGTGGTGCCCACCCAGGTGGCCGGCTGTCCGGACGACTTCCTGCCGGCGGGCGGCGCACCCGCCGCGCCGACCCCCGAACTCGCCGAGCGCTGCGCACAGGTCGCCGCGGAACTGCAGCGCCTGGCCGCCGCGTTCCGCGCCCCGGCGGTGGTGTAGCCATGCGCGGCGAAGCGGTACACGGCACAGCGACGCACGGTGCGGCGACGCACGGTGTGACGATGCGCCCGCAGGCCGATCGGCCCGCCGCCGCTGCGGGCGGGTGGTCCGCGTGAGGACCGGCATCCTGCTCCCGCTGTACGACGACCCCTGGCAGCACGACCTGCGCCGCCTGCACCGGGTCGCCGAGCTGGGCTTCACCGGGGTGTGGACCCGGGACGTCACGCTCACCGAGAACGACGGCGCGGACCGCGCGGTGGCCGGCGACCCGGTCGCCGACCTGGCCCACGCGATGGGCACCGGGCTGCCGTTCGAGGAGTTCGGCACCGCCGTGCTGTGCGCCGGCTACCGGCACCCGCTGAGCATGGCCCGCTCCGTGGTGATGCTGCAGCGGATCTCCGGCAACCGCCTGGTGCTGGGCATCGGCGCCGGCTCCCGTTCCAACGTCAACGCGCTGTACGGCCTGGACCACGCCTCCCGGCGGCAGAACCTGCTGGACACCGTCCGCACCCTGGACGACGTGCTGCGCCAGGACGGACGGGGCCTGCCGGACACCGTCCGGTTCGAGAAGCCTCCGGGCTTCCTCCCGCCGCCGCTCCTGCTGGCCAGCGGCGACCCCGGCGTGGTGACCGCCCTCGGCCCGCTGCTCGACGGGCTGATGCTGCCCGGCCTCGCCCCGGACCGGCTCACCGACCCGGACGCCCCGTCCCCGTCGGACCGGTCGCTGCCGGCCGCCGCCGCGCTGCCCGGCACCATGCAGCTGAGCCTCGCGGTGAGCACCGCCGACCGCCGGATGCCGGTCGGGGTCCGCGACCTGGGCCGGATCTCGGTGGTCCAGGTCGGCGCGGACCTGCTCGGCCCGCTGCTGGAGCGCTACGCCGCCCACGGCCTGCAGCGGCTGGTCTTCCACCTGCCGTTCGACGACCTGACGGGCAGTCAACTCGACTGTCTGGCCGAGCGGGTGCGGGAGCTGTCCGGCCCGGTCCCGGTCGGCGCCGGGGCGGGCCGGGCCCCGTGACCCTCCTGCTGAGCGCGGCGGTGGCCGCCGGGACCGACCGCCCGGAGCAGGTGGCGGCGCTGGCCGGCCGGCTGCGCGCGCTGGACCCGGTCCGGGTGGTGCACGCCGACCCGGCCACCGCCCTGGTCCGGGCCTGGCGCGCGGCGGCCGGCACCGGCTCCACCCACCACCTGGTGGTGCGCGACGGCGCCCGCCTGGCACCCGAGTTCGCCGCCGAACTGGCCCGGGCGGTGGCCGGCCGGCCGCGCGCCGCCCTCGCCCTGCACGTCGAGTACGGCTCGTGGAACGCCGCCGCGGCCCGGCTGGCGGCGCTCCGCGGCTGCGGCTGGGCGGCGGCCGTGCCGCAGGACTGCCTATCCCCGCTGGCGCTCCTGCTGCCGTCCGAACTGGCGGTGCCGTTCGCCGAGTTCGCGAACGTGGCACTGGCGGCCGGCGGCCCGCCGAACGCCCTGCTCAGCCGGTTCGCCCGGGAACACCGGCTGGACGTGCTGATCCACGTCGGCAACCTGGCCGCCGGCCCGGTGGACAGCCTGCTGCGGCCCGCCGCGCAGGACTGCGACTGCAGCGCCGCGCTGCCGTACGACGGGCGGCTGCGCGACGAGGTCAGCCCGCTGCCCGCGGTGCTCCCGCTGCTGCACGGCGGCCGGGCCCGGATCTCGCTGTGGGACCCCGGCACGGACACCTGGCGGCGGGCCACCTGGTCCGCCCACATGGACCGGATCGGCGGCGACTGGCCCGGCGCGGCACCCGCGGCGGCGTTCGTGGCGATCACCGACCGGGTGCCGCCACCGGCCCGCGAACGGCTGCTGCCGCTGACCGAAGTGGTCCGCTACGGGCTGGCGTTGGGCGCCGCGCTGGGCCGCGCGCCCGCCGAGTCCGCGGCGCCGACGCTGCGCCCGTGGCTGTGCGCGGCGGTGCTGGACGCCGTCGGCCCGGTGCCCGCCCGGGGCTGGCCGGACGCCTGGACCACCGAGCTGACCGACGTGCTGTGGCGCGCCGTCGGCCTGGGCGCCCGACTGCAGGCCAACCACGGCGTGCGCCGCTGGTCGGGCCCGCAGCTCGCCCGGCTGCCCGTCGACGCCCCGCTGTGCGGCGCCCCCGACCCGGCGGCCGCCGACCCCTGCGACCCCATCGAACACGGTCCTGACCCCGTATCACCGGCCTGGCACCGGTGAGGAATCGGAGGACGCCATGTCCTGGCTTCGCCCCACCGACCCGGCCGCCTCGGCCCGTCTGATCGCCGACGCGCTGGTCATCCACGCCGACCCGCACGCCCGCGCCACCAACCCGTACCACTGGTACCGGATCGAGCCGCTGACCGCGGAGTTGGCCCGGCTGGCCTCCGACGAGGACGGCGCGCCGTTCGCGCCGGCCGCCCGGCGGCTGCTCGCCGAGCCGACCCGTCCCGACCACCACCGGCGGCTGGTCGCCGCGCTGCTGCCGATGACCGAGCGGTTCCCGGAGCGGATGGGCCCGCTCGCCGACCTGGCCTGGCAGGCCGTCCAGCGCGGCCGGATCGGCCACCACCTCGGCGACGCGGTGGGTGACGCCGGGCCCGGGCCGGCGGGGCGGGTGCCGGTCCGCGCCCGGGCCGACGAACCGGGCGGCGCCGCCCAGGTGGTGGTGCCGTTCCGGGACCGCGGCGACGACGGCCACCGGCTGCGCAACCTGCTGGCCTGCCTGGCGGCGCTGCGCGACCAGGAGCCGGTGGCGGGCGGCTACACGGTGACCGTGGTGGAGGCCGACGACCGGCCGCGCCACCGCGAGCTGATCGAACCGCTCGCCGACGAGTACCTGTTCGCCCCGCACCCGGGCAAGTTCAACAAGGCGTGGGTGGTGAACGCGGGCGTGGTGAACTCCGCCGCGAAGGCCGAGACGGTCTGCGTGTTCGACGCCGACCTGCTGCCGGACCGGTCCTTCGTCGCCCGCAGCCTCGACCGGTTCCGGGAACCCGGCGTGGGCGCCTTCCTGCCCTACCGCGACGTCCTCTACCTGGACGAGGGGGCCAGCGAGCAGGCCGTGCGCACCCGGTGCGTGGACGCCGCCGCGGCCCTCGACCCGGCGGCCCTGCGCGGCTTCTGGATGCGCCGCCCGGTGGGCGGCTGCGTCTGGCTGACCCGCGAGGTGTTCGACCGGATCGGCGGCATGGACGAACGCTACGAGGGCTGGGGCGGCGAGGACGTCGACCTGGTGCTGCGCCTGCAGTCGGCCACCGCGCTCTACCACTGGAACGACTTCCTGGTGCACCTGCACCACCCGGTCGTGGTCCCCCCGCCGGACGAGGCCCGGCGCAACGACGACATCCCGTACATGACCTGGCGCCCGACCGGTCCGATCGGACGTCTGGACCGCCATCTCACCAGGTGACCCGATGCACCCCCGATCCCGCCCAAACCTTTGACACCACCCGCCACTTTGGTCTAGACCTGAACCCCGGTGGTCAGGTGTCAGCCGGAAGGGGCGGGGGATGTCGGCATACGGAGTGAGGGGTTCCGGCTGGAACGGGCCCGCCCGGGTCGCGGGCTGAGATGCAAGCCACCCTGACGGCGTTCGGCCTGAGCGAGGCGGCCGGCCTGGTGTACCAGGCGCTGCTGCGCAACCCGGAGCGGGCCGAGGCCGAACTGCCGGCCGAACTCGGTCTGACCGCCACCGAGACCAGATCCGCCTACCGGGAGCTCACCGAGCTGTCCCTGCTGCGCAGTTCCTGGGACGACCCGCTCGCGCTGCGCCCGGTGGTCCCCGAGGTCGGCCTCAAGGCCCTGCTCGCCCACCGGGAGGCCGAACTGCTGGTCCACCGCCAGCAGGTCGAACAGGCCCAGGCCGCCTACGAGATCATCCGCGCCGAGGCGGCCAGCGGCCGCCGCTTCACCCAGTCCGAGGACCTGGTCGGCGTCGACGCCATCCGCGACCGCCTCGCCGAACTCGGCGAGCGCACCAGGTCCGAGGTGCTCGCCTTCATCCCCGGCGGCGGCCAGAGCGAGGCCGCGCGCGCCGCCAGCCAGCCCCTGGACGAGGAACTGCTCGCCCGCGGCGTCAAGTTGCGCACCGTCTTCCTCGACTCGGTGCGCAACCACCTGCCCACCACCGACTACGCCCGCTGGCTGGTGGAACGCGGTGGCCAGGTCCGCACCGTGCCCTCCCTCCCCATGCGGATGATCGTCGTGGACCGGGAGGCCGCCGTCGTCCCGCTCGACCCGGAACGCAGCGACACCGCGACGGTCCTGCACGGCCGCGGCGCGGTCGCCGCCATGTGCAGCCTGTTCGACCTCGTCTGGTCCGGCGCCACCCCGCTCGGCGACACCCGGACCCGCGACCCGCACGGCATGTCCGGCCAGCACCACGCGCTGCTCCGGATCCTCCAGCAGGGCGACACCGACGTGGTCGCCGCCCGCAAGCTCGGCGTCTCCGAACGCACCGTCAGACGCCTCATCGCCGAAGTCATGGACGTCCTCAGCGCCCGCAGCCGCTTCCAGGCCGGCGCCCGCGCCGCCGAACTCGACTGGCTCCGCTGACACCCCCACCCGAAGGAAGCCCCCGCCCCACCCACCCGAACGGGGGCCACCCCACCCACGGACACCGCAGGCCGCACCCACATTGCCGCAGGCGCTGCCGCGTTGCAGGCACCACGCACTGCGCCTGACGCCACGCCACGTCTCCGCAGGCCGTGCCTACTGCGCCGCAAGCACCGTTGCGCCGCAGGCACTTGCACGTCCCACCTCACCCGAAGGCCGTGCCTACTTCGGCGCCGGGGCGTACCCCGCCGGGCGGGTGGTGAAGGTCCCGCGGCCCTGGGTGCGGCTGCGCAGTCGCGTGGCGTAGCCGAACAGTTCGGCCAGCGGCACCGTGGCGGTGAGCACGGCGCTGCCGCCCCGTGGCTCGGAGCCGTGCACCCGGCCGCGCCGGGAGGCCAGTTCGCCGAGCACCGGGCCGACCGCGTCCGGCGGCACCGTGACGATGACCTCCGCGACCGGTTCCAACAGGACCGGGCCGCAGCGGCGCAGCGCCTCGCGCAGGACCAGCCGACCGGCGGTGCGGAACGCCAGCTCGGAGGAGTCCTTCACGTGCGTCGCACCGTCGGTGAGGGTCACCCGCACCCCGGTCACCCGGTGGCCGAGCGGGCCCTCCGCCAGGGCGTCCCGGCAGCCCGCCTCGACGGCCTGCACGAACTCCTGCGGCACCCGCCCGCCGGTGACCGCGGAACGGAACTCGAAACCCTCCGCCCCGGCCTCGCCGAGCGGCTCGACGTCGACCACCACCTGCGCGAACTGCCCGGAGCCGCCGTCCTGTTTGGCGTGCCGCAGCACCAGGCCGGCCACCGAACCGGAGACGGTCTCCCGGTAGGCGACGGTGGGCCGACCCACCGTCACCTCCAGGCCCTGGCCGCCACGGCGCAGCTTCTCCACCGCCACCTCCAGGTGCAGTTCGCCCAGGCCCGACAGCACCCGCTGCCCGCTCTCCGGGTCGGTGCCCACCACCAGCGACGGGTCCTCCTCGGCGAGCCGGGCCAGTGCGGCGGCCAGCCGGTCGGCGTCCACCGCCCGGCGGGCCTCCACCGCGACGGTCACCACCGGGTCGGCGGCCTTGGCGGCCTCCAGCACCAGCGGCGCGTCCGGCGCGCACAGCGTCGTCCCGGCGCGGGCGGCCTTCGCGCCGACCACCGCGACGATGTCGCCGGCGACGGCCCGGTCGGTCTCCGCGTGCCGGTCGGCCTGCACGCGCAGGATCCGCCCGATGCGCTCGGTGCGCCCGGTCCGCGCGTCCAGCACGGTGTCCCCCTTCCGCAGGGTTCCGGAGTAGATCCGCAGACAGCTCAGCCGGCCCGTGGCGCCCGCGCTCACCTTGAACACCAGCGCCGCGAAAGGCTGTTCGGGATCGGCGCGGCGTTCCTGCGCCGTGCCGTCGAACTCCCCGCGCACCGGCGGGACGTCCAGCGGCGAGGGCAGGTACGCCGCCACCGCGTCCAGCAGCGGTTCGATGCCGCGGTTGCGGTACGCCGAGCCGCACAGCACCACCACGGCCTCACCGGTCCGGGTCAGCTCCCGCAGCGCCGCCGCCAGGGTGTCGGCGCCGAGCGTGCCGGTGGCGCAGAACTCCTCCAGCGCGCCCGGGTGCAGCCCGGCCACGGTCTCCGCCAGCGCCTGCCGCCGGAGCGCCGCCTCCGCCGCCAACTCCTCCGGCACCTCGCCGACTTGTACGCCGCCTTGGCCGCCTGAGGCGCCGGCACCGCCCGCGCTGCCCACGCCGCCCGGGCTGCCCGCACCGTCCGGGCCGCTCGCGCCGTCCGCCGCGTCGGTCCAGGTCAGGGCGCGCAGCCGGAGCAGGTCGACGACGCCGGTGAAGTCGCCCTCCCGGCCGATCGGCAACTGCACGGCCAGTGGCACCGGATGGAGCTTCTCCCGGATCGAGGCGACCGCCGCGTCCAGGTCCGCGCCGGCCCGGTCCAGCTTGTTGACGAAGGCGATCCGCGGCACGCCGTGCCGGTCCGCCTGCCGCCACACCGACTCGCTCTGCGGTTCCACCCCCGCCACCGCGTCGAACACCGCGACCGCGCCGTCCAGCACCCGCAGCGAACGCTCCACCTCGTCGGCGAAGTCCACGTGCCCCGGGGTGTCGATCAGGTTGATCCGGTGGCCGTCCCAGCGGCAGCTGACCGCCGCCGCGAAGATGGTGATGCCGCGGTCCCGCTCCTGCGGGTCGAAGTCGGTGACGGTCGTCCCGTCGTGCACCTCGCCGCGCTTGTGGATCGCCCCGGCGAGGAACAGGATCCGCTCGGTGACGGTGGTCTTCCCGGCGTCCACGTGCGCGAGGATGCCGAGGTTGCGGACCGCGGCGATCGGGGCGGCGGTGGTCGTGACGGGGGTGCTGGTGGTGGTGAGGTCGGTGCGCATGGCCCGGTGCCTTTCGGAATGACGATCCTGGGAAGGGCAGCGCGATTCACGGACAACCACGGGAACTCGACGAGCCGTCAGCAGAGGTCCATGACAGCCGAGTTGTGCTCGAAGAGCGGGATGTCTCGCGGGTCCTACCGGCGCCGGCCGCGCAGCGGGCGCCGGCCGGTCGAGGACACCAGGATCACCTCGAACCGCGACGGGGGAACGACGACAGCGGCGCTTCGCACGGCCGGTCCCTCCCTCTCCACGTCACGGTCCACCGCACCGGCGACTCCGGCACGACGGGTTCAGCGCGCCGAGTCTAGGGACGGCGCCGCCGCGCCGTCACGCGAATATCCGCAGCCGCCGATCAGGCACTACCGGCTCCCGGGGGTTCGAGCGTGGCCCAGTAGCCGACGGTGTCACGGTGCAGGTTGTGTGCCTCCGCGAACTCCTTGATACGGCGGCGGGGGGATCGCGGGTCGGCGGCGTCGGCCAGCAGTTCGTGGAGTCGCCGGTAGTCCCTCCGGTAGGCACTCTCGTGCGTCATGAGCAGGGTGTGGACGTCGGCGACCGTGGGGACGTCGCGCCCGTGCCAGCTCAGCTCGGCGACCTCCCCGAGGGTCAGGGCGGGGTTCTGGGCGCTGCCGTAGACGAAGAGGAACGCCATGGTGCTTTCGGGTGTGCTGCGGACCTTCCGAGTGCGGCGCGGGGCGGGTGTCGCGGCGGGCGTCGCCTGGGGTGCGGGGCGGGGCGGGGTGGGGTTGATGCTGGTCAGGTGCTCGAACTTCTGTCGGGCCGTCAACGGAGCTCTGAACGTCGCCCAGTCGACGACCGGCATGACCACGCGGCCTGCCCGGACCGGGCCGCGTGTACCGGTCTGGTCGCGCCTCCGACTACCGGCGGTGCCGGTTCGGAGGTCCCGGTATCCGGTCCCGTCGTCGGGTTGGCGGGTGTGTCGGGGAGGCGTGACGGCGGCGCTGGCGTCGTAGTGGTTGCCCGTGTGGTGAACGGTGACGACCGGGGCGTCAGGGGGGCCGAGGTGTTCGATGTGGTCGGTGTCGCCATGGACGGCGATGCGCAGGCGGATGCCGAGGGCGTGGGCGAGGAGCGGGGGGAGAACCTCGCCGTAGGGCCCGTTCCAGGAGCTCTCCCAGGTACGCACGGCGGAGATCGTGTCGCGGAGCTCCTGCGCGGTGAGCGGGGTGTCCTGCGCGAGGAGGAGTGCGGCGAGGCCGTCGCGGTCGAGCAGGTCCAGGGGGAGACGTCCGGTGGGCTGGTGGTCGAGGATCTGCTGGAAGGTCCCGTTCGGGTCGCGGTCCTCGAAGCGCCAGCCGATCCAGTCCGCGATCTTCGCCACGGCCAGGTCCTCGCGCCTGCGGTTGCGGAAGGCCTCGCGGGCGGTCAGGTCGATCAGTTGGTCGCGCAGGATGGTCGGGTCCGCGGACGGCTCGATGCGGTGGATGGTCAGCTGATGGCGGGCGGCGTCCGCGCGTTCGGGATCCCACTGCCAGCGCACCCTGGCGGCCAGTGCGGCGCTCACCGACGACAGGTCCGTGCGGGGACTGGCAGCGACCGCGGCTTCGAGGAGTCGATAGGTGGCCTCTGCGGTGAGGAAGTCGGCGTTCGGGATGGAATCGACCCCGAGGTCGCGCAACTGCTGTTCGATCCGCCCGCGCGGCATGCTTCGAAGCGACTCGCGGCGTTGCTCGAGGGTGCTCGCGCGCAGGACTCTGACGATCTCGGCGGGGACGTCGGCGGTCCGGCGGTTGGTGAGCCAGGTGCGGACGGCGTCGCGTACGCCCTCCGCGAGGGTGCGGATCCCATCCGGGACCGCACCCGGCCGGACCCGGTCCGCCAGGATCCGGTCGAGGTCGCTGTCCCCGACGCCGGCGTGGATCAGGCCCTCCCGCACCGCCAGGGGGTCGCTGACCACCACCGACGACAGCAGGCACAGGCCGTCCCCGGGCACCGGCACCAGGTCCCCCACCGCGGGCACCCCGGCGACGGGGGCCTGCGCGACGCCCGTCTGAGCACCCGTCATCTGAATGTCCGGGGTCCGGACGTAGGTCGGGGAGTGGTCGGCGTGGGTAGCGGGAGCCTGGACGGGACTGCTGTCACCGGTGGTTCGCCTCGGCTCGCCATTCGGGGTGTCGCGTCCGGTGGTTTCCGTGGTGCCCGGTTCCTGGCGGGTCGGGGTCGGTTGACCGTCGTCGATGACGATGGGGTTCGCAGTCGATGCCTGGCTCGCGTAGAGGGCGTCCAGGATCTCGCCGAAGCCCGCTTCGGGTTCGGCCTTGAGGTCGAGGGTGTCGAGAAAGCCCGCAGCGGGCCCAGCGCTCATGGTGAGGCCGTCGGGCGAAGGCCACTCGGAACGGTCACCGTCCGCCATCGCGACATCCGCCATCGCCACGTCCGCCATCGCCACGTCGGCCGTCGTGGGGGATGGTGGAGCAACGGGGTCGTCCGAATGTCCGGCGGGCGCACCGGCCGACCCGGTCGCGTGGGAGGTCCCCACCAGGTCGGTATCGGGCCCGGGGGTGGGGGTCTGGGGCCGGGCCGAGTCGTCCGCGGCGGGCGGCTCGGCGTCCGGCCCGGCCGGGGATGACGGTTCGTCACCGAAGTCGGCGTATTCCATGTCGTCGGAGGAATCGGCCTGAGGCATCAACTCGTCGCCGGAGTCGTCGCGGAGGTCGAGCGAGCCGCGGGGAGACGACGGTCCGACTGGGTCCACCGCCGCCACGGGCTCCGCGGCCGGTCGGACCTCGTCGGTGGCATCGGCGCGGTGCGGGGTGGTCGCGCGCGAAGGCGGTGCGGGCACCCCGCTCTCCTCCGCCGCGCGGGCGCGGGCTTGCGCTTCCACTGCGATCCGGAACGCATACTCGTCGTCCGGCTCGTCGTACGGCGTGGGGTCACCCTCGGCGGTGAAACCGTCGCCGGGTGTGCGCGACCACTCCACCACCCGGCGGCCGTCCTCGCCGGCCAGCCTCGCGTACCAGCCTCCGAACGCCTCTCCCGCAGGGTGATCGGCAGGAACTTTGGGCACCATCACGGACAAGTCGAACACCTGAGCACTGTCGCCGGCCGTGCAACGAACCTGGCGCCCGACGACCCTGGCGAGGGTCACCGAAAACCGATCGCCGGCCAGGGTGCTGAACGTGACCACGTTCCCGGTCCTCACGAAGTCCAGCGGCTGGTCCGCGAACAACCTGCGGGTCTTCCTGTCGGCCGGCAGGTGGAATGTCCTGCCGGCGACGCTGACCGCGGAACTCGTGGCAGCCGCGCGCCCCTGCTCGGCGACCCGTTCGAGGAACGCGCCCCGGTTCGCGGGGTCCACCAGGGAGACAGGCAGCGGCACATACCTTCCGACCATTTTCTCCACCGCGACCCGGTACTTGTACTCGACGTCCGGCTCGTCATACGGCTTCGCCAGGGCGTCCTCGGGTGTGAAGGCCTCGCCCGACGTGCGGGACCAGACGATCACCCGGCGGCCGACCTTGCCGGCCAGCCGCGCGTACCAACCGCCGAACGGTTCGCCGTCAGGGTGATCGGCCGGGACGTCGGGCACGATCGTCTTGACGCCGAACACGGTGGTCTTGGCACCGGCCGCTCGGTGCGCCTCGGCCTCACGGGGACCGTCAAGGCGGACTTCGTACGAATGGCGGCCGTCGAGAGTGGTCAACGTGACCGTCTTGCCGTCCACCCTGCCGTTCAGCGGCTGGTTCGCGAACAGCGCGCGCCGGGAGCCCCTGGGCAGGTGGAGGATCACGCCGTTGGTACTGGCCTTCGTCGCGCCGGCGACCAGGTGGAAGCGGTGCCGGACGCGCTTGAGGAATAGGACCCGGGGTGCCTGGCCCGGGTGTTCACCGCCGACGGCCGGAGCCCCTGGAGGCGGCGTCGACTCGCCCTGTGCGTGCTCGGATTCACGACCGAGGAACGGCTCGAACTCCATCAGGTCTCCGCCATGCGGTGGCACGGCAGGCTCCGGCCTGCCCGTCTGCCCGGGTTCACCCCCGAGTCGACGTCGCGCTTCCGGCCGGGAGTCGGTGGCGGGTGAAGCGGAGGTGGTGGCGTCGTAGTGGCCGGGCCTGTGAGCGAGGACGGGGTAGCCGTGGTCGGACGCGAGTCGGGCGGCCTGCTCGGGGTCGGGATAGGTCGTGGAGTAGTCGGTGTGGACCGCGGTGACAGTGCCGCTCCGAACGTCGGCTATCAGCAGCCCCCGCCCGGAGTACCGTGTGTAGAGCAGCGGCGCGGCGCTGCCAAAGGCGTTGTCCCAGCGGCGGTCGACCGTGAGCTGGTCCAGGACAGCGGCCCAGACCGGACCGAACTCACTGCGCAGCCGAGCCAGGAGACCGGTGTAGAGCTCCGCGTCGGCAAGCTGGTACGGCAGGATTTCAGGCGTCAGCTGCAACAGGTCGTACAGGAGCCGACTGTCCGTCAACACCTCGGCGAGCAGCGTCGGACCAACGGTGAAATCGTCGAACAGATTCCCGAAGTCACGCGCCAGCGCCGCGCGAAGGTCAGCCTCGGTGCCGTGCTCGGGACGCATACGCGCCAACGCGCGGAAGAAGCAGTTCCCGTCACCCAGCACCGGATCGACCGTCAGATCCAACCTGGACAGCAGCGCACCCGCTCCAGCGGAGGCGAGCGGCTCCGAGACTCCCGTGCCGTCCCCGGGTCCATCACCTGCCGGACCGACGTGGTCCAGCGGCCGTTCGTCGCGGTACAGCATGGCCGAGGTGTCGGTTTGTTGGTCCGGCGAACCCGTGAGGACGGTGTAGCCGGATTCGGCCGCGAGCACCATGGCCTCCTCGAAGCCGGGCTCCGTGATAGTGCCGTCAGGGTGGATCGCAGTGACGGTCCCGCTCACGGGATCGAGCACCAGCAGTCCCTGCCGGGGCTGCTCGGCGTGCAGACGGGACTCCCCGGTGCCGAGCTCGCCACCTTGCGGACCGTCAGCGGTGCGGGTTCCCATGGCCACGTCCCCGGCCGCACCGGTACCGCCGTGCGGCAACGCCGACATGCCCGGGTCCGCCTCCGGTCCGCTGCCGCTGATGCCCCGGCCGGCGGCGGCCGCTGAGGCGGCACGCCGCTCCTGCGCGAGCCGACGGCGGTAGACGGCGGGCGGCTCGTCGTACGGCGTCCGTTCGGGCTCGGCCCTGAACTCCTCGCCGCCGGTGAGGGACCAGGCCACGCACCGCTGGCCGTCTTCGTCGACCAGCCGCCCGTACCAACCCACGAACGCGGGGTCGTTCCCACGATCAGCCGGAGGGGTCGGCACGGTCATGAACACGCCGAATACGGGGCGGGTGCCGGGTTGGAACAGTTCCTCAGATACCGGGCGGTCGCCCAGCGAGGCCTCGAAGTGGTCACCCGCCGGATTGGTGAACCTGACCCTCTTGACGTCGTCGAGGCGCGTGCCCCTCAGCACCTGGTGCGCGAACAGTGCGCGGCGTGCACCTTCCGGCAGCTTGAACACCTTGCTGTTGACACTGACCGATACCGAGTTGGCCTTCTGCTCGAACGTGTGCGCGATACGGCTGCGGAAAGCGATGCCGAGCCATTTTCGCCAGTCCCCATCACTCGTACGTGCCACCGAACCGGGAAGCACCACTCCGGACACCCCCCCTGCCGTTCCGCCAGGTGCCTCACCACCCGGTGCCGAACCGGGGCGCCGACCGACGCCGACGGGACCGGATCGAGCGGGAGGGTACCCGCGGGTTTGACTGGGACGGCGCTCCGGGCCGAACTTGACGGCGCCGTCGAGCTGTTCCAGGTCGGCTGGTGGGTTGTCGTGGGGGTGGTCGGTTTCGAGGGCGATGTGGGTGGGGTCGCCGGCGTGGGTGTAGGTGCGCCAGTGGGAGGTGTGGCTGGTGACGACGGCGGGAGTGCCGTCGGGGCGGAGGCCGAGGTGGTCGGCGAGGACGACGGTGTGGTGGCCGGTAGTGGTGGGGGCGATCCACAGGTCTCCCGCGGGTGCCCGCCCGGTGAACGGGCCTGCCGCGGCCGGGCGGGGGTTCGCCGTCTGATGCGCCCACAGCGCCCGCATCGCCTCGGGCACGTGGCGGCCCGCCGGCTCGCCGAGGCGGCAGGAGAGGAAGTCGATACGGGTCTTGCCGTCGAGGTTCCCCCGGTCGTAGGCGGCGAGGAGGACGTCGGCGAGTTGGTGCGGGCTGAGCGGGGCGCCGTTGTCGCCGGTGTGCATGGCGACGGTGTAGGCGTCATCGGAGCGCGGGAGGAGGTCGAGGGCGTGTGCGGCGCGGCTGTGGTCCTCGGCGGGTGCGGCGGGGTCGGTGACCAGGACGCCGGTACGGGTGGGGCGGAGGTGGAGGGTGTCGGCGACGCTGGCGTAGTCGAGGGTGATGGCGGCGACAGGCTGCCGGGCGGTGCGGTGGAGCGTGCCGAAGAGTTCGGCCCTCACCGGCGGGTCGGTGTCGACACCGTGGCGGGCGAGTTCGGTGCGCAGGTGGTGTTGGAGGGCGGCGGCGGTGGCGGCGGCGCGGGCGGGCCCGTGGGCGCGGTCGGGGTCGTCGCCGCCGGTGACCCTGATCACCGGCATCGGCTGTCCGGCGTGGTGACGGCGTACCAGTTCCGGGGCGAGGCGGCGGGCGGTGTCCGCGACGATCCTGTCCATGGCCGGTTCGATGGTGCTGGAGCCGCGGGGGAAGGCGACGTGCACGGGTGCGAGGGACAGCGGCAGGGCGGGGTCGGCGCTGCCGGGCTGCGCGTGCAGTGGCTGTGGCGGGTGGTCGTGCGCGGGGCGGACGGCGGCTGCCACGGGTGAGCGCGGGTCGCCCGCGGCAGCCGCCGTGGGCGCGTGGTCGTCGGCGGGGGCGGAGGTGGGGTCGTCGGCGGGGGTGGGCGTGTGGTCGTCGCCGTCGTCGGGGCGGGAGAACATCCCGTCCAGCGCCGTCTGGTGCTCCGACGGACCGGCTTCCCGGTCGCGCCCGACGGTACCGGTCGCAGGTGACGGTCCGCCAGGGGCGTGGTGGCTCGGGGTGGCCTCGGTGCGCAGGCGGTCCAGCATCGCCTCCAGTGGGCTGCGCCCACCGGCGAGCACCGCCGCCATCGCGTCCGGCGCGGGGGCGCTGTCCGTGCGCAGACGCACGGTATCGGGGGTGAACGGATCGCCGAGGTCGGGTGCGGGGAGGGTGTACTGCTCCGTGTCGGTGTCGCTGACGGTGCGGACTCCGCCGAGCACGTCGCCGAGCGCTCGAACGTCCGGGTTCTCCTCCCGCACCGCGCCAGCGCCGCGCGAGGTGAAGAGGTTGACGATCGGGGTGTCGGAGCGCAGGTCGAACCCGGAGAACGGGTTGGAGAAGAACCACTTCGCCAGGTCCTTCGCGCTCTGCCCCCACGACTCGTCACCGTCGTGCCCACCCGGCCGCGGCACCGGGAACGGCGCCGGATTGCCGGTCATGTTCGCCACGAACGACACGAAGTTCAACGGATGCAGCAACCCGAAGTACTTCGCCCCGTCCGGGTTCTCACGCCACTGCCGCTCCCGCAACCAGTTCTGATACCGGTCGAACAACGGCTCGAACGTCTTGTGCA